>NZ_RZQL01000333.1 GCF_003997935.1 Mesorhizobium sp. M7A.F.Ca.US.006.01.1.1
CGTCCGAGGCTTTGACCACGGCATAGGCCTGCTTGCCCTTTTCAAGCTTGAGATCGGCGACGGCCTCGTTGGTGATCGAGGCGGTGACGATGGCGCCGCCGCCGATGTCGATCCTGACATGCGAGGTGGTGGCTCCCTTGACGATCTCGGCGATCGTTGCGGGCGCTGATCTTCGTCGGAGTTTTCTTTCCAAGGTTTCTTTGCCGGTCTTACCAGAACAATTGGTGTCGTACAGACGCTTTCATGAGGCGCCGGGCCTTCCCTTGTTATATTCATACGGATATATCGATCGGAGACTTAGGGCTGATCGGCTTTCAAACCGAGGAGAGTTCCCATGACGCGCAAAGGTTTTGGATTGAGGGTGATCGCCATTGGCGGTTTCGCTGCGGCCCTGATGGCAGTCGTGCCGGCAGCACATGCGGAAGACAAGGTGGTGGTGTTTGCCGCGGCCAGCCTCAAGGACGCGCTCGACGCGGTGAACAAGGCCTGCGAGGCCGATGTCGGCGAGGCGGCGACCGTCTCCTATGCCGCGAGCTCGGCGCTGGCCAAGCAGATCGAGGGCGGGGCGCCTGCCGACGTCTTCATCTCGGCCGACCTCGACTGGATGAAATATCTCTCCGACAAGAAGCTGACCAAGCCGGACACCGAAGTGAAGCTGCTGGGCAATCAGATCGTGCTGGTGGCGCCGAAGGACTCGGCGGTCGACACCAGGATCGAGAAGGGTTTTGACCTCGCCAAGCTGATCGGCGACGGCAAGCTCGCCATGGGCGATTTCAAGGCGGTGCCGGCCGGCAAATACGGCAAGGCCGCGCTTGAATCGCTCGGCGTCTGGTCCTCGGTCGAGGGCAAGGTGGCGCAGGCCGAGAACGTGCGCGCGGCGCTGAAGCTGGTTTCGACGGGCGAAGCCGCCCTCGGCATTGTCTATGCCACCGACGCGCATGCCGAAAAGGGCGTCAAGGTGGTCGGCACCTTCCCGGAGGATTCGCATCCGCCGATCATCTACCCGGTTGCCCAGACCGCCGATTCGAAGGACAAGGATACGCCGGCTTTCCTGAAATGCCTGCAGTCGGCCAAGGCGGCCGCGCTGTTCAAGGATCAGGGATTTACCGTGCTCGCGCCGAGCAACTGAGTTCCAGGGGCTTCATCTGACATTATGAACTGGCTGCTGGACCTCACTCCCGACGAATGGAATGCGGTCCGGCTGTCCATCAAGGTGGCAACGGTGGCGATGCTTGCCAGCCTGCCGCCGGGCATCTTGATCGCGCTGCTGCTTGCCCGGGGACAATTCTGGGGCAAGACCGTTCTCAACGGGTTGGTGCATCTGCCGCTGATCCTGCCGCCCGTGGTAACCGGCTACCTGCTGCTGCTCACCTTCGGCCGGCGCGGTCCGGCCGGCGCTTTCCTGGCAGAGCATTTCGGCATTGTCTTTTCCTTCCGCTGGACGGGTGCGGCGCTGGCCTGCGGCGTCATGGGCTTTCCGCTGATGGTGCGGGCGATCCGGTTGTCGATCGAGGCGGTGGACCGCAAGATGGAAGCGGCGGCGGGAACGCTCGGCGCCAATCCGCTGTGGGTGTTCGTCACCATCACGCTGCCGTTGATCCTGCCTGGGCTGATTGCCGGCGCCATCCTGGCCTTCGCCAAGGCGATGGGTGAGTTCGGCGCCACCATCACCTTCGTCTCCAACATTCCCAATGAGACGCAGACATTGCCGTCGGCGATCTACACCTTCACGCAGGTGCCGGGTGGCGATGAAGGGGCGCTCCGCCTGACGCTGATTTCCATCGTCATTTCGATGGCAGCACTTGTGGCGTCGGAGGTGCTGGCGCGGCGCGTCGGCCGGCGACTGGACATCGAATGAGCGTTCTCGTCGACATCAGTCATCGGCTGGGTGGTTTCGCCATCGACGCCCGCTTCGAAAGTGCCGGGCGGCTGACGGCGCTGTTCGGAGCGTCTGGGTCGGGCAAGACGACGCTGATCGACATGATTGCCGGGCTGATCCGGCCCGACAAGGGACGCATCGAGGTCGACGGCCGTGTGCTGGTCGATACCGGTGCCGGCATTTTCGTGCCGAAGCACAAGCGCCGCATCGGCATGGTCTTCCAGGACGCACGGCTGTTTCCTCATATGAGCGTTGCCGGCAATCTGCGCTACGGCCGCTGGTTCACGCCGCCGGCGGAACGCTACGCCGATATCGACGCCGTCGTCGACCTGCTCGGCATCGGGCCGCTCATGAACAGGCGGCCGGCAAAGCTCTCGGGCGGCGAGAAACAGCGCGTGGCGATCGGCCGGGCATTGCTTGCCAGCCCCAGACTGCTGCTCATGGACGAACCGCTGGCCTCGCTCGACGAAGCGCGCAAGGCCGAAATCCTGCCCTATGTCGAAAGGCTGCGCGACGAGACGAAAATCCCGATCGTCTATGTCAGTCATTCGGTCGCCGAAGTGGCGAGGCTGGCCAGCGACGTGGTGATGCTGGCGCAGGGCAATGTCATTGCCAGCGGGCCGACCGAGGCGGTGATGCAAAGGCTCGACCTGTTGCCGGCTGAGGAGCGCGGCGAGGGGGGCGCCGTGCTGGACACCAAGGTGCTGCATCACGACGAGCCTTTCGGCATGACCGTGCTCAGGTCGGCCGCAGGCGAGCTCCGGGTGCCACAGCTGGCGATGAAAGCAGGTACGCCGGTGCGCATCCGTATCCGCGCCCGCGATGTGATGATCGCCACCGAAAAGCCGAGGGGTCTCAGCGCGCTCAACATCCTGCCGGGAACCATTACCACGATGAGCCCCGGCGAGGGACCCGCCGTTGAGGTCGGTATCGACTGCAATGGCGCAACCGTGCTTGCCCGCATCACCGAACAGTCGCGGCAGGCGCTGAAGCTTCATCTTGGCGGTAAGGTTTTCGCGGTGATCAAGACGGTGAGCTTCGATCGGGCGAACACCGGCGCCGGCCTGCCTGCCGAGGCGGATGGATGATCCCGCTATGTCTTTTTGGAATAGCGGTTTCGCCACGGAGCTTCTAGTATGAGGTTGGGGTGTGACCGCGGAGAGGAATGATGCCGTCGCTGAGCTTGCGGATAAATCTCGATCCCGACGGGCGCGTCGGGCCGGGCAAGATCGAACTCCTGGAACAGATCGCAGCCTTCGGCTCGATCTCGGCCGCCGCGCGCGGCATGGAGATGTCCTACAAGCATGCCTGGGATCTGGTCGAGGACATGAACCGGGTGTTCGGCAAGCCGCTGGTGGCGGCACAGACCGGCGGCCGCAAGGGCGGCGGCGCACAGCTGACGGCGGTCGGCCTGGCAGTAGTCAGCCGCTTCCGCGCCATCGAGCGCGCGGCTTCTGCTGCGGCGGCGACGCATATGGAGGCATTGCAGGCGGAGATTGATGCTGGGTGAGGGGAAGGGAGTAGGGGAGTAGGGGAGTAGGGGAGTAGGACTTATTGCTCTTCACCGGGCTTGCGCAGCAAATAGCTGTCCATGATCCAGCCCTTCTGCCGGCGGGCTTGCTCGCGGACCTTTTCGATTTCGGTACCGACATCGCCCACGCGGCCGGAAAGAATGATCTCGTCTTCCGTTCCGAGATAGGCGCCCCAATGGATGACGACATCCTTGTCGTCCAGCGTGTTGAAGGCGCATTTGCCGTCCAGCAGGACGACCGCGCTGCCGGCATTGTCCGGCATGCCTTCCTCGGTCAGGCGGCGGCCGGTGGTGATGAGGACGGAATCGCCGATGCGGTTCAGCGCCATCTTGTGGCTGGCGGCAAGCGCCTGGACGGCGGTGATGCCGGGGATCACCTCAAGCTCGAACGCCACATTGCCTCGCAGGCGCACGCGCTCGAGGATGCGCAGCGCGCTGTCGTAGAGCGAAGGATCGCCCCAGATCAGGAAGGCACCGCAGCCGTCGCCTGCAATCTCGTCGCGGATCAGGGCTTCGTAAATGGCGGCGATGGCTTCGTGCCAGTCATCGACGGTCGAGCGGTAGGAGGGCGCCGGCCCATCTTCTACCGGCAGGTCGCGCACCGGCACGTCGAATTCGACGCGGCGCGACTTCGGATTGGTGACGAAGCGGTCGCATATCCGCCGGCGCAGTTCGGCCAGTTCATTTTTCTTCGCGCCCTTGTCGGGAATGAACAGCACATCCGCCTGGTTCAGGCCTGATATGGCCTGAACGGTCATGTGGTCGGGATTGCCGGCGCCGATGCCGATGACGAGAAGCTTGCGCATGGGGCGAACTCCTGCCCGATCGGGACCTGTTAGTCCAGACCGCGCTGGCGCGTGTCCAGACCGCGTTGGCGCGTGGCCGGACTGCTGCTGCGTGTCCAGACCTCTTGCTCCAGACCCTTTTTGGTGCACTAGCGGATGCGGAAGGGCTTTGAACGCCAGATTGAAACGGCTAGGGTCCTGCAAGCATTCCAGCCGAGGGGCTTCCATGTTGCGATATATTCTGACCGCCGTGCTGGCCCTGTCGCCAGCGCCCGCCTTCGCCAATGATTCGGTTGCCGAACTTGGCACCGGCGGCCTGATCCTGTCGCGCAGCGATGCCGTAGCGATGCAAAGCGAGGACCTTTTCATCTCGCCGGAAAAGGTCACGGTCGACTATGTCTTCCACAACAACACCGACAGGGATGTCGACGCCATTGTCGCCTTCCCGATGCCCGAAATATCGGGCAATCCCGAAGAAATCCCGGCGATCGCCGAAAACCAGAGCGACAATTTCCTCGGCTTCGAGGTGACGATCGACGGCGTTGCCGTCAAGCCGCAGCTCGAGCAGAAGGTGTTGGCGCTCGGCATCGACATCAGCGCCGAGCTGAAGGCGCAAAACGTGCCGTTCTATCCTTTCGGCGAGGCGGCGAAGGCGGCGCTGGCCAAGCTGCCGCAAGCGGTTGTCGATGACTGGGTCAATCGCGGCATCATCATCGAGGACACCGGCAGCGACGGCACCGAGGCGACCAAGGTCTACACGCCGTTCTGGCAATTGCGTTCGACCTACTGGTGGCGTTCGACCTTTCCGGCCAACAAGGACGTCCATGTTTCCCACCACTACAGACCGAGCGTCGGCGGCACGTCTTCAGTCAGCTTCTTCTACGACGGCAAATTCCAGGGACAGTACGCGGCCTACAAGGCCCGGTATTGCATGGACGGCACATTCGAAAATGCGGTGCGCAAGGCGGCCAAGGACGACCCTGACGGCTACCCCAAATATGTCGAGAACCGCATCGCCTATATCCTGACCACCGGCGGCAACTGGGCCACCGGCACGATCGGCAAGTTCAAACTGACGATCGACAAGGGCAATCCGAAAGCCCTGGTCTCGTTCTGCGGCGACAATGTCAAAAAGACCGGACCGACGACCTTCGAGATGACGGCGGATGATTTCTACCCCGAGCGCGACATCGACATCCTGATTCTCGAGCCAACGGACGGCAATTGATGCACGTCGGAATCTACGTTGCCATTGCCGAGAACGGCGTGATCGGGCGGGACGGCGGGCTCCCGTGGCGGCTCTCCACCGATCTCAAGCGCTTCAGGGCCGATACGATGGGCAAGCCCATCATCATGGGCCGCAAGACCTATGAGGGCATCGGCCGGCCGCTGCCGGGCAGGTTGAACATCGTCGTCACCCGCGACAAGACATGGCGCGCCGAGGGCGTCGAGGTGGCGCATTCGCTCGAAGCCGCGGTCCAGTTGGCGACGGTGCGCGCGAGCCGCATGGCCGATGTGGACGAGGTGTGCGTCATCGGCGGCGGCGAAATCTATGCCCAGGCCATGCTGCTGGCCGATCGGCTGCATGTCACCCATGTGCTGGCAGCGGTCGACGGCGACGCGCATTTCCCGCCGATCGATCCTGATTCCTGGCGGATTGTCAGTGCGCAGGACGTCCCGGCCGGGGAAAAGGACAGCCACCCGACGCGCTATTCGGTTTACGAGCGGCGTCGAGAGAGACATTGACTGAAAAAAGGGGCATTGAAGGAAGACAAAGGGTCGCGACTGGACCAAATCGGACGAAGTCGGCAGCGCATCGCGTTGAAAGCGCCCCGTGGCGTCCCTATAGAAGAACAATACTGGATTTTGCGCCGTAATAC
>NZ_RZQL01000334.1 GCF_003997935.1 Mesorhizobium sp. M7A.F.Ca.US.006.01.1.1
TCCTTGAGCAGCTTGCCATTGTCGCGTGTCTCGATCAGCGCCAGCTCGTCGGCATGTTCGAACACCAGTTCCGCCAGGCGATAGACGAGCTTGCCGCGGTCGGTCTGGGTCATGCGGCGCCAAGCCGGATCGGCAAAGGCTGCTCGCGCAGAGGCCACAGCGGCATCGACATCGGATGCGTCGGCCTCGGCCAGTTCATACCAGGACCTGGCGGTCGTTGGATCGTAGCTTGGAATATATTGCCCGCCTTTCGGTGCGACGAAACCGCCGCCGATGAACAGCTGCTGGCGGGAATTCTCGATCGATTTGACTGACGTCTTCATGGCTGTTCCTGTTCGGCGTCCTTGGGGCTTTGCATCCATGGCTTCGAACCGCCATCAATGCTGGCGAGACGCCCGCCATCGCCCGAATCCATGTAGATGCTGAAGCGCTCGTCGTGCCGCTCGCGGCTGTAGCGGCGCAGCAGCGCGCGGATTTCGCGCGCCGGAATGTCTTGATAGGGAAGGTCCGCCAGCGGAAAGAACTTGAATCCCGCGGGCAATGTGAGGGCGGCGGAAGCGCCGGAGAGCCGGGCGCGATAGATGAGGTAGCCGGGATCGCTGTCGGCGACATCGAAGACGGAATAAAGAAACGTCTCATCCGGAAGCAGCGTCAGTGCGTCGCCGCCTTCGAGCTTGAGTTCGTTTTCCGCCTTGCGGCTCTTGGCGCTGGGCAGCACCCAGCCGCCCTTGCCGTCGGCGCGCAACAGGATGTTGCCTTCGGCTTCGATCAAATAGCCGACGATCATCGAGTGGGAAGCAAGCCAGCCCGGTGGCAGTGGATCCTTCACCGAGGCATAGCGTCCGCGGCAAAAGCCGAGCGGTGCCGACGGACTGGTGCCAAACGCCTGCACGGCGCCGATGAGAACGGCATGGTCGCCGGCATCGACGCGGTTGTGCACGGTGCAGTCGAACCAGGTCAGGCATTCGTTGAGGATCGGCGCCCCGGTGTGGACACGGTCATGGCTGATCGAGCCGAACTTGTCGTGCGCCTTCGAGGCGAAGACCGCCGAGACGTCGGTCTGCCCCTCATGCAAAAGATTGACCGCGAAAGAGTCGGACGCGTTGAACGCGGCATAGCTGGCAGCGGCCTTGCCGACGCAAACCAGAAGCAGCGGCGGATCAAGCGAGACCGACGTGAAGGAGTTGGCCGTCATGCCGCGCGGCGTGCCATCGGCGTCGCGGGTGGTGATGACTGTGACGCCGGTCACGAAGGTTCCGAATGCCCTTCTCAGTGCAATCGGATCGATCGTTGGCTGTGGAGTCGTCAGCATCTGGCCTCGTGTTCCCTCTTCGTATTGCGCGAGACGTTAGCCGCTGACCTGCAGCCGTTCTTCCTCCTGTTGATAGGAACAGTAGGCAGAGAGGCTGCTGTGTTTGCGAGCAAGGATCGCGGACAACAACGCAAACGGCAGGGAAGATACCCAAGCTGGAAACAGTCCGCACGGCGGAGGCTGGAACGATGCTATCTTTCGACCGAATCGCGGTTGTCGATGACCTCGCGCAAGCGGATGGCGAGCTCGAAAGCAAAGCGCCGCTCAGGGGTATCGAGATCGACACCGAACAGTTCCTGGATGCGCGCCAGCCGGTACCGCAAGGTGGTCACGTGCAGCCCCATCGCATCAGCGCAGGCCTGGCTGCGGCAGCCTTCGCGCAGATAGGAGAACAACGTCTCCATATAGGGGGTGCCGTGCTGGCCATCGTGATCGGCGATGGCGCCGACACTGTCCTGCACGAAGCTCCGCACATCCTCCACCTCGGCGGCCGCGATCAGCATCGGCAGCGGGCCGAAATCCTGGCTGGCAAAGACGCCGGTCCGGCCGAACGAGCGTCCGATGCGGATCATGCGCCGGCAGCGATCCCATGCCGGGGGATAGTCCGCAAGTTTGGTGCAGAGACCGGAAAGAACGACGAACGGTTCCTGGCCGAATTGGCGCCCCAGTTCCTCGGCAACCTTGCGCAGCAGCTTGGCGATACGGTCCCTGTCTTCGCCCAGCTCAGCCGGGATCAGGCAGACGAGGCCATTGTCGACGACGATGATGTCAGCCGCGACCGAGTTCTGCTGCAGCAACCGGATCACCGCATGATGCGGATCGACCAGACGTCCGGCGCTGCTTTGGGCGGCTTCAGGCAGATCGATGAGGATCATCTGCTTTGGTGATGCCAGCCCTACGCCAAGCCGCTGCGCCCGCTGCATTACATCGGCGGGGTCGTGCCAGCGATGCTCGACCACCTCCATGAACAACTCCGTCAGCGTGCGTGTCTCGAATCGGAAGCGGATGAAGCTGCGCATCATCTGGACGCTGAGCGCGAATTTGGCACTGTCGAGCAGGAGCAGGTCGAGCTGGCTGAAGGGCTCCTGCATGGTGAAGATGACCATTGCCCCGACAGCCTCGGCATCAACGCTCAACGGTTCGATCTTCGCGGTGAGACGCAGACGGCGCATGCCGTCGTCGAGGAAGAATGTATGAGCCTCGCTGTGCGGCTGATCCACCGCCGACCGCGCGACCTTCATGATCTGCCGGTGCAGGCTGGTGCTGGCGGCAAGCTGCCAGGCCGCGTCGTCGAAATGCTTCTCGCTCGGTGAGCGGCTGGCGACGATCAGGTTGGCGGTGAAATCGACCACGACGACGGGGTTGGGCACCAATGCTGCGATCTTACCGGCAAGCGAAGGCATCGAGCTTTCGGCCAAGGCCTGCTGCAGCAGCGACGTATGTGCCTGGAGCGCCTGCTGGAGCCGTTCCGATGCACGCTTCTCCTCGCGCAGCTTGTGCTGTTTCTCGACAGCGATTTCACCGAGATGGACGATCATCCCGATGAAGGCGAGATCGTCGGCGCTGACGTCCATGATCTCTCGCGAGATGACGCTGAGCACCATCGGCCTTCCGGCCTCGTCGAGGCAACTCATCGGCATTACCAGAACGCTGCGGTAGTCGCGTTCGAAAGCCTCCATGCGATAGCCAGGAAACTCCTCCGAGACCCGAGCATCCCTGATATAGACGGCCTCGTTGCGTTGCAGGGCAACGATCGACGGGCTGGTGGCGAGTTCCCAGCGGTCGGGGAGCGACCGCTGGATCAAGGTCGGGTCATGGCGAACGATCACGTAAGCATGGCCATGCGGTGCGTCGATGCTCATGATCGACCCCATCGTCCATCCGGCATGCCGGCAGGCGGCCAACACCAGATAACGCAATACCGTGCTGAGATCGCCGCCTGAGTCGATCAGGCTGGCGGCGTCGCGTAACGACAGGATTTGCGACTGATGGTTCACTGGTGCGACTGTTCCGGCTGACCGATCTGTTCCTGTTGGCACTGCGAGCGCCGATATAAGCAATTCGCGGCCGAGTGAAGCTACACGTCTTCCGAGAGCGGGACATCCGGTTTTTCCTCTGAAGCAGAGGAAGACGCGTGGTGCGCGCCTTCCTAGCCTGGCCCTTTCGAGTTTGGGCAGAAGGACCGTTGGCGCGAATGGAAATCAGGAAAGTCTGCACCTTCATCGACGAGGTTCGGATCGAGGGCGGCAAGGTCGCTGGCAAACCGGTCACATCGATCGTCGTCGCCGCCGTGTTGAAGAACCCGTGGATGGAACGGGGCTTCGTCGAAAACCTTCGCCCCGAGATCATCGACATCGCCCCCAGGCTCGGCGCCGAACTTACGCAGCGGCTGACCGCCTTGATGCCGCCGGCCGAGATCGAATCCTACGGCAAGGCCGCGGCCGTCGGTATCAATGGCGAAATCGAACACGCCTCGGCGTTGATCCACACGCTGCGCTTTGGCAATCTGTTCCGCGATGCCGTCGGCGGCACCACCTATCTCGAATTCTGCAACACCAGAAACGCCGCGGGGGCGTTGTTGTCACTGCCAATGATGCACAAGAGCGAGAACGGGAGGCGCTCGCATTTCATCACCGCGAACTTCCAGATCGCCGATGCACCGGGTGCCGATGAAGTGCTGGTTGCCATTGGTGCAGCCAACGGCGGACGCGTTCACGCCAGGATTGCCGACAGGTTCCAGGATATAGCGGAAATGGACGCGGAAAACGGCTCCTCCTGATAATCGGAGTCGTGTCAGATCGTAAACCGGCCAGCCTTTGTCCTGTCTTTCAAGCGCGCCACTGCGGGACATTGGCTGCGAAAGGCCTTCTATAAACCGGGTGGCTTCTGGGCAGCGGGACCTTGTTTCGTGCAAGGAGCCGACCTATTCTAGGCTCCGTCGCGAAAAACAACTGCCTGACCATTGTCACCTTCGTCAGGCAGTCGAGTACACGTCAACTGTGCACAGCACGGTTCGGCCAGCGTCTCCGAGAGTAACCGCCCGACGAGAAGTCGGGCTCATGGCAACCGTCATTCCGACGGATGCATTGGAGCGCTAAAAATGCGAAATCGTATTGCAATCATTGGTGCGGGCCTTGGTGGCCTCACGCTTGCCCGCGTTCTTCATGTCCATGGCGTTTCAGCCACGGTCTATGAAGCCGACGCCTCCTCTGCCTCCAGAGCGCAGGGGGGACTTCTCGACATCCACGCATACAACGGTCAGCTCGCCCTCAAATGCGCAGGTCTGTTTGACTCGTTTCTTCAGCTCGTCCGTCCTGGCGAAGATGCAAAACGGATTGTCAACAAGGACTGCCATGTCTTGTTCGACAGACCGGGCAGCCACAGCGGCGAGCGTCCTGAAGTGGACCGGGGCGAGCTTCGCAAGATGCTGATCGATTCGATTCCGGCCGATATGATCCATTGGGACCATAAGGTCACGTCCGTGGCAGCTACCGAGGATAATCGCCATGAGATCACCTTCATGGACGGCTCAAAGGTGACCTGCAACCTTGTCATTGGGGCCGATGGCGCGTGGTCGAAGGTCCGTCCACTGCTTTCTGATTCAAAGCCGGCCTACACAGGAACGTGTTTCGTCGAGACATTCCTTTTCGATGGCGACGCGCGCCACAAGGCGAGCGCAGAGGCGATCGGCAGCGGCACGCTGATGGCCGTTGCGCCCGGCAAAGGTATCCTGGCGCATCGCAATGCCGACGGAAGTCTGCATGTCTACGTCGCCTTGAACAAACCGGAAGACTGGATCGCTTCGATCGATTTCAGTGACGCTGAAGCTGGGTTGGCTCATATCGCCGGGCAATTCGAAGGATGGGCTCCGCAGCTGACTGCCCTCATCACGGACTGCGACACCGATCCAGTGCTTCGACCGATCTATGCGCTCCCGGTTGGTCATCGCTGGAGCCGGGTGCCAGGCGCAACTTTACTCGGCGATGCCGCGCATCTGATGTCCCCATTCTCTGGCGAAGGCGCGAACCTCGCCATGCTTGATGGCGCGGAGCTTGCCCAAGCGCTCCTTGCCTATCCTGATGAGATCGAAGCCGCACTCACTGTCTACGAAAACGACCTCTTCCCACGAAGCGGCAAGGTGGCCCAAGAAACCGAGCAGAACCTAAAGCGGTTTTTTGACGACACCGCACCGCAAAGCGTGGTCGATCTGTTCAGTGCGATGCAGGCATCGGCGAAGTAATCGCGCACTGGGGCGTGACTCGCTGAAGTCCCGACAACACGACCGGTCGGAGGCCCAGGAGCACGATCTGGGCTCCTACCGGCGGGATCTGGAAGGAGGTGAGATTTGAGAATTCGCATTCCAATGCGAAGCGGGCTCGATCTAAGCGGTATCCGGCTCAGCCGCGACCCCGTTGTTCAGAGATATCGCACAGGGGATACAGCCTGAGTCACCTGATCTTCGGCCCTGCCGCCCGCCAGTTCCGAGAATAGCCGGGCGCTTGTGGGTCCAAGGGTAAATCCCTGATGGCCGTGACCAAAATTGCACCAGAGACCGGGGATTTTGGGAACGGCGCCAACTACCGGAAGCATGTCTGGCATGCATGGCCGCCAACCTGCCCAGGGCTCAGGCTCGACGGCTTCACCGAAATCGATCACCTCGCGCGCCATACGTTCGGCTCGGGCCAGTTGCCAACGCGTCTTGGTCGAC
>NZ_RZQL01000335.1 GCF_003997935.1 Mesorhizobium sp. M7A.F.Ca.US.006.01.1.1
GGTGATGATCATGTGGGCTTTCCTCAACTTCACCGACAGCTGGTGGGGCCTGGCGCTGATCTACGGCATCGTCACCTTGCCGTTCGCCTTCTGGCTGATGAAGACCTTCTTCGACGACATGCCGCGCGAGATCGAGGAGGCAGCGCTTGTCGAAGGCTGTTCGCGGCTGCGCGTCTTCACCCGCATCACGCTGCCGATGATGCGCGCGCCGCTGGCCAGTGCCGCGCTCTTCGTCTTCATCCTCAACTGGTCGGACTATCTGATCGCGCTGCTTCTGACGACGCGCGAATGGGTGACCATCCCGGTCTACATGGCCTCTCTGTCCTCCTCGATGACCGGACAGCTCTATGGCGCCAAGGCGGCGCTTGGGCTGATCGCGGCCGTGCCGCCGGTCATCATGGGTATCGCCATCCAACGCCATCTGGTGCGCGGGTTGACGTTCGGGGCGCTCAAACAATGAGCGCGGTGACTGTCATGACTTCCAAGGATGAGATGAAAGCCGTCGGAGCAAAGCCGGTTTCGCGCGATGAGGGCTCAAGGCTGGGTTTCCGGCTGACATTGCCTGCGCAGATCCTCGTGCTGTTCATCTCGGCCTTCCCGCTGTTGATGCAGCTCTACATCAGCGTCACCGACTGGTCGCCCCTGTCGGGCACCGGCTGGTGGAACGCCTGGTCGATGTGGAACAGCTTTGCCAACTACACCGATCTCGCCGCCGACGCGCGCTTCTGGAGTGCGCTGAAGCGTACGGCCATCGTCATGATCGTCTGCGTGCCGGCGGAGTTCCTGCTTGGGCTGGCGCTGGCGGCGCTGTTTGCCGACGATTTCCCGGGCAAGCGCGTCTTCTATTCGATCCTGCTGATGCCGATGATGGTGGTGCCTGCGGTGGCCGGCTACATGTTCTTCATGCTGTTCCAGTCGGGCGGCCCGGTGAACGACATCTTGTCGTCGCTCACCGGATCTCCCGTCACCATCGCCTGGTTGTCGGATCCGACGCTGGCGCTGATCGCGGTGATGGTCGCCGACATCTGGCAGTGGACGCCGCTGATGTTCCTCATCCTGCTTGCCGGCCTGGTCGGCGTGCCGGAGGACCAGATCAAGGCGGCGACGCTGCTCGGCGCCAATCCGTGGCAGCGCTTCGTCACCATCGTGCTGCCGAAGATGAAGACGATCATCATCATCGCGCTGGCGATCAGGGTGATCGAGAACTTCAAGATCTTCGACACGCTCTACATCATGACCGGCGGCGGTCCCGGCGTCGCCACCGAAACCATCTCGGTCTACATCTACAAGCTCACCACGCAGGACCTGATCTGGGGCTATGTGGCGGCGATCGCGCTGGCCATTTTGGTCGTGCTGTCGATCGTCGCGGTGTTTGCCATGAAGCGCATGGCGCGGGCACGCGAGGTACCGACATGAGCGCCATTCACCTGCAAAACCTGGTCAAGAAATTCGGCGACTTCACCGCGCTGAAGACCATGGATCTGGCAATTGCCGATGGCGAGTTCATGGCGCTGCTCGGCCCGTCGGGCTGCGGCAAGTCGACGACGATGAACATGATCGCCGGCATGGAAGAGCCGACCGGCGGCAAGATCCTGTTTGGCGAGCGCGACATGGCCGGCGTGCCGATGGGCCGGCGCGGCGTCGGCTTCGTCTTCCAGAACTACGCCATCTTCACGCATATGACGGTGCGCCAGAACCTTGCCTATGGACCGAAAATGCGAGGCGCTGCCAAAGCCGAGGCCGACCGCCGCGTCGGCGCCATCGCCGAAATGCTGCAACTGACGCCGCTGCTCGACCGCAAGGCCGACAGGCTGTCGGTCAACATCTTGCAGCGGGTGGCGATCGGCCGCTCGGCGATCATGGAGCCGGCGATCTTCCTGCTCGACGAGCCGCTCTCCAATGTCGACGCCGCTTTCCGGGCCGTCATGCGCACCGAACTGAAGCAGCTGCAGCGGCAGTTCCGCCAGACCATGGTCTATGTCACCCACGACCAGCTCGAGGCGATGACCATGGCCGACCGCATCGCGGTGATGGACCATGGCGTGCTGCAGCAGGTCGGCACGCCGCTCGAGGTCTACAACGATCCGGCCAATGTCTTCGTCGCCCGCTTTATCGGGGCGCCGGGCATGAACCTGCTCAAGGGCAGGCCGGCGGAGAGCGATCGTGGGCTGGTCGTCGATCTCGGACCGTTGGGCGTTACGCCGCCGCTGCCGGGCGAACTCGCGGCGGCCATGCGCGGTGCGCGCGGCGAGGTGCTTTACGGATTCCGGCCGGAACAGGCGACGTTGGTGCAGAATGGGCAGGGCCTCGCAATGCCGGTGACCTTTGTCGAACGGATCGGTGCGCGCACCATCGTTCATCTCGGCCAGGGCGAGGCGGCTGTGAAAACGGTGTTCGACAATGATGTCGGACTGGCTATCGGCGACACCGCTGTCATCGCTCCCACTACGTCGTCGGTGCGCGTCTTCGACGCCGCTACCGGCCTTGCGATGAAGGCAGGTTGAGATGGCCGATATCGTCTTCCGTAATGTGACCAAACGCTACGGCAATACACTCGCCGTCGACGACGCCTCGTTCACCGTCAACGACAATGAGTTCTTCTGCTTCTTCGG
This sequence comes from Mesorhizobium sp. M7A.F.Ca.US.006.01.1.1, assembly GCF_003997935.1. Lineage (GTDB taxonomy): Bacteria > Pseudomonadota > Alphaproteobacteria > Rhizobiales > Rhizobiaceae > Mesorhizobium. The sequence goes on from NZ_RZQL01000335.1 coordinate 2,613, forward strand.
ACCGCCGCTGTCAGGCAAGTCGACCATCCTGCGCCTGGTGCTCGGGCTGGAGACACCTGACACCGGTGAAGTCCTGATCGGAGGCAGGCCGGTCAACGCGATGTCGCCGGCCGAGCGCAACGTGGCGATGGTGTTCCAGAACCTGGCGCTGTTTCCGCATATGAGCGCGCTCGAAAATGTCCGCTTTCCCCTGGTCGAACGCCGGGTCGCCGAGGCCGAGATCAAGCGGCGGGTCACGGACGTCGCGGCGAAGCTGCATATCGGCCACATCCTGCACAAGCCGCCGGGACAGCTTTCGGGCGGGGAGCGGCAGCGTGTGGCGATCGCGCGGGCTCTGGTGCGCGATCCCAATGCCTATCTGATGGATGATCCGATCTCGGCGCTCGACGCCAGGCTGCGCGAAGAAACGCGCGTCGAGCTGAAGCGCATCCAGCGCGAACTCGGCAAGACGCTGATCTACGTCACGCATGATCAGGAAGAGGCGATGTCGGTCGCCGACCGCATCGCCATCCTGGAGGACGGCAAGATCAGGCAGATCGGTACGCCGGCAGAGATTTACGACCGCCCGGCCAGCACCTATGTGGCAAGGCTGCTTGGCTCGCCGATGATGAACATATTGGGATCGGTGCGCGGCGAGGACGGTGTCGAGGCTGCCGAAGGCACGATCCATATCAAGGACAAGACGGCGCCGGCGGATGCCATCGAGATCGGGCTGCGGCCGGAAGACATCAAGGTCAAGCCGTGGGCGGACGGGGGCTCGGGCCGCCCGGCGCGAGTGTTCGAGGTCGAGCCGCTTGGCGGCTATACCGTGGTGACGCTCGCTGCCGGGCAGGCGCGGCTGAAGGCATTGCTGCGCGGCCAGCCCGACATCCGGCCGGATGCCATGGTGGCGATATCCTGTGAGCCGGCCAGAGTGCATTATTTCGAACAGAGCGGCGGAGCGTTGGCACGATGACGGCCGCCGCAAGGAATGAGTTTCGGGAGGAAGAGATGGCAAGCAAGGGCTTCGAGCCGGACGTGAAGGTCCGCACGAAGGAATACAAGATCGGCTGCGTCGGCGCCGGCATGATCATGGCCGAGTGCCATCTGGCCGCCTACAAGGAAGCTGGATTCCCGGTGGTGGCAATCGCCTCGCGCACCAGGGCCAGCGCCGAGAAGGTGGCGACGCGCTGGAGCATCCCCACGGTCCACGACACGCCGGAAAAACTGATCGAGGACGAGAATGTCGAGATCATCGATCTTGCTTTCCCGCCCGACCTGCAGCCGGCGCTGATCCGTCACGCGCTGAAGCAGAAGCACATCAAGGCAATCCTGGCGCAGAAGCCGTTGGCCTTGTCGGTCGAGGAAGCGGTCAAGCTGCGTGACGAGGCGGCCAAGGCCGGCAAGATCCTCTCGGTCAATCAGAACATGCGCTACGACCAGTCGATGCGCGTCTTGAAGCAGATCATCGACAGCGGCGCGCTGGGCGACATCGTCTTCGCGCAGATCGACATGCACGCCATCCCGCATTGGCAGCGCTTCCTCGAGGATTATGACCGACTGACGCTCGCCAATATGAGCGTGCATCATCTCGATGTGCTGCGCTTCCTGTTCGGTGACCCCTCAGAGATCACCACGCTGACACGCAAGGATCCGCGCACGAAATTCGACCACTCGGACGGCATCACGGTGTCGACGCTGCGCTTCCCGTCCGGTGTGCTTGCCGTGTCGCTGGAGGATGTCTGGTCCGGTCCGCGCCGGGATGGCTACAAGGACGACCAGCACATCAACTGGCGCGTCGATGGCACCAAGGGTGTCGCCAAGGGCACCATCGGCTGGCCGACCGGCGCTGCCTCGACGCTGACCTACGCTTCGACCGAGACGACCGGCGGCGAATGGGTCAGCCCGAGCTGGGACACGATGTGGTTCCCGCATGCCTTTATCGGCGTGATGGAACAGCTCCAGCACGCGGTGAAGACCGGCACGCCGCCGGCGTTGTCGGTCGCCGACAACGTCAAGACCATGGCGCTGGTTGAGGCGGGCTACCGCTCGATCGACGAGGGCCGCACGGTCAAGCTTTCCGAAATCGCTACCTGATCACCGCAACTGAAACACCAGACAACTGAATCGCTTACAGGGAGGAATTCACACCATGATGCAGGCAGGTATTTTCACGGGCTATTTCCCGTACGGCCTCGAAGGGACAGCGAAGAAAATTCGCGGCCACGGTTTCAACACCGTGCAGCTCGACCTTCATTTCAAGGATATCGATCTGTCGGCCGGCCAGATCACCAAGGATAAGGCCAAGAAGGTTCGCGACACGTTCCGTGCCCACGACCTGCCGATCTGCTGCATCTCGGGCTACACCAATGTCATTCATCCCGACCTCGCGCACCGCAAGGCGAATGTCGATCGGCTGAAGGAAATCATCCGCAACGCCCGCCAGCTCGGCAGTCCTTACGTGATCTCGGAGACCGGAACCTACAACACCGAGAGCGAGTGGATGAGCGATCCCAAGAACAAGTCCGAAGAGGGTTTTGAGATGTGCCGTAAGGTGATCTCCGAACTGGCGCAGGAAGCCTATGACCACGGCTCAATGTTCCTGCTCGAAACCTACGTCAACAATGTCGTCGGCTCGGTCGAGGAAACGGTGAGGATGTTCGCGCAGGTCGACCATCCGGGCCTCGGCCTGCTGATGGATCCGACCAACTACTTCGAAAGCCACAACATCGACCAGATGGACAAGGTGCTGAACCAGGTGTTCGACACGCTGGCCGACAAGGTCAAAATCGCGCATGCCAAGGATGTCGCACGGGCCGGCGACGACAAGAGCGAGAAGCATGCGGACATCGGCGATGACGACGCGCTGGCCTCGCACACCTTCCGCGGCGTTGGCGAGATGGTCCTCAACGCGCCGGGCACCGGCTCGCTGAACTACGACCTCTATCTGCAGCGCCTGTCGCAGAAGAACCCGAACATCCCGGTGATCATCGAACACCTTTCGGAAGACGACGTGCCGAGGGCCAAGAAATTTCTCGACGACAAGTTCCGCGCCAACGGTCTCTGACCGGCTGTGCGCCGCCCTTTGCCGGCGGTGCATCCGGCTTGGAAGCAACAACAAGGGAGGAATTACAGTGTTGAAGTTCGGATTGAAACTGGCAGCGGCCGCGACTGTGTTCGCGGGCATCGCATTCGCCTCGCAGGCATTGGCGCAGGATGGCCAGAAGACCTTCTACCTGCTGTCGCATGGCGGCCCATCGGATGCGTTCTGGCTCGACTGGAATGCCGGCGCCACCAAGGCCTGTGACCAGCTCAAGGTGACCTGCAAGATTTCCTTCAGCGGCGGCGACATGGCGGCGCAGAAGGAGGCCTTCAATTCCGCGCTTGCGGCC
>NZ_RZQL01000336.1 GCF_003997935.1 Mesorhizobium sp. M7A.F.Ca.US.006.01.1.1
CGATTATGGAGGCCACCGGCCAGGGCCGGACAATGACAGGCAAGACATTTCGATTTTAATTTAAATTTTACCTTAACCGCCGCCTTTGCTTGCCACACAGGCAGGATGGGGGAACCATTCCCTTGCTGGAGGAGTTTCGAAGCCGACACAGGATTTTGAGATGATGACCCGCAACATGGGCGAAAAGGCAGAAGTGCTGGCCATCGAGGTCAGGCGCCAGTTGGGTGGCGAGGCGATGACCCGCTTTCTGCGCACCTTGCCGGCCTTCCGCACCGAGGCCGACATTCCCGACCGGCTCAGAGAACTGCTCGACCGCCTCGATGGGGCGGAGCGCGGTGACATCGGCTGGCGCCGGCGGTAACAGCAATCGATCTTGGCAGCCAACCTTCTATCGGCAATAGCCGGGGAGAGCCGAACCATCTAAGGATAGATGTGTTGTGGTTCAAATGGAGGACGTAATGCGCAAGGTTTCGATCACCTCATCGCTGATGGCGCTTGTCGGCCTCGGCGCCATCACCTTGGCGGCCTTTCCAGCACAAGCAGACAATCTGCAACTGCAATTGGGCAAACATGGCCCGCGGCTGAAGCTCATGGAAGATTGCGACCCCGCCTACGACGATTGCGAAGGCCCCCGTCGCGACGACCGGCGTGACCGCCGTCAACGAGGCTGCACGGAAGACCGGGCTCTCGACAAGGCAGACCGAATGGGCATCCGCCGCGCAAGGATAGAGTCCGTCGGCCGCCGGGAGATCACGGTCCGTGGCAGACAGGGTGGCGACCGCGTGCGCGTGACTTTTGGCACCGAGCGCGGCTGTCCCGTCCTCGATCGCGAATAGCGATCGACGTCAACGGGAAACCGACCCTCGGAAATCAACAGGTCAAGCTGGCGGTTGGCTGGCTCGACCGCCGAGCCACGCGACAATTACGCACAGTAATTTTGCGTGATGTTGCCTTGCGGCGGCGAGGCACCGCGCCTATGCTTCCTGATGAACATGATTTCCCCTGAGGCGGTCGCCAACAGCAAGCGCGCCTGGCTGAAGATTCTCGCCCGCTACAAGAAGCCTGACAGGCGGCGCAGCGCCGTCGAGCTCGCCATCACCCTCATCCCATTCGCCATACTCTGGGGACTGTCCTCGGCGGCCTATGCCTATGGCCATTGGTGGGGACTGATCCTCATCCTCCCCGCGGCCGGGTTTCTGGTACGCATCTTCATGATCCAGCACGATTGCGGCCACGGCTCTTTCTTCGCCAACCGCTACGCGGACGACTGGATTGGCCGCGCGCTCGGCATCCTGACGCTGACGCCCTACGATTGCTGGCGGCGCGCCCACGCGACGCACCACGCCAGCGCCGGCAATCTTGACGAACGCGGCATGGGCGACATCCGGACGCTGACCGTTGCAGAATACCGGCAGATGTCGTGGCGGGGCCGCCTCGCCTACCGTCTCTATCGCCACCCGCTGGTGATGTTCGGGCTTGGCCCGATCTGGCTGTTCATCTTCGAACAAAGGCTGCCCGTCGGCATGATGCGCGGCGGCCTGACCCCTTGGGTGTCGTCGATGACCACCAATCTTGGCATCGCGGTCGCAGCAGCCGTCCTTATCTGGTTCGTCGGCCCAGGCGCTTTCCTGGTGGTCCACCTGCCGATCGTCATCCTCGCCGGTTCGGCCGGCATCTGGCTGTTCTATGTCCAGCACCAGTTCGAGGAAACGGAATGGGCGAAGGATGCCGACTGGGAATTCCAACACGCTGCCTTGCACGGATCGTCCTATTACGATCTCCCGCCGGTGCTGAACTGGTTCACCGGAAACATCGGTGTCCATCACGTCCATCACCTCTCCGCCAAGGTGCCGTGCTACCGGTTGCAGGAAGTGCTGCGGGATTATCCCGAGCTGCGCGACATCGGCCGTGTCACGCTGCTCGAAAGCCTGCGCTGCGTCAAACTGGCGTTGTGGGACGAAAACCGCCGCAAGCTGGTGTCGTTCCGTGAGGCACGGGCGGCGGCCTGAGCAATTCCAGGGACGGCGCGTAGCGTTTTCCCTGGGCAATTGCGTCAAAACAAGAAGAACAAAAGGACCGCTGCGCTATGGGCGCCGCTGCCTGGAATTCCGATCGGGCAGCGCCGATCATGTCAGCGGCCTTTTCGGCGATCATGACGGCCGTGCGGCAAGCGCCCACCGCCGGCTATGACATAGTCGTAACGCATGAAGACCCCTCCCCCATCGTTCACGGATTTTCTATTCCGGATGATCAAGAGAAGGCCTGAACACGACTGATGTAAAGACGCGCGGAATTACCGAAACGTCAGCTGCTGCGAACGCGCCGCCAGGAGTATTTCGGGCCTTTTGGTTCCGGCACGGCGGCTGGCTGGTAGTAAAGTCCCAATCCGCCGGTGCGGCCCTCCTCCAGGCGCTTCAACAGCACCGGATTGGAAATCTCGAACTCGTCGAAGCCCAGCCGCAGCATATGCGGCAGTTGGTCGACCAGCACCTGGCCGGTGGCGCGAACGGCACCTTCGAAATGATAGCGGCGGCGCAGCAGTTCTCCCTTGGAGAAGGAGCGGCCGTCGCTGAAGGCCGGGAAGGCCAATGCCACCAGCGACAGCTGGTCGAGCAGGTCGGCAATCTTCTCGAGCTGATCACCGGGCTGCAGCAGGACACCGAGCCGTTCCTTGGCCGAGCGGCGCACCTCCGGATCCAGATCGAGGAAGGCTTGCAACGGCAGGATGAAGCGGCCGTTGCCGGACAGCGCATCGGCGCTTTCGGCATGCGTCCACTCATCCTCGTGAAAACCCGCAGGGGTCCAGAGCCGGGTCTCCGGTGTCGTCGGTCCAGTCATCAAAAAGTTCCTAAACAGTCAAACGAACCAAGGATATGTTGAGATTCAGGTCAGGCTGCGCCGAAAATGGCGGCTTCCGGGGTCGCTCTGCGACGAGCGGAGCGTACTTGAAGTACACGAGCACCGGAAGCTGCCATTTGCAGGCCAGCCTCACCTGAATATCAGCATATCCTAAAGGGATGCGTCGGTCAGCGACTTCTCCAGCCCCGACAAGTGAATGCCGCACTCGGTCTTGGCATGACCGGCCCAGCGGCCGCTGCGCGCGTCCTCGCCCGGCTGCACCGGCTGCGTGCACGGGAAGCAGCCGATCGACAGATAGCCGTAGGCGACCAACGGATTTTCGCGCAGCGCATGCGCGCGCATGTAATCCGCCTGGTCCGATGTCGTCCAATGCGCCAGCGGATTGATGCGGATACGCGGCCCGACCGCCTCGAACACCGGCAGCGCTGCCCGCGTCGCGGCCTGGAAACGCTTGCGGCCGGTGAGCCAGGCACGAAATGGCGCGACGCCGCGCGCCAGCGGCTCCACCTTGCGCACGTCGCAGCAGGCGTCGGTGTTGCTCTGATGCAGATTGCCCGTCGGATCGATCCGTTCGAGCGCCGCTTCCTCGGGTTTGATCACCCTTATGTTGGTCAGCCCGAAATCGGCGGCGAGCGCATCGCGATAGCCGAGCGTCTCCTCGAAATGCTTGCCGGTATCGAGGAAGATGACCGGCAGTGTCCGGTCGATCTTGGCGATCATGTGCAGCAGCACAGCCGAATCCGCGCCGAACGACGACACCGCCGCGATCTCGTCGAGGAACAGTTCGCGGGCCGAGCGTTCGATGATCTCGATCGGCTTCAGATGACCATAGAGCGCATCGAGCCCCGCCGCTTTGGCGGCGATGCCGTCATCGACGTCTCCAATACGGTCAAGCGGCCTTGGCTTCGCCAGCATAGAGCGCCTCCTTGAACGGCGCGGGACCGACTCGGCGGTAGGCGTCGATGAATTTCTCTTGTGGGTCGAGCCGAAGGCCGAGATAGGTCTCGACGATCTGCTCGATGGCGTCGGTGATCTCTTCCGACGAGAAGCCGCGGCCGATGATCTCGCCGACCGAGGTGTTCTCGTCGGCCGAGCCGCCCAGCGTTATCTGATAGAGTTCGGAGCCCTTCTTCTCGACGCCGAGGATGCCGATGTGGCCGACATGGTGATGACCGCAGGCGTTGATGCAGCCGGAGATCTTCAGCTTCAGTTCGCCGATCTCGCGCTGCCGCTCAAGCGAGGCGAAGCGGCGCGAGATTTCCTGCGCGATCGGGATCGAGCGCGCCGTGGCCAGCGCGCAATAATCGAGGCCCGGGCAAGCGATGATGTCCGATATCAAATTGGAATTGGCCGTCGCCAGGCCAATGCCGACCAGCGCATCATAGACCGCCTTGAGGTCGGCGCGGGCCACATGCGGCAGGATCAGGTTCTGCTCATGGCTGACACGCAGCTCGTCAAAGCCATATTTCTCGGCGATGTCGGCGATCGCTTCCATCTGGCTGTCCGAGGCGTCGCCGGGCACCTCGCCGATGCCCTTCAGCGAGATCGTCACCGCCGCATAGTCGGGATGGCGGTGCGTCACGACATTCTGGTCGAGCCACTCCGAGAACCGCTTGGAATCGAGCCGCGCCAGCTTGACCGCCTGGTCGCCTTCCGGCCGCCCAGCGAGCACTGGTGGCGCGAAATAGGCTTCGATGGCGCGGATGTCGGCTTCCGGCAGCTTCAGCTCGGCGTCCTTCAACTCCTGCCACTCGGCCTCGACCTGACGGGTGATCTCCTCTACGCCGGTCTCATGGACGAGGATCTTGATACGCGCCTTGTACTTGTTGTCGCGGCGGCCGTAGAGGTTGTAAACGCGCAGGATCGCCGTGCAGTAGGACAGAAGGTCGGCTTCCGGCAGGAAGTCGCGGATTTTCCGGGCAACCATTGGCGTGCGGCCCTGGCCGCCGCCGATATAGACGGCGAAACCGAGTTCGCCTGCGGCGTTCTTCTTCAGGTGCAGGCCGATGTCGTGGGTCTGGATGGCGGCGCGGTCGCGCTCGGCGCCCGTCACCGCGATCTTGAACTTGCGCGGCAGGAACGAGAATTCCGGATGCACAGACGACCACTGGCGCAGAATTTCCGCGTAGGGACGCGGATCGGCGACCTCGTCGGCGGCAGCGCCGGCGAAGTGGTCGGCGGTGACGTTGCGGATGCAATTGCCGCTGGTCTGGATGGCATGCATCTCGACGCTTGCGAGATCCGCCAGGATCGCCGGAATGTCCGACAGCGCCGGCCAGTTGAACTGGATGTTCTGGCGCGTGGTGAAATGGCCGTAGCCCTTGTCGTATTTGCGGGCGATGTGGCCAAGCATGCGCAACTGCTTGCCGTTCAGCGTGCCGTACGGCACCGCGATGCGCAGCATGTAGGCATGCAGCTGGAGATAGACGCCGTTCATCAGCCTCAATGGCCGGAACTGGTCCTCGGTGATCTCGCCGGCAAGACGACGCTGCACCTGGTCGCTGAACTCGGCGACGCGGGCCTGGACAAAATCGTGATCGAACTCATCGTAACGGTACATGCTTGGTCTTTCAGGGCGCGTCCGCCCATGCCTGGTGTCTTGGTTATGGTTATGCTGCCCGCGCAGCCTGCTTGCCGAGATCGTTGCGGATGGTCGGGCCGGCGGCGCGGATCTTCTCGCGCAGCCGCACCGGTTGGACGACGCCGTTGACGACTTCAGCGTCGATCAAATTGACGTCGACCACTTCGTTGGCGGCATAGGCCTTGGCGCCGATCGCCTCGAGCCTGTCGTCGGCTGCCTTGTCATGGGCGAGGTCGGCATGGTCCACCGTCTCGGCCCAGCCGCCATCGGCGTACCAGACGGCAATGCCGTCTGCGAGGCGGTTGGCGGTCAGTATCTTCATTGCTGAACTCCTTCGGCGACCGAACTGGACGCGCCTTCATGCCTGTGTGCCGCCAGCGGCTCGGATCGTTCAAAGTTGGCGCCGGCGACCGCATCGCCGATGATGGTCATGACCGGGCCGGAAAGATCGGCGCGCGCTTCCAGCGAAGGCAGGTCGGCAAGCGTGCCGTGGAAGCGACGCCGGGTGGCGA
>NZ_RZQL01000337.1 GCF_003997935.1 Mesorhizobium sp. M7A.F.Ca.US.006.01.1.1
GCTGGAAGGAGCGCTTTCCCGGCTCGTCGTCTGAAACGATGTGGCCACCGGTGATGTGGTTGAGCAGCGCGCCGAACGCGGTGGTGAGCGGCGGCAGCGACGGTGCCTGGCCGAGCCGCTCCGCTGCGGCGAAGCGGCCGGCGAGCAGGCCGATCGCAGCGCTCTCGACATAGCCTTCGCAGCCGGTGATCTGGCCGGCGAAGCGCAGGCCCGGGCGCGACCTCAACTGCAGCGACGCATCCAGCAAGGTCGGCGAGTTGATGTAGGTGTTGCGGTGCAGGCCGCCGAGGCGGGCGAAATCGGCGTTTTCGAGACCCGGAATGGTGCGGAACACGCGCACCTGCTCGGCATGCTTCAACTTGGTCTGGAAACCGACCATGTTGTAGAGCGTGCCCAGCGCATTGTCCTTGCGCAGCTGTACCACGGCATAGGCCTTTACCGTCGGATTGTGCGCGTTGGTCAGCCCCATCGGCTTCATCGGTCCGTAGCGCAGCGTCTCGACGCCGCGCTCGGCCATGATCTCGATCGGCAGGCAGCCGTCGAAATAGGGCGTGCCTTCCCATTGCTTGAATTCAGTCTTCTGACCGTCGACCAGCGCTTGCACGAAGGCAAGGTACTGGTCCTTGTCCATCGGACAATTGATGTAGTCCTTGCCGGTGCCGCCTGGCCCGACCTTGTCGTAGCGCGACTGGAACCAGCAGGTATTCATGTCGATCGTGTCGAAATGGATGATCGGCGCGATGGCGTCGAAGAAGGCGAGCGCATCGGCGCCGGTCGCTTCCGCGATCGACTGGGCAAGCCCGGGGGCGGTCAGCGGACCCGTGGCGATGATCGCCTGATCCCAATCCGCCGGCGGCAGACCAGGCACTTCCTCGCGCCGGAGGGTGATCAGCGGGTGTGCTTCGAGTTTTTTCGTCACGGCATCGGCGAATCCGTCGCGATCGACGGCCAGCGCGCCGCCTGCCGGAACCTGGTTGGCGTCGCCTGCGCTCATGATCAACGAGCCGGCCAGCCGCATTTCGGCGTGCAGCAGGCCAACGGCGTTGTTGTCGGCGTCGTCGGAGCGGAAGGAATTGGAACAGACGAGCTCGGCCAGGCTGTCGGTCTTGTGTGCATCAGTGCCGCGAACGGGCCGCATTTCATGCAGGATGACGGGCACGCCGGCCTGCGCTGCCTGCCATGCGGCTTCGGAACCGGCGAGGCCGCCGCCGATGATGTGGATTGGGTTTTTGCTCATGAGCGCCGGAATAATCGCTTGGTGCGGCGATTGCAATTGCCGTGCGTGGTGCGGGGCAAACAGCTGCTGATGGAAGCGCCCCCTGAAAACAACAACACCCGCCGGGGGAGGAGGTCCGGCGGGTGTCGTTTTTTTGGGCCGACCCTCGGGAGGAGGTGAGGATCGGGCCTATTCGTCATCGCCGGGGAGGAGGTCGGCTTTGACGAAATTCCTTTCGCCTTTTTAAAAGGGGCGAAACCTCTGGAGCAAAATTCATTTTGCCTGGGAAACAGCGCCCGCCGCGGGAGGAGGTGCGGCGGGCGCCGTTTTTGTGGCCAACCCTCGGGAGGAGGTGAAGGTCGGGCCTATTCGTCATCGCCGGGGAGGAGGTCGGCTTTGACGAAAACTCTTTCGCTGTTTGAAAAGGAGCGAAACCTTTGTGGGCAAAATTCGCTTTGCCCCGGGGAAACAGCGCCCGCCGCGGGAGGAGGTGCAGCGGGCGCCGTTTTTGTGGTCAACCCTTGGGAGGAGGTAAGGGGTGACCGTATTCGTCAAGGTCGGGGAGGAGGTCGACCCTGCCGAAATTCTGTCTAGATCGCCTGGCGGGCGATGATCTTGATTTCGTCGCGGACGATACCGAGATCATGCAGCTGGCGGTTGGAAAGGCGACCCAGCTCGGTAACCGTCTCGCGATAAACGCGCCAGTTACGATAGTTGCGGATCAGGTTCATTATCGTTCTCTTTTTCAAAACTGGTTCGGACCATTCGCGGTCCGAAGAATTAGACCGCCTTGCGAGCGACGTAAGGAATGTCGCTGCGGCTGATGCCGAGGTCGGTCAGTTCACGGTTGCTCAGGCGGCTCAGCTCGGACACGGTGTCCCTGTAGCGGCGCCAGTTGCGGTAGTTGCGGATCAGGTTCATGGTAGTTCTCGTTTCGTCTTTCTTGCGGATCATTCCGTTTGTGTACGAACCATAAATAGGCGGACCCATATCGATTTAAAAGCGCTATGGCTGCATGGCAGCAATGCAAATTGTGCAATGCAGCATTAACCAGCGTTCACGGACCTGACACAAAGAAACCCGAATCGGAAAATGTCGCCGCGTCAGCGGTTTGACCGGGTCGGCTGAAAAAAAGACCGAACTGGGGGAGATGCAGCATGGCGAGCTATTCGTCGCGGGTCAGGGCGGATATCGCGCGCTGGCAGCAGGCCGGGCTGATCGACGCCGCGACGGCCGATTCGCTTTCGCGCGATGTCGAGGCCAACGAGCGCAAGTCGCTCAGCTTCGGCTCGATCCTGGCGATGATGGCTGCCTTGCTGTTCGGAGCCGCCATCCTGATTTTCGTCGCCGCCAATTGGGACGCGATCCCGCGGCTGGCGCGCGTGGCGGCACTGTTTGCCGTCATCCTTGGTGGCTATGTCGGCGGCGCGCTGTTGAAGATGCGCGACCATGCGGCGATCGGCGAGGCGCTCTGGATCGTGGCGGCTGCGGCTTTCGGCGGCTCGATCGCGCTGATCGGCCAGATGTATCATCTCTCGGGCGACGAGGCCTCGGCTCTGGTCACCTGGGGCGCCGGCACGGCATTGGCGGCGGTTGCGCTGCGTTCTGATCCGCTGACGGTCGCTTCGGTCGGCATCGCCGATGCCTGGCTGTTCCTCAAAGGCTTCGACTACTACAGCCGCAGCGAATTTCCGCATGCCTTCGTGATCATAGCGATCGTGCTGTTTGCCGTCTCGTTCTGGACCCGCAGCCAGGCGGCACGCCACCTGATCATCCTCTCGGTCCTGTTCTATCTTGTGCTGCTCGTCACCAACCACGATACGCTGCAGGTGGCGATCCCGCTGGTCGTCGTCTCGGCGCTGCTGTTCGCGGCCTCGGTCTTCGCGCCGGATCCGGTCGACCGGGTCGTGCAGCTCGGCGGCCGCTTGCCCTTGCACGCACTGCTCGGCTTCCTCACCGGCCTCGCAATGATCCAGTTCGAACTCGCCGACGAGAGCACCTACAACAGCGGTTTTGCCCTCGCTTCGGTGGTCGCGCTGGCCGGCATTGTCGCCGCGATCGTGCTGGCAGGACGGGAGAGCCGTGGGCTGCGCTGGCTTGCCTATCTCGGCTTCGCCTTCGAACTCGCCATCATCTATGTGGTGACCTTGCAATCGATGCTCGATACGGCCGGTTTCTTCCTGGCCGCCGCGGTGCTGCTCGGCATCCTTGCGATCGTCATCATCCGCGTGGAAAAACGCATGAAGGGCCCAGATGCCAAAGGAGCCACGGCATGATCACCGGGAAAAGGCTTGTCATCTCGGCACTGGTGCTGGCGCTCGTCCAGATCGGCTTCCTGAGCTGGATCATCGCCGGCCGGGCGGCGATCCTGCGCAACGGCAAGGAAGTGCTGCTGAAAATCGAGCCTGTCGATCCGCGCGATCTCCTTCGCGGCGACTATATTATCCTGGGCTACGAGATTTCGCGCATACCGGTGAAAATGATCGCCAACATCCCGCCCGACAAATTTTCCAGCGACGACACTGTGATTGTCGTCCGCCTGAAGAAGGGCGCCGACAACTATTGGCAGCCGACAACCGCCTGGTTCGGCAAGGCGCCAACGACGGCAACCGCCGACGAGGCCGATATATCGGGCCATGTCGCCGAGGGTTGGGATCTTCGCAGCAAAGAGGCGACCATCGCGCCGGACTACGGCATCGAGCGCTTCTATCTGCCGGAAGGCGAGGGGATGGCGATCCAGAACGACATGCGGGTGCGGTCATTCGGCATCCGTCTTGCGCTCGCCGGCGACGGCACCGCGCAGATCAAGGCGCTGGTCGACGGCGACAAGACGCTGTTCGAGGAACCACTCTACTAAGTCCCTTATTTCCAGTGGTGTGAAGCATGCCAGTTAGCCTGTCGAAGCGTGAGGACATCAACCTCGACACTGTTTTCCGCGTCGCCTGGAAGAAGGACACGGTGGAGATCAGCGAGAAGGCCTTGCAACGCATCGCCGAATGCCGCGCCTCGTTTCTCAGGCTGATTGAATCCGATCCGCCACCGGTCATCTATGGCGTCACAACCGCCATGGGGGAATTGGCAAGCCGAAAGCTCGAACCTGACGAGCGGGACCGCCATGCGCGCATCAAGGCGTTCGCCGCCGCGACCTCGTTCGGCGATCCCTTGCCGGATCGCGTGGTCAGGGCGATCGTGCTTGCCCGTCTGACGAACTTCATCGAGGGCAACGCCGCCACCACGCCGCGCATCGCGCTCGGCGTGGCCGCAATGCTCGACGGAGAGCCGATGCCAACGGTGCCGGCCTCCGGCCAGGGCGGCGCCGGTGAGATCCTGGCGCTCTACCCCTTGTTTGCAGAACTTTCGACGCGCTTCGACCTCGAGGTCAAGGAACGCGGCTCGCTCATCAACGGCTCGCCCTGCGCTGCCGCTCTGGTGGCCGACGCAGCGCTCGCGGCGCGCCGCCGCATCCGCATGGCGCAACAGGTGTTCGCGCTGTCAATCGAGGCGTTTCGGGCCCCGCTCGAACACTATGACGCCGCCCTCGACACGCTCTGGGGCGATGAGCATGAGGCCGCGGCCCTGCAGGGTTTGCGGGAATTTCTGGTTGGCGCCGGAGACGGGCGGCGCAATTATCAGGCGCCGGTCAGCTACCGCATCGTGCCGCGCGTCCTCGGCCAGGCGCATCGTGCGCTGTCGTCGGCCGAGCGGGCGGCCAATGTGTCGCTGGCCTCGATATCGGACAATCCGGTCTACATCCCGCCCGACGATGCACATCCGCTCGGCCGTTGCATCTCGACCGGCGGCTATCACAACGCCATGGCGACGCCGGCGTTGGACGACCTGGCGGCGATATGGGCCGACATCTGCCTGCTTTGCGACCGCCACGCCTCGAAGCTTCTCAACGGCAAGGTGTCGCTGCTGCCGGATCTGCTGATGACCGGACGTCACTCGGCCGACAGCGATGGCCACGGCAATGTCGGCTATGTGCCGATGGCGATCACCGGCTATCTCGAGCAGGCCAAGCTGGCGGCGCAACGTACCTTCATTCCGGGCACGGAATCGGCTGGCGCGGGGCAGGACGACGTCGCCACGACGGCGTTCTTCGCATGGACCAAGGAGGCAACGGCCGGACGCTGCGTCGATGCCGCCATGGCGATGCTGGCAATGATCGCCTCGCAGGCGCTGTACGTCACCGAACGCACGCCGCCGCCGGCGCTGCGCTCCTTCGTCGATCAAATCAGAGCTATCGTGCCGCCTGTCGGCGCCGATCGCGTGCTGGGGCCGGAGCTTGCCAGGTTGGCGGAATGGTTCACTGAGAAAGTGTTCGAGGCGTAGAGATGCTGACAAGCCGTAGCCGGTGAAATTGGTGCGCCTGAACGGATGAAATTCGAACCTGCCGAGCTTCAGGTGGCCCGCCACCCGAAGCTCGAAGAGCGAAGGGTGGTGCGGACGACGGGAATCGAACCCGTACGATCAGAGATCGAGGGATTTTAAGTCCCTTGCGTCTACCAATTCCGCCACGTCCGCAGGCCAGCCCTTTTCAGACGCCAGACACAGGCCGTCAAGCCGTGTTGTTGAGCGTTCGCCGAACGTGCAAACAGACCGGGCGACTTGATGATACTGGCGCGATCACGGAATTATCGGCGCGGCGGGTAATGGTAGGATGCGTGTGGTGGATTTGATCCGCCAAGGC
>NZ_RZQL01000338.1 GCF_003997935.1 Mesorhizobium sp. M7A.F.Ca.US.006.01.1.1
GCCTACGACCTGGTCGTGGTCGAGTGCGGACCGGCCGACGCGCAAGGCATCGGCCGTCTGACCGGCGACGCCACCGAGGTCTTTCTCTCCATGCTGGAAGCCGACGATGAGGTGACGCAGGCTGCGGTCAAGCTGATCGAGAACGGCTATCCCGACCTGACGCTGGTGACGCCGCTCGGCCACGAACCGCCCGGCAATCCGGTGCCGGGACGGCGCACTGCCGCCGCCTGAGAGAGCTGTGGATCGCTTGGCGAAGCCGTTCAGCGGTTCGCCCGATCTATCCCAGTTCCAAGGTCGTTACGCCGAACACCCTTTGCAGGTCCAGTTCCGGGGCAGGGCCTTTGTACATGCGCGTGGTGGTGAAGGTCGGCGCAAAGCCGGCCGCATCGAGCGCAGTTATGAAGCCGGTCTTATCGGCGGGGACGTCGATGTGCAGCTCACCGCCCTCACAGGCACCGGCCAGTCCCTCCAGGAGTTGCAAAGCGATTTCCATTTCGTCGGCAAACAGCGGGCCGATCTTGAAGCCGGATCGACAGCGGCGAGCCACGCCAAAGCCGGTCACGCCGCGCGAACCGATCGCCGCCAGCCCATAATGCGGTTCCTGCAGCCATCGCTGCAGGAAGGCCCATCGTGACGCCGGAAAACAATGGGAGTCATAGGCGACGATGTCGGACAGGAGCTGCGTTGTAATCATCCGCAACCCATGGTCCCTGACCGCCGGGCCTGCCTTGCGCCCCGTGAAGCGGATGGTCTCGTAGGCCGGCGCGAAGCCTTTGCGCCGATAGTTGGCCTGCTGCTCGGCGACGCCGTCGAGGCCGACGGTCCGGCCTGCGAGCCTTTTCATGCCGGCGTCCCACACCGTCTTGCCGTAGCCCATGCCGCGCATGTCAGGCCGGGAGATGTAGAGGCCGATGAAACCGAATTCGCTTCCATAGGCCACGGCCGAAATTGCCGCGACCATGTCGTCGCCGACAAAGGCGCCGATGAAGCCTTCGGGGTCCGCCGCCTGGAGCATCGCCGGGTCTTCAAGACCTGGGTTCCAGCCTTCCGCGGCCGCCCAGTCGACGAGAAGCGCCAGTTCCTGCAGGGACAGTGTGCGGATGATCGGCTTCATGGCGTTAGCTATCTTCTTCCGTGGGTGCTGCCTGACCGGCGGCTTTGCGGCGCAGCACCTTGGTCAGCTTCCAGATCGTCGGGCTGTTCTTGACGAAGGCTTTCAGCCGCGCGCCTTGCCGAAGCGTCAGCGCCAGCATGCGGCCCTTCACGGTCAAGGGGACCAGCACTTCGAAATGTCGCGTTTCGATATCGCACCACAGCCGCTTGTAAGGCTCATCTCCGACCGAAAAGTCATAGACCTCGAAACCGGTCTCGCAGGCTTCCTGGATGTTGTCGAAGAACAGGAAGTCGCCGGGGCTGGCGTGCCCGAGATCGTCCTCGGCGATCGCTCCGAATTCGCAGATCAGGCGTTTGCCCGAGCGGCTTGAACCGGTGATGGCGCGCAGCTTGCCGGCAACATCGAGCCCGTGCAGCACGAAGGAAGGCTTGTCCTCTCCAAGCGCCTGCATGAACAGCGCGCGGAAAAAGCCGCGTACCTGCGCGTCGCCAAAAACATTGGCGATGCCCATCTTGCGGAAGCGGAGTTCCTTCATCTCGAAGAAGGCGTCGAGCAGCCTGTCCACCTCGTCGGGGGTGCGGGCGTCGATGCGCCGATGGCTGCCTACGGCCTCGAATTTCCGGATTTGCGACCGGTGCTTCTTGCGTTTGCGTTTGCCGCTGGCGCGGGAAAGCAGCGCATCGAAGCCGCCGGCGAGATCGACGGCCAGCGACAGGTTGGGGCTGGAAAAATGGTCAAGCGATGCGAGCGGATTGGCGACGCCGTCGAGATCGGGCAGCAACCGCTCGAGCGCGACCAGATCGATGTCAGGGCGTGCCTTGGCGATGGCCGCCAGCACCGATCGGAGGGCCGGTATATCCGCCTTGGCCAGCCAGTTCGGATCCGCGGCGACGAAGTTGCCGTTGGCGTGGCGCCCACCCATGAAGCGGGCGATCCGGAACGGCCCCTTGGAGGCAACCTCCAGCGCCAGCGAAAAAACCGGCTTGCCCTCGGCACTCAGCGTCGCGACGAGCAGGTCCGGTCGTGTCTCGGCCGCCCAGTTCAGGATCCAGGCAGCACTCTGCGCCGGCCCAAACAGAGCCGAGCGGCAGAACTCGGCATAGGCCGCGAGTCCATCCGTGGACGCCACTGAAATCGACAGGCCGGCATGGTCCTGCGGCAAGGCGCGCGACGATGCCTCGGTCGCCGCAAGCCGATTGCCGTCAAATGACGCAGTTGCGTCAACCATACCTCAATCCTTAGGGCGTATTGATCGCGATTTGGGGGTTCGCATAGGCGCATTCCGTGCTTGGATCAGCCTAGGCGCAAAAGGTGAATGAATGATCGACGGCGGGGAGGCAATCCGGAAACTGGCGCTGAACGTCGCCCGCTATACCGGCCTCGCACCGCTGGCCAAGCCGTTCATCGGCGGCATTGGCGCCATCCTGATGCTGCACCGTGTTACCGCGACGCCGGAAAAGCCGGACAGCGTCAACCGGCACCTGAATATCGCGCCCGGCTTCCTTGACGCCATGATCGCTGACATGAAGGCGCATGGCTATGCATTCGTCTCCATGGACGAGGCGGTGGAGCGCATCAAGGCGGGCGGCAAAGGCGGTCAGTTTGCCACCATCACCGCCGACGATGCCTATCGCGACAACATGGTCGAGGCGCTGCCGGTGCTCGAGAAGCACGGCGCGCCGATCACCATCTATGTCGCGCCCGGGCTGATCAACGGCACCGCCGACCTGTGGTGGGACGTTGTCGAGGACATCGTCAACGCGCGCAATATCCTGACGCTGACGCGGCCGAATGGTCCGCTGACGATCGATTGCTCGACCGCCGCGAAGAAGCTGCAGGCCAATGCACGCTTGCACGCCTATCTCACCTCCGAAATCCGCGAGGAGGACCTGCAGGCCGTGCTGCGCGATCTGGCTCGCTCAAACGGCGTCGACGCCGACGGTCCGCGTCTGCGCACATTGATGAACTGGGACGAAATCCGCCGCATCGCCGCGCATCCGCTGGTGATGATCGGCGCCCACACGATCAACCACAGCAATCTGAAGCGGCTTTCCGAAGCCGATGCACGGCACGAGATCGGCGCCGTGGGCGCCATGTTGCTGGCCGAATTAGGCGAAGAGCCCCGCCATTTCGCTTACCCCTATGGCTATGCGAGTGCCGTAGGCTGTCGCGAAGTCGGCTTTGCCCGCGACGCCGGCTATACATCCGGCGTGACGACGCGCCACGGCGTGCTGCGTGCCGAACATGCCGGGTTCCTGCATGCTTTGCCGCGCATTTCCGTCAACGGCCGCTATCAGAGCCTCGCCCACATCCGCACCATGCTGTCGGGCGTGACGACGCCGCTCGCCAATGCCGGCAAGATGGTCGTCACCATCTGACGCTGGCGGTTTCGCCTAGCGCTTGGCCCTCGGCTCCAGCATCAGCCATTTGATGATGCCCATTGCCGGCAGCACCCAGAGCAGGCCGCTGAGCAGGAAAAACAGGAAATGCACCCACGGACCCGACTCCGACAGCCGGGCGACCGCGAAGATCGATGCGACCAGCGCATAGACGATGACCAGCGCCACCAGCAGAAACATTCCGATCAGCTTTTTCAGGCGCAGGGGCATGGTTGGTCTCCTGATCGAGCATGCCGGAATTCGCACAAGTGGCCTGGCAGGCTCAAGGGGCATTTGGCCTCGCATAGGCCTTGAGGCGAGACTGTGCAACCGGTGAGAAGCGGCGCGACGGCGTGCCGCGCCGTATGGCCTTGCCAGCACGGGTGCGATGGTCCACCAATCCGCCAAATCAACCTGCCGGGACAAGATCATGGCTGCCATATCAGCTGCCGCGCCATACGTCGCCCGCGACCGCGACCTGCATAACCGGGCGCTGCTGCGCGCCTGGCTCTATGTGGTGCTTCTGGTGCTGTTTGCGCTGGTGCTGGTCGGCGGCGCCACCAGGCTCACCGATTCCGGCCTGTCGATCACGCAGTGGAAGCCGATCCATGGCGTGATCCCGCCGCTCAACGATGCCGAATGGCAGGAGGAATTCCAGCTCTATCAGCAGATACCGCAATATGCCGAGCTCAACAAAGGCATGAGCATCGAGGCGTTCAAGTCGATCTTCTGGTGGGAATGGGCGCATCGCATCCTGGCGCGCAGCGTCGGCCTGGTCTTCGCCTTGCCGCTGCTGTTCTTCTGGGCGACGCGCCGCATCGAGCGCGGCCTGAGTCCGAAACTCGTGGGCATTCTGCTGCTTGGCGGCCTGCAAGGCGCCATCGGCTGGTGGATGGTGGCCTCTGGCCTGGTCGACCGGGTCTCCGTCAGCCAGTACCGGCTGGCGACCCACCTGACGCTTGCCGCACTGATCTTCACCGCCACCATGGTGGTCGCGCGCGGGTTGGCGCCACATTCCGAGCCTGCCGCCGATAGGTCGACGCAGAGGCTGGCCGGCTTCATCGTGCTGCTGGCGCTGATCCAGATCTATCTCGGCGGCCTGGTCGCCGGGCTCGACGCGGGTTTGAGCTACAACACCTGGCCGCTGATGGACGGCAAGATCATTCCCGGCGATCTGCTGATCCTCGAGCCGGTATGGCGCAACTTCTTCGAGAGCCCGAAGACGGTGCAGTTCGTCCATCGGCTTGGCGCTTACACGGTATTCGTCGTGGCCTTGTGGCACATGATCGCCACGCGCCGGCGGCTGCCAGGCTCGACGCATGCGCGGCGCGCGACGCTGCTGTTTCTACTGGTGCTGATGCAGGCCTCGATCGGCATCGGCACGCTGCTCATGCATGTGCCGTTGCATATGGCGCTGACCCATCAGGGATTTGCGCTGATCGTGCTGGGCTTTGCAGCAGCCCATTGGCGCGGCACCAAGGGCGCCTATCCCTTGCCGACGGGAATAGCGCTCAGGCGCTGATCCCGAGCCGATCTACTGGGTCGGATTAGAAGCTTGCCCGCACCGCCCGGATCGCCTTGACGATCGACAATTCGCGGTTCTCCTCGACCGCATTGTCGTCCTCGTGATGCCAGGATGCCGACAGGCAGCCATAGGCGGTGGCATGATCGAGGATGGCGGGCGGCGTCTGGCCCAGAGTGTTGGCAAAGATCTCGGCCATATGCGCGATCCGCTCCGGATCGAGGCAGAGCTCGTCGCGGTCGAGCGGGTTGTAGAGCATGTTCGCCGCGTCGAAACCGGGGTCGCCGAGAACGCCCTTCGGATCGATGGCCAGCCAGCCGCGCGGCCCGTGCAGGATGTTCTCGTGATGCAGGTCGCCATGCAGGGGCCTGACATCGTGCGGATCGGCCAGCAGCCGCTCGGCAATAACGGCGGCCTCGACATAGAGGCTGTTACGGCCCGAATCGCGGTCCGTTGTGGCCTTCTTGAACAGGCTGGCGAAGCGTTCCCGGAGCGGCTGAAGTTCGGGCGGGAACGGGTCTTTCCCCTGCGAAAACAGTTTTGCCATCACCTCCGCCGCGATTGCGGTCGCGGCAAAGTCGCCCTGTTCGTCGAGCACCTGCTGCAGCAGGGTTTCACCCACATATTCGAGCAGCATGCTGTGGCCGTCGCGGCCGAGCAGACGCACCGCGCCTTCGCCGCGCCGCCAGGCGAGATAATGTTCTCCGCGCAACTCGTCGGCGACATCGTCGAAAGGCTTGAGCGCCTTGACGATCGCCGGCGATCCGTCTTCGCGCAAAACCTTCCAGATCCGGCTTGAAAAGGTCTCGGCAATGAGTTCGGGCGCGCTGACTTTCCAGCGCGCCGGAAAGGCTGGCGTGTCCATCAG
>NZ_RZQL01000339.1 GCF_003997935.1 Mesorhizobium sp. M7A.F.Ca.US.006.01.1.1
TGTGCAGCGGCTCCGAAGCGTCCAGGAAATCGGTCAGGGGGCTGCGCCGCTTCGGCACGGCGCGGTCGTCATGCGCCGTCGGCGGCGTTTTCTGATCGGGAGATTTGGCCATGTCCCGAATATGGGATTTCCTGGCCAAAATGGAAAGAGCGCGGTGGGGAGAGGCGCGCTGGACAGTGCTGCTCCTGACAGCAGGCTGTCAGGAGCAGGCGGGGAGGTGGGCCCGAAAGCCTCTTGTCGCTACACGCCCCTGGCGGCTGATGCGACCTGCGTTGCCGACCCGTTCAGGCGCGGCACCACGACCAGGCGTTTGATCTTGCCCTTCTTGAAGGCGGCGAGGAAACGCGCATAGTCCTTGAAGGCGACGCAGCCGCTCGACTGGGCGTAGCGGCCCCGAAGCAGGTAAGTATGGGCCAGCAGGCCGTCGCGATTGTACTTGTTGCGGCCATCGACCGGTGTCAGGCGCAAGGCCTCCACTCCGTGGAAGCGCGACTCGCGCATCGACAGATTGTAGGTGTTGGGCGGCGTCGGCCCGCGGTTCTTCTGGTCGGCATAACGCGGCTGGTCCGCCATGGCGCCGATGCCTGAATGTGCCTCGAGCCTCGAGCCGTCAGGCATGTAGACGGTTGCACTGCTGATGTCGTACACGGCGACGCCATTGCCGGCGCCGCTCCTGGCGCCTGGCGAGTTGAACAGGTTCCTGAACGCCTTGCCAAGGCCGCCCGAAGGCGTGTCGGGCTTGGCATAGGCAAGCACGTCGCCGCCATCGGCCGGCCGGCCTTGCCGCGTCGGTTTTGCCGGCTGGGCCTGCTGGACCGTCTCGCGTGCCGGCTTCGATTGCTGGGCGAGCTTGGGCTGCTGAACAGATTTGGGCTGCTGAACGGACTTAGGCTGCTGCTGCACGATTTTGGGCTGCGGCGCGTCGAATTGCGGGCGGCGGGTCGGCAACGGCACGTCGTCGGTCAGCGCGTCCGGCAGCGAGGCGGCATCGCCGGGCTGATCCTGCTGGGTTTCGACGGGTGAAACCACGACATCGGCTGACGATTCCTCGATCGGCAGCGGTGAGGCAAACGCCTCGTCGTCGGCCGGCAGCGACCGCACCAGAGCAAGCGCCAACTGCGAATTGTCTGGCGTATCGGATTGGGCGAAGCCCATCGGCGGCGGTGCGGTCTGCACGACCACCGAGTCGGTATCCAGCCGGGCGAAACGTTCGGCCGCCGGAACTGGCATGCTGTCGGACAGGCTGGCTGTGACCGGGACGGAGGGCACCAACGACGCCTCGGCAATTCGCGGTGCGACGGTGGAGATCACCGGGCGGGTGTTGGCACTGGCGGCAGGCTTTCCGGCGTCGGCAAAGGCAGCGGCCAGCTTCATCGGCGAAAGCGACGCTTCCATGCGTTCGAAGCGCTCCTGCGCCTTCGACTTCACGGCGGCAGGCATCGGCTTTGCCTGCACCACAAGGCGTTCGGATTTTTCCGCCCGCGAGCTTACCCTGGCCAGCTTGAAACAGCTGGCGCCGCACTGCACCGAATGATCATGCAGGGCCCGAGTGCCGCCATTGGCATTGGCCAGCACGAAGGGTGCTTTCAAAAAGTGCTGTTTCAGCGGATCGGTAAGTGCGAGCGATCCCGGCATGGACAGCGTCTGGGGCAGGCCAACCGAAGTCGCCGACAGCGAGGCGCCGACGGAACTGAGGCCGGCCATGGTGCCGATCAGCCAAAGGCCGATGGCGGTGCTGACGCAAGGCAGCGCGACCCAGCGGGCCACCCGGCCAGCATTGAAGGAAGAGGAACGCCGAGCATCGACGAACTCGCCGCCCTCACGCAGTCCATGGATTTTTTTGTGTGTACTCAACAACGCCATGCAACCAATCTCGCTTCAATCGGTTTCCCCGTACGTGGCCTTGAGAGCCGCGACGACCATTCTGTGAGTGATCCCAGGTGGTCCCCGACGCGTTTGTCGCGTCTGTAGTTGGTTGCCGATTGCTTCAAAATATGGACAAAGTTGGTTAATCAATTCCTCTCAAAACCAACGACGAGATGTGGATTTGGGCCAAATTTGGCTTCGTCCACGGCCAGGAAAGTGGTGTTGTCGCCCTTCCGACCTGGTTTTGCTGCCTGTTTTTGGCGGCCGAGTCAAGCAAAACAGCCGCTGCTAATTTTTGCGAAGCGCCTTCGCGCGGCATATGCAGTGAGGTGACTGGCAGCAGACATCGCCTGGGAATGGCGCCTGCTTCTAGTAAAAATGTTGCCGGTCTTGCCAAGATTTCCCTCTGCGGAAGGGCCTCAAACATCCCGCCCTCAGTTGAACCAGAGCGCAAAAGTCAGAAAACCGCCGCCGCCGAATTGGCGCTGGATCTGGTCGAAATCGTCGCTGGTCACGAGCTCACCGCTTTCGAGGTAGGGCGCGATGGCCGGGCCGGTGATCGACAGCACGAGATCGAAGTTTTTCGGGTCATCGAAGAAGCGCTTCATGTTGATGCCAAGCCCAGTACTGGCCGTGACGCGGAAATGCGGCAGCAGCTTGCGGCCTTCCAGGAGATCCTCGGCCATGGTCAAGGCGGCGAGCCAGGCCTGGACCTGCTCCTCGCCGACTTCGAGGCCGGTGAGCGGGTTCTCGCCCTTCTGCTGCGGTCCAGGCAGCCATTCGCGGTCATTGTCGGTCTCGGCGCGGATCGCCTTCCAGTCCTCGCGCGACAGCCGGATCATTTCCAGCAGGTGGCGGCGCGCCGCTTGCCGGCGCTCCGGTTCGACCACCGGCCAGTTGATGAGATGCACCATCGAGATGAAATCGGCGATGCGCCATTCCGAGGAGAAGATGCTCGAGCCCATGTCGCCGGCCGGCGGCACCAGAATATCCTGCAACGGCAATTTGGCGCGCGGGAACAGCATGTGGAACGAGCCGTCGAAGGTGCTCCTGAAATCATGCGCCAGCCAGAAATCGGCCTGGGCCATCAGGAACTCGGCATAGCCCTGCAGCCAGTACCCGTCGGCGCGGTCGAAACGAAAGGTGAGCGTGGCGGCGGCGGCGTCCGATGTAATGCCGCCGCGTGACAACGCGGCGATGATTGCCGCCATGCTCTCGTCCGGCGCGATGGTGCCGTCCTCGTTGAGGTCGATGCCGGCATGGGTAAGATCGATCGCCATGCCGATATCGGCGTTCGCCGGCACCGACGCAAACGTGGCAGCGGATTTCTCCAGCCGGTCGCGGAAGCCGACCAGGATGGTGCGGAACTGCTCGTAAGTCAGCGGCTCGGGATTGGGATTGTCGGGCACCGGCAACCGCATCAGCGGCAGCATGAAGGATTGCGGGCTTTCGAAACCATGACGGTGCAGACCGGTGGCCAGGATCTCCAGTGCGGTGAAGAACTCGCCCGCCCCAGCCGCATAGGCGGCTGCCGGGTCTTTTGGCGCGGCGGCCTCCAGCATCGACAGGGCAGCGTCGCGCGCGGTCACGGTCTTCGCCTTGAACAGCCTGGTTGCCGCTTCGGGCATTGCCGCCGACGCGGAAGACAGCGGCAGGAGCAGAATGAAAGCGGATGTCAGCAGGCCTGCCAGTCGTGTCATCTTTTCCCCCCAATATTTGTCGCGCAGCGCAAATATACACCATTTGCAGCACCGCGCTTCAATCCGCCCGGCGGACGGTCTACACAGGGCAAACAATTGGGCATCGCGTGTCGAACTATCCGCTTTCCTACAAGCTGTCCTGGCTGCCGCGTCTCCTGAAGCCGTCGCTGGCCGGAGACGTGCGAGACTTTGCACCGGCGGCTGGGATGCTGATGGATCCGCCGCCGAGTCAGACAATGCGGCTTGCCTTTGTCGGCGACATCTCGGCGGTGGCCAACCGCAGCGCGCCGGATTGCGATCCGGCGATCAAGGCGTTGCTCGTCGCTGCCGATCTGGTGATCGGCAATTGTGAAAGCCCTGTGGTGGACAGACCAAGCGCGGTGCTGGGCACAAGGCTCGGCACGCATCATGCCATGAGCGAGTTGTTTCTCGCCGAGGCGCTGGCGGCGGTCGGCATCCCACGTGAAAAACTCGTGCTATCGCTGGCCAACAACCATGTGCTGGACCAGGGCGTCACCGGTTTCGACGAGACGGTTGCGGCGCTGTTGCGGCTCGGCATCCGCACGATCGGCCTGGCCGCCGATGGTCCTGTGGTGCCGGTCCAGGTTGGATCGCTTGATATCGGCTTCGCCGCCTTCACGCTGTGGCGCAACGCCGATGAGAACCTGTTTGCCGGGCGGGTGTCGATGGACAGCGATCCGGCCGGCTGGCCGCGCGATGGTTTTGACTTACTCTGCGCCGTGCCGCATTGGGACTGGGAGTTCCGGCATTTTCCCCGCGACGAGACGCGAGCTCTGGCCAGGCGGCTGGCCGGGCACGGCGTCGGCCTGATCGCCGGCCATCACGCCCATGTCGTGCAGCCGGTGGAAAAGATCGACGGAACGATCGTCGCCTATGGGCTTGGCGATTTCCTCGGCACCGCGCTTGCCCGCCAGCCATGGCCTGGTCGCATCGGTTCTATCCTCATTGTCGATGTCAGTGCCGATGCCGGTACGCGCGGCACGATCGCGTCTTACCGGATGCATCCATTCATGCGCCTGCGCGCCGGCGACCATGAGCGGCTGGTGTTGGTCGAGGCTTTGGAGGGAGCGATCAGGGGCAAGGTCGAGGGGCGGCTGAGAGCGGTCTTTCCTTCTCCACCAGCCGATCAAGGCGTATCCGCTTAAACGTCTGGCGGCCCCTGCAAAACCAACTATCATGCTCCCGCAGAGGCAGGCTTGCGGGGGTGGCGGTGGAAACAGCGGATTTCATGCCGAGCGAGACGGTCATCGCCGGCATCCGGAAAGACATCGAGGCCTATGAAGCGGCAAGGGCGTCGGCGGTCCGGCAGGTGCGCTGGCGGGTGCCGGTGTTCGTCGGGCTGGTGCTGGTGGCCGTGGTGCTGGTCGCCTGGCTGTTCAACAAGGTCGCCGACCCCAACGAGCAATGGGTCTCGACGCCGCATGTATTTCTCTATGTGATCGGCTTCGCGGCTTCGATCCTGCTCTATTTCCAGGCCAGGAAACCGGCGACACGGCTGCAGCAATCGTTCCGCGAGACGCTGCTGCCGATCATATTCGGCTTCATCGCCGATATGCGCTACCAGCATGGCGTGACGCCGAATTCCTTCGACCGGTTGCCGCGCACGGCGGTTGGTCCGTTCAACCGGCAGGCGTTCGACGACATCGTGGCGGGCCGCTACGAAGGGTTTCCGTTCGAGCTGTACGAGGCGCATCTGCGGGAAGGGTCCGGCAAGGGCTCATCGACCGCCTTCCAGGGCGTCATCGTGGCTTTCGAGACCATCGCGCCGTTCCCCGGCATATTGGTGGCGACGCGGCGGACCAACGCCGTCATCAGTTTCTTTCGCGGCATTTTCGCCAGCAAGCTGCAAGAGCTGTCCAGCGGCGACGCGGCGCTCGACGCCGCCTACGAGTTTCGCACCGACAATCTCGGAGCGGCACAGCCACTGGTGAGCGGCCGGCTGGCGCAGGCGCTGAAATGGCTTGGCGAAACCTGGCCGGACGATCCGGCCCGCGTCGCGCTCAACGGCAGTGATGGTTTCCTGCTGCTGCCGCAGACCAAGAACTTCTTCGAGCTGCCGGATATTTCAGTGCCGCTAGACTACAGCAGGCATGTCGCGCCGATGATATCGGACATGGGCGCGATGCTGGCGACGGCGGCACTTGTGCGCAAGATCGGCGCGAAGGACGAGGCGGGCTGATCGTGCTGAGCCGTCAGCCGTCGAAGCCGTATTTGTCGTGCCTATGGTCGGCCTCTGACCCATGAAACAAAACTTGTATCGACGATCGGTCCGCAGGCTGTTTCG
>NZ_RZQL01000340.1 GCF_003997935.1 Mesorhizobium sp. M7A.F.Ca.US.006.01.1.1
TCGTAGCACCGGCTAAAGTAGTCGACAATTCCACCTTTTCTAACCACGGCGATAACCGCCACGGAGACACCGACAATGATGGTAACGATCATTGCGTAGGTAATGAGCTCGAGTGTTGCGGGCGCTCGCTCAGACAAATCCGTGACGACGGGGTTCGAGGTGAACAAGGATATTCCAAGATCACCATGTAGAACGTTGCCGACATAACGGAGGAACTGCTGCCAGATGCTCAGATCGAGGCCGAGCCGCTGCCGCAATGCGGCAATCGATTCAGGTGTCGCCGTGTTGCCCAACATCAGAAGCGCTGGGTCACCCGGGAGCAGACGCACCAAAAGGAAGGTTACGAACATGACCCCGAACATCTGAGGCACCACAAGCGGCAGCCGGGTTCCGACAATGCGCAGTGGTCTGGGCAGCTTTGCCCAGAACGCGAACGGTTTCATGGATGTTCTCCCTTCTGGCAAAATCGCGCCGGCCGGACTTTCCCGGCCGGCGACGTCGGCAACATTATTGTTTGGAAAAATCAACCCATGCGTTGCCGTTGGGCGTGTACCAGGAGAACCCGCCTACATTGGCTCGGGTCGCCAGCTGATAGCCAGGATTGAACAGGAATACCCAAGGGGCATTTTCCATGGTTATCTGCTGGACGCGCTTCATCTTTTCTAGGCGGGAAGCCTCATCAGTGGTGGTGAGCCCTTCGTTGATATCCTTGTCCACTTCGTCATTCTTGAAGCGCGAATAGTCGATCAACGAGCCACTGTTGAGCCAAAGGTTGGCAACGTAGGCAGCATCCGGAACAATCGCCATGTCCCTGAAGAAATACATCGGGATTTCACCCTTGGTGTATCGCTCGACCAGAGTTGAGGCAGGCAGCTTCGACAAGGTGACGTCCACGCCCGCCTTGCTGAAGGCGGACTTCAGGATAACCGCTAATTCTTCCTCGATCTGATCGCCTGTGCGGTAGCCGAGCTCGGTCTTGAATCCGTCGGGATAGCCCGCTTCAGCAAGTAGTGCCTTTGCCTTGGCCACATCCGTCGCATAGCTGAAATATTCGTCCGTGAAACCCGGATAGATTTCTGAGATGGGGCTCTTGGTCGGCCGCGCCGTATTGAAATAGACGGCCTTCAGAATATCGTCGCGTGGTACCAGATAGTTCAGCGCCTGGCGCACCTTCGGATCGGTGAACGGCTTGGTCGTGTTGTTCATTTCAACGCGATGGATATAGTTGCCAAAGACCTTCCAGATCTTGACCCCAGGCGCCTTCTCAAGGAGAGCCAACTCGCGCGGCAAAAGGTACTCGGCAACGTCCACCGACCCTGCCTGCAGCGCCGCGACGCGGTTCGCCGAAGTCGGCATTTCTTTGAATATCACCTTCTTGATCTTGGCTTCGCCGCGATAGTAATTCGGATTCGCCTCGTAGATAACCTCCTGGCCGGGACTATATTTGCTCACAAAGTATGGGCCGAAAGACGCAGAATTCGAAGACAGCCACCGGCCACCCCATTTGTCTTCGTCCGTCACATGCTTCTTAAGCTCGGCGGCGTCGACAATACCAAGATCCGAATTGACCCAGAGGCGGTCAAGCAATGGCGAGGGATTCGGAATGCTGACCGAGACGGCGTAATCATCGACCTTCTTAAAGGAGTCCTCGAAAGAGGTGATCTTCAAGATCTGCGTCATATACCAGTAGAAATTGGCCTTTGTATTCCATCCGCGCTCGAACGACCACATGACGGCGTCCGCGTTCAGTTCGTTGCCTTTGTTGCTTTTTACGCCTTTGCGCAGGTGAAAAGTAATCGACTTCTTGTCGGGCGCCAGGTCCCAGCTTTCGGCGAGGCAGCCTTCCAACTTGCTGAAGTCTTCGTACTTGATGCCGCCGTCTTCCTTGGCTGCATAGCCCAAGAGCCGCTCATAGACGTTCCTTCTGACCTCATGGACGGCTTCGGTAGGCGGATATTCCTGGTCAAGGGATTCAGGCGTTCGCGGACCCGCGACCACCAGGGTCGACTTTGCATCCTGCGCGAAAACCGGGTTCGAAACGAGCATCGAGCCCGCGAGGAACGTTCCCGCAAGCAGAGCGACGACAGAACGGCGAGACATCTTGGCGAATCCGGTGAGACCGGTCGTTTCCACATGCAAATCCTGCTTTGGTCGAATTGGCATTTGCGTTCCCCTTGAAAATGGACGCTAAGGACCTCGGCGGCTCCATCATCAAGGGAGGGTCACACTACGACGCGCAGCTAGCCCTAAGGCCCGCCGCCGTCGGAATTTGCTCCTCTCTTGTCGAGCTTCTTTCCGGCTTCCATTGAGTCCGTTGATTGTGTACAATAGGAGTGTGGAATCAGGTCTTTGGCTTGTCAATAGGAATTTTTCGGATTTTCAACGGTCGCAAGAGCGTACAGACAGATAGCGGGCTCAATTGCTGATCGTTGTTCAGCAGGCAGCGTTCATATTGGAGTTCATACGGCCGGAGCTACGACTATGTTGAGCGGTGCAGAGCCCCGCGTGTCGAATGGATCAGGAGACCAGAGTGGTGAACGATACACTCCCACGATTCGAAAAGTCGCATGGGAAGTCCGAGGCCGAGATACGACGCAGGATTCTTAAAGCTGTTTTCGAACAACGGATGCGGCCTGGCGAGCGACTGACCGAGGAGCAGCTGGCAACTGCATTTGACGTCAGCCGCACCGTCGTTCGGCAGGCGATGGCACGGCTCGCACAAGATGGCATTTTGGAAAAATTACCGAACGTTGGATCAACGGTGGCTTCTCCGTCCAGAAAGCAGACCCGTGACATCCTGGCGATACGGAAGATGGTCGAGCCTGAAATCGTCCGTTCGCTTGCTGCTGCCCCTTCGGGACCAGCCGTGGCGCGGCTTCGCGCGCACTTGCTCCAGGAATTTGACGCTCGAAAACGCGGCGACCGTGGCACTTTGGTTCGGCTAACGGGAGAGTTCCATCTTCTACTGGCTGAACTCGCTGGAAACGAACTTCTTACGCACCTCATGACTGGTCTGCAGGCGCTTACGTGCCTTGCGATCCTGTTACACGCCGAACGAGAGGACGCTTGCCCTCCCGATGAGCACGGCACAATCGTCGCAGCGATCGAGGTCGGTGACGGCGAGGCGGCGGCGGCGCAAATGCTTCATCATCTGCGACACGTGGAGAAAGACCTGCATCTCGATCGGCCGGAGCCCGAATCGGCTCTGGCGTGGCTTCGCGGTAGTGAGCGCGAGCGAATCTAACCATCAAAGCGTGCAACTCCCGGCATTGATGTAGGCTCATGGCGGATCTGATGTGACTGCCTCTACACCGCCCTTCTTATTCCGGGCCGGAACGCTTTGGCCGTGAACGGCCGTCTGACCCCGACCGACTCAGTTAAGTACATTTCCGCAGGGACATAACTTGACGAGTCAGTGATAAGGGTTGCGGCCGTCAATGTTATGCAAAGTCAGTTCGGGCCGTCATCCCCGCGTAGTCTGCAACACTGGACACGGCCATTTGGGTTGCACCCTGTCGGCCGCGACCGCAGAAATCATGGCATCGCAGCTTGACCAGCCGATGTCGAATAGATCCGCCAAGACAGCGGCGGCATGAGCACAAGGTCTGCAAACGCTGGGTTGGTTGGGGCAATCAGCAATAAAAAAGGCCGCTCGAGCGCTCGGCCCTCAATCGGAGAGAACGGCGAACGAGCGGCCCAAACGCCCGGGTTGGGTGTCCGGGCTAAAAGTCGACTTCAACGGCCACGCCGCGTCTGATGGCTTCTTCCACGACAACCGACGCCACCGCCAGGTCCTGCAGGGCTATCCCGGTACCGTCGAAGAGCGTGATCTCATCTGCTGTAGAGCGCCCCTGATGGTCTCCAACTATCACTGCGCCGAGCGCTGTGATCCGACTTCTGTCCAACCGTCCCTGGTTGAAGGCGTGCTGGCATTCCCCGATCGTAACAGCCTGCTCGATCTCATCGGTGAACACACTCGCAGTTACCACCAGGTCGGCGTCGACCTCCTGCTTGCCCCTGGTGTCGGTTCCCATGCATGAGATGTGGGTTCCCGGGCGAACCTGGGCTGCGTTCAGAAGAGGCTCGAATGACGACGTTATCGTGATGATAACGTCTGCTTGTGCGCCCAGCGTGTCTCGTTCCACAGCTTCGAATGGTAGCCCCATGTCCGAGGCAACAATCGCAAGGCGGCTCAACTGTTCGGCTTGGATGTTCCAGCCGACGACGCGCTCGAACTGACCGAACTCGATCGCAGCCCGCATCTGATAGGTAGATTGATGCCCCGCCCCGATCATACCCAGGACTTTTGCATCCTTTCGAGCAAGGTACTTGATGGAAATCGCAGACGCTGCAGCCGTCCGCATGGCTGTGAGCAGATTTCCACCGACCATGGCGCGGCACTTCCCAGTATCAGGGTCAAACAGAAACACACTTGACTGATGATTGGTCAGACCCTGCTCGATATTCGCCGGCCAGAATCCTCCGGCCTTCAAACCGAGAACCTTGGCCGCGCGATCAAATCCCGATTTTACCCCGAAGATGGCATCGGCGTGCCCGATCTCCTCGCGGACGACCGGTAGGTTCTTGGCTGTCCCTTTCGCCATTGAGGCGAACACCTGTTCTACCGCATCGACGCACCGTCGGAATCCGATCAGACTCGAAACGGCGCCTTCTGGAATAATGATCATTCCGATGCTCAGTATGCCTTGCCACGGGCAGAAATGGGCCACACCGTCTCCACGCGGCCGTCGCGCACGCCGACGTACCAGTCATGAACGTTGCAGGTCGGGTCGCAATGGCCTGGAACAAGGCGCAGCTTTTCGTTGATCTTGAGCACGCCGTCGGGGTCGTCGATGACGCCGTGCTCGTCCGAGCACTTCACATACTTGACGTCGTCGCGACCGTAGATGAAAGGCAAGCCGGAATCGACTGACTGAGCCTTAAGCCCGGCATCACAGATTGCCTTGTTAGCCTTGGCATGGCTCATCACGCTAGTGAGGATGAATAAAGCATTTTCCCACTCGCCGTGGTCGATGCGGGTTCCGCTTTCGTCTCGAATGCGGCCGTAGTCGGCATCCATGAACGCGTAGCTGCCGCATTGCAGCTCATTGTAGATGCCGGAGTTGCTTTCGAAATAGTAGCTGCCCGTGCCGCCGCCACTGACCAGTTCGGGCTTAAGGCCTTCATCCGTGAGAGCCGATGCAATGTCTTTTACCAGGGCGATTGCCAGGTCCAACTTGGCCTTGCGATCCTCGTAGCTGTCCATGTGTTGCATCGCGCCTTGGTATGCCTGGAGGCCGCTAAACTTCAGGCCCGGGGCGGCTGCAACCGCCTTGGCAATCTCCACGGCAGCCGGGGCGGACGTGATACCGCAACGCCCTGCACCACAGTCCACCTCGATAAAGCATTCAATCGTCGTCCCATGGGCGACAGCGGCACGCGACAGGTCAGCCACATTGGTGACGTCATCGACGCAAACGATGATGCGCGCGCCAAGCATCGGCAAGCGCGCTAGCCGATTGATCTTGCCCGGGTCCCGCACCTGGTTCGATACAAGGATGTCCTTCACGCCGGCCCGGGCGAAAACTTCGGCTTCGGAAACCTTCTGACAACAGACGCCTACGGCACCACCCAGCTCCTGTTGCAGAAGCAGCACGTCGACGGACTTGTGCATCTTGCCATGGGCGCGATGGCGCATGTTGTGCGCCCTGGCGTAGTCGCCCATTTTCCGGATGTTGCGCTCAAGCGCGTCTAGATCGAGAACCAAGCAGGGGGTCTGAATCTCGTCGTACCGCATGCCTGGCAGCGCCGGGACATCATATCCGACCTCGAGGCCGGCAAGGTGACTTTCATTCATCATTGTAT
>NZ_RZQL01000033.1 GCF_003997935.1 Mesorhizobium sp. M7A.F.Ca.US.006.01.1.1
GTACCATGGCGGAGGTGGTTTGTTCGGAATTTTGCCTATCCATGCCGCATCGTCGTGTCCCAATTTATTGCCAGAGCGGTGATGCGCGCGAAATCAATGTCGATAAAATGATCCTGAAGGGGGTGGATGTGATCCCGCATGGCCTCATCAACTCGCGTAGCAAATTCGGCGTTGGGGGAGAAACCTTTCTGGATTTCGTCAAATGGGTGGCGCACCGCGTCAAGCAAATCGGCCAACCAGACTATTCTCCGGTGCTGCATTTCGATGTGTACGGCTGGATCGGTATGGAGATCGGGCTCGACGTCCAGCGCATCGCCGACTTCATCAGTAAGGTTGCTGACGCGGTTCCGGAGTTCACGGTGAATATCGAATCGCCAGCCGACTTCGGGTCTACGCCGGCGCAGGTCGAAAATTACGGGCAGATCGTCGGCATTCTGAATGCGCGCGCGTCACGTGCGCGCATCGTTGTCGATGAACGCTGCAACACCTTAGAGGATGTGCGTCTGTTTGCGGAGGCTAAGGCGACCCATCTCGTGCAGATCAAGACGCCGGACGTGGGCTCGATCGCCGACAGCGCCCGTGCGGTGCTTCTGTGCAAAGAGAACAACGTGGACGCCTATGTGGGAGGCAGCTGCAGCGAGACGGATCTCTCCGCGCGAGCGACGGTTCACATTTCGGTGGCAACACAGGCGGACATGATGCTCGCGAAGCCTGGCATGGGCATCGACGAAGGTCTTTCCATTGTAGGCAACGAACAAAATCGGTTGCTCGCCATGCTTGATCGGCGTCGGGCACAAAACCTGAAAGCCGCGTAGGAAGCGCCCTGATGCTAAACAGTCTCAAGGACATCACGGTTGTGGCGGTCGAACAGGCCGTTGCAGCTCCCTACGCATCGTCTCGCCTTGCTGACGCAGGCGCCCGGGTGATCAAGGTCGAAAGGCCCGAAGGGGACTTTGCCCGAAACTACGACAAGCTGGTGCGGGGGCAGAGCGCGTACTTCGTCTGGCTCAACCGGGGTAAGGAGTCGGTCTGTCTAGACCTGAGGTTGGAGGCGGATCGCGCCGTCCTCGACACGCTCATTGCCAGTGCTGATGTCTTCATCCAGAATCTAAAGCCGGGCAGCATAGAAAAACTGGGGTTCGCGTCCGCTGATCTGCGTCGACGATATCCGCGGCTGATCACCTGCGACATTTCTGGTTTCGGGGAGTCAGGGCCGTATTCCCATTTGAAGGCCTACGATCTGATCGTCCAGGCCGAAACAGGTCTATGCGCTATCACCGGCAACCAACAGGGGCCTGCGCGTGTAGGGGTCTCGGTTTGCGATATCTCGGCGGGCATGACAGCGCACAGCGCCATTCTTCAGGCACTGTACCACCGCGAGGTCACCGGCGAAGGGACCAGCATCCAGGTGTCACTGTTTGATGCCGTCGCCGACTGGATGAACGTGCCGGTTTTGCAAAATGATTACAGCGGCTACCAGACGGTACGCGCAGGCGTGAAACACCCGTCGCTCGCGCCGTATGGTGCCTATCGCTGTGCCGACGGCAAAGAGGTCATCTTTTCGGTTCAGAATGACCGCGAATGGGTGAATTTCTGCGAGAAATTCCTGAAGCAGTCCGGGCTCACACGCGCACCTGGTTTTGCTGACAATATGGAGCGCCTCGCTCATCGTGCGCAACTTGATGAGATCATTGAACAGCGGTTTTTTGAACTATCCTGCCACGATGCGATGCAGGAGCTCGAGGCGGCCGGCCTGGCATATGGCCGACTGAACGAAGTGGTGGATGTTTCAAAGCATCCACACATTCGCAGGGTGCAGGTTGGAACACCCGATGGAGCCGTCGAGACGATAGCGCCGGCGGCGATTTTCAACTCGGAGCTCCCCTCGCTTCGCCCAGTCCCGGCTCTTGGCTCTCATACCGAGGCTGTCCGCGAGGAGGTGCGGGCGCTTTTGCGCGAAAGAGCCGCGTCAGCGTGAGCGCGCGTTTCAGTAAGGTGAGACTGCTCGCGGTTTACAAAATGCCTGTGTACCTCGGATCATTTCAGCGCACCGGCCGCCTAGAAAGCTCACTGGCAGCGCCCGCGCTAAAATCGGCCGCAAAGGCGTCTCCATGATCAAGGACACCTTTGCGGCCGTTGAAGGCGCGATGTCTGTACCGCGCTGGAGATCCCTGCTCTTCGTTCCTGTTCACGTTCCGCGCTTTGTAGAGACGGCCCATGAGCGGGGCGCAGATGGCGTCATTCTCGACCTGGAGGATTCCGTGCCCCAGGATCGGAAAGGAGAGTCACGGCAGCAGCTTCCTGAATGCGTGGCAGAGGTGGGCCGGAAAGGCGCATCTGTTTTGGTCCGCGTGAATCATGGTCTGCGCGCCTTGGCGGCCGATCTCGATGCAGCCGTGATGGCGGGTGTTGACGCACTGGTTCTTCCGAAGACGGATTCGGCAGAGTGGGTTATAGAGATCGCGAATGCGGTTTCGGAACTAGAACGTGAAAGAAATCTTCCGCAGGGAGGCATCCGGTTCCTTGCCCAGATTGAGACCCCGGGCGCCTTGCAAAGGCTTGCGGCCATTGCGTCGGCGCATCCAAGGATGGTCGCAATGGCGCTTGGCCCTGAAGACTTCAGCGCCGCTGTTGGCGGCGCCCCAGGATTCGACCTTCTTTTGACGCCGAACCTTTCTGTTCTGTTTGCCGCCCGCGCGGCCGGCTTGCTCCCGCTGGGCTTCATAGGAAGCATCGGCGAGTTCTCGGACACGCATAAACTTCGTGAGGCCGCGGTGCGGGCGCGGCGGCTTGGCTTTGCCGGAGCTTTGGCGATCCATCCGACACAGGTGGCCATATTCAATGAGGCTTTCTCGCCAAGCGCCCAGGAGCTCGAGTGGGCCCATAAAGTTGTCGCGGCGGCAAATGATGCCGCCACGCGTGGACTGTCCGCATTCTCGTTGAATGGCAAAATGATAGATCCGCCAGTGGTGCGGCGCGCCCACGAGATCCTGATTCTTGTGGGCAACAACTGACTGGCCTGTTATCAGCGGCTGAACAGGAGCGAATGGCACTACACCGCGCCGGGCAAGCCGATGCAAAATGGCTACGCGATTCCCTCAACGGCCGAATGCGAGACGAGCTGTTGAACGATGGCCTGTTCTTCGGCCTCGACCACGCCCGCAGTGCCACTGCCGAATGGAGGCAGGACCTAAATCCTGTTCATAACACTCATCTGTCTATGTCATTTGAGTGAATAGGTTTTGCTGATCTGGATGCGATCCCATGGGGTATTTTGGGTTTTGCCGCGCGCGATGAACGATGCGCTGAGCCGCCGGTTCGTCAAGCGTTGATCGGCTGAAGACCCATGGACCGTCCGGCAGAGGATGAACGCCTTCGATCGACGCGAGTCCACCGAAGGCGATGCAACGCGGCTCGCCATTGTCAAGCAGACCACGCCAGCAGGAATAGCGCGGAATGTTGTGCTTGGTTCCCGTGTAGCGGACCGTCAGCTCGCGGCCGCAGCGCCGGCAGCGGACAAGGTCGGCGAGCAGAGCGTCGCCATGCTTGGGCGCCCCGTGATGCCGGCTCGTGGGCACGTGGTCGCTCACCATCTTGCGGATCGCTTCCGCCTTTCCCAGCCGACGTAGCCTTCGTGTGCACCCGGAATCAGCGCCAGCATCTCGCGCCTTACGGCGGCTGCGCGAGCGAATGGCGGCATCTGCGCGGTCTGCGCGTCGTGCGGGTTGGAGAAGATCGAACTGATATGTCGTAGGCTGGCGCGGTATGGACCTCTCCCCGGTTCGCTTCGTGAGGACCCGATGCTGCGCCCGAATCCTCCAATTGCGATGGGGTGTGGGAATTGGCCGTCGGGTCCTGCAGCAGTGTCACCAAGACGCCAAGCGTTCTGGGATCGATATGTGGGGCAGGGCAATGCGCCACGCGGTGCAGACCGCGATCAAACATCCAGGCCGGAACTTCCAGCCACCGATCGGAGGCGTGGCGGGAGAGACTGCAGCGGAAAACCTCCCGGTCGGCGTTCTCGATCACCTCATGAACGTGAA
Source organism: Mesorhizobium sp. M7A.F.Ca.US.006.01.1.1 (assembly GCF_003997935.1). Lineage (GTDB taxonomy): Bacteria > Pseudomonadota > Alphaproteobacteria > Rhizobiales > Rhizobiaceae > Mesorhizobium. Next base: position 4,044 of record NZ_RZQL01000033.1, read on the forward strand.
CACAACGCCCGGCCCAAGGATGCCACGGATAAAGAAACTTGCGTTCCTCGGTCCTGTGGGTGTTCTTTCCTGGTGTTGTTCAACACCGTGAGGCCGCATTCCTCGCTCGCTATTTGACCCCGGCGGTCTTCGCCGGAACCCTCGCCGCAACCGGCTCCGACGCTGCACTCAATGAAGGCTTCGCGCCTCCGCCCGTTGCTCAAACCGCGCCATAACAGAAACGGCCGAGGCTAATCGCCACTGGTTGAAAGTTCAGTGGCAGGTCAGAGGGTCTGGCTCGACGGCCTTAGCTTCAGGCTATCCGGCCAATCCCGGCGATCACCCAGCGACACGATGACTGACCAGTGCTCAGCGCCACCGCCGGAGCTGCAAAAAGAGTTGCGTATGATTGAGCGTTCGACCACGTTGCTGTCGATCTTGATATGGCCTCGTCCAGGATGCGCGAGAGGCGCTTCCCAGCGCGAGAGCGTGTAGGGGATCGCCGCTGTGAGCTTGGTCTTCTGACTGATTTGGCCGAGCTTCTCTAGCCGCCCTGGGTCCAGTGCCGTGATGGTTGAGCACTTTTTGCCTGCGTGCAGCAAGGCCTCGTTGGCCTCGGCTACGGATGTCATCCTCGATCTTTTAGAGTTCGCGGATCCTTCTTAGCGCCTCGATCGGGCGCGGCATGGCAGAAGGCGAGCGTGAAGCCGCTTTTCGTCGGCCAGCAAGCGATGGCCCGCTATAGCCGTCGACCTGCAAGTTCCGGTAGAGAGCCTGCGAGATGAGCGATCGCACGCTGGGCCTTTTCGGTCCGGCGCATAGACATAAGACGCCCGGCGGTCCGCTCCCTCCCTAATCAGTCATCGCGGGCATAAATCCAGAGTAGGCCTGTCTTCGTCTTGCCGACCCCGGAACGAGCACCGGCGCGGTCGTCGCACGTCGGCGAAGAGTTTTGGCGAGGACTTCGGTTTTGCTAAAGCAACCGTTCATGGACCAGACGTAGGTGCCAGTCCGGCGCGGCCGACTACCGGCGCTGCCAGCAGCCTGGGCAAGCGAACCAAATTGTAGCCCGCCAAGTTATGCCGCGCCCGCGGTGGCACATCCTCGCAGCTTGACCTTGGCCATGCCGTCTGAGGTCTTGACTGACCGAACCCTCCTCTGACCCCTTAGGGCAGTGCTGACTGAGATCATAGCCCGGATGGCGCTTCGTGCGGTCATCGATCGCTATACGCGAGGCTTGTTGCTTTCTGCTCAAATGGGCGTTGAAGGCAACGCGCGGCGTGATCTTGCTCTTTGCAGGTCCTTGACTGGCGCGTCCTAGGCTTCGCCAGCGCCAGTCGATGCGCCGTCGCGGCGTCTGCGGTCCAACATAGCGAGAGCGGCATCACGCTCGCCTGTGCCAGGCCTGGGTATGAAACTTTCCAGTCAAGCCGGATTGGCCAGCACCTGGGTGCATAACCAACCTGTTGTCGCGGCTTCATTAGCATGAGGTGCCCGGAAACGAAGATACGTATGGACCCCGCCCCGCTTTCCAATTGAGCCTAGGGGCTGCTGATTCCTTCTTCGCCAAGGGTCGTGAACGGCGTGATCGACCAATGGATTAGGTTGATGGGACGATGAGTGTCGCCTCGGTCGAGCAATGGTGGATGAAACTGCGATGACATGTCCGATAGGATCTCTGTAATCGCCCTGCCTGACGCCCTGCCTTCAGGTTTTCGACATAAAATTTCACCTCGGTCACACCTGATCTTAATGTCGCCAGCGATCTAATCCAGTGTGCCAGGAATGAGGTACCGTACGGCCGCACTGCGAGAATGCCTTCTTCGCAAATCCCAGTCCTCGCCGTGACTGCTAGGTGCAATACTGCAAGCCAGCTGAACCAATTGAGGATCTGTCCCCTCATCGAGGCGCGGATTGACTTGGATGACGACGGGTCCAGGCTTCGTCCACGGAGTTCAATGTTCGTTGGCCCAGCTGAGGCCGTGAGCTTGCAAGCAATTCTGTGACACGTTGACGATACGATCATGCTCGTCATTAGTCAGCAGGGTTGGTTGGACAATTCACCTCTCGGAAGAGGAAATGGGGTGGCCGGCCGAAGTCCGCCAGCGGCAATAGCAATGACCTCCTTTCCCATCTTGTTAGCGCCGCTGGTTGCAATGGCGCTTGGTACTGAAGACTTCAGTGCAGCTGTTGGCGGTGCCCCAGAACTCGACCTGCTTTTGACGCCGAACCTTTCCGTTCTGTTCCCCATGCGGCAGTCTCGGCTCGATAGGAAGCATCGGCGATTCTTAGACAATGATAACTTCGTGGGGCCGCAGGCGATCCATTTAAACATCGATGGGGCTTTTCACCAAGCGCACAAGAACTCGAGGGACCCGTCGTGTCCTCGCGGCGAAAAAGATGCGACGGCGCAAGGCAAAGGCGCGTTCACATTGGACGGGAAGATGGTCGATCTACCGGTTATTCGAAGGGTCCGAGAAATCATCTCCATGGATCAGGGCGCCGAGTTGGCCGGTTGAAGCCTCGGCGGGTTGGGTCCATTCTGGACACATAGGTTACGGTTTTGGTCAAACCACACTGAGATGACACGACAGTTAGGCGTCATGTCGCTCTGCAATTATTGCTGTCGCGCCATCACATTTCGAGATAGATTACATCATTGCAGTCCGCCCTCGGAAGAGTACCCGTGGAAATCAGGCAGTTAAGATACTTTGTTGGCGTGGTCGAAGCAGGCAGTTTCACGAAGGCCGCTGGCTTTCTGAATGTCGCCCAGAGTGCGCTGAGTCTGCATGTGCGCCAATTGGAGGAAGGCTTCGGCACTCAGCTGCTGATACGCGACAGGACCGGCGTGAGCGTGACGGCGTCAGGAGCCAAACTCCTGGAGCGGGCGCGGGCGATTCTCAAAGAAATTCGAATTACCGAGGTGGAATTGACCAACACAGCCGCTTCCCCCGCCGGGGAGGTGACTATTGGCATTCCGTCTGGAGCTGCTCGCGTCCTGAGCGGTCCGCTGCTTGAGACGGTAAGACACGAACTGCCCAAGGTGTCCCTCAAGATGGTCGAGGGTATGACGGGACCGCTAGAGGAATGGATGGCGGCTGGACGCTTCAATCTGGCGGTTCTGTACCGCACTGCGGACAGTGTGGGGCGAATGACTGTGCTAGCGCGCGAAGACCTTTGTCTGGTGGTTCCGTCCGGCGAGCCACCGTTTGAAGATGCGATATCTCTGGCCGACCTGCATGCATTCCCCCTGGCGGTTCCCATGCGCAACAACAATGTCAGGCGTTCGGTGGCTGATGTCGTCGCACAACACGGTTGCGCGATGGACGTCAAGTTTGAAGTGGACTCGCTCTCAACGATCATCAACATGGTCGTAGAGGGAAAAGCGCATTCTATTCTCGCCCCGTCTGCCGTTCAGAAAGAAGCCTCTCAAGGGCTGGTCCGGACGGTCAAGATAGTCGATCCGGTAATTACCCGCTCCGTGGTGCTTGCTGTAAATCCCAAAGATGAGCGTTCTGCGGCCGTTTCTGCGGTCCGCAAGCTCATTCCGAAGGTCGCCAGAGAATTGATTGAGAGCCGGGGCTGGGTAGCATCGGCTCCTGACGCGACCTGAGAACCATCGATCTGTAAACAACGGCATGACTTCCTTCCTGTCGGAACAGATCGATCTGGATTCCAGATGGATTTAGGCACTAATCGATATTTGACCCGCTGCGACCATCGCGATGAAACTGGCTCAAGCGAGCTCAGCGGCTTCGAAAATTGAAACGGCGCTCGCATGGCCAGAATCACAAGTGGAGCCCGCGATGTCCCACGCCAGGAGCTACGAGCTCTTCATTAATGGCAAATGGCGAGCCGGTGGTAGCCGAGCCACTTTGCCGGTGATCAACCCGGCGACGGAGAAGGTATTTGCCTCAGTGGCCTCGGCTACGGTTCCAGACTTGGATGAAGCTCTTGCTTCGGCAGAACGCAGCCGCAAGGCGTGGTCCTCACGCCCCGCCAAAGAGCGTGGCGAGATCCTCGTCTCTGCCGCCAGCAATCTGGCTGAGAAAGCTGGCGCCGCAGCCAGGGACCTGTCGTCCGAACAGGGAAAGACGATTGCCGAAGCAACAGGAGAGTACGCGCGCGCAGTCGAAACGCTGGAATGGAATGGCCGGCATGCCGATGAGTTGTCGACCCCGATTCCGTTGGGTCCGAACAGGATGATCGTCCCGGAGGCCCTCGGTGTCGTCGCTGCCTTTACGCCGTGGAACTATCCAGCCGTTCTCATCGCCCGCAAGCTCGCCCCCGCGCTGGCGGCAGGCTGCCCGGTGATCCTCAAAGGGGCCGAAGAGACGCCAAGCGTGGCTGTCCATGTCGTGGAATCTTTGCGTCAAGCAGGGATACCGGAAGGCGTGGTCAACCTGGTGTTCGGTGTTCCTGTGCATATATCACGGCATCTGCTCAGTTCGCCAATTGTCAAAGTCTTGACGTTCACGGGGTCGACCGCTGTTGGGAAACAGCTGGCCACACTGGCCGCGAATAATCTGCAGCGCTGCATCCTTGAGCTCGGTGGACATTCCCCGGTTATTGTGTGCGAAGATGCCGACCTGGCAACGGCGATACCGGCTATTTCGGAATACAAATTCGAGTGCGCGGGCCAGAGTTGTAATGCGCCCAGCAGGATTCTTGTCGCCCGATCCCGCTATGAGGAATTCCTGTTCCGGATGACGGAGGCGGTCCGAAAAATCAGGATCGGTCCACCGGATGACCCTGCAACGCAGATGGGTCCCATGGCAAACGCGCGGCGAATCGAGGCCATGCAACGCCTGACCAAAGATGCGGTAGAGGGCGGCGCCCAAATCGAGACCGGTGGCATCCCCCTTGACCGACCGGGGTTTTACTGGCCGCCAACCATCCTGACTGGCGTACCGAAGGAAGCGAGAGTGCTTCATGAAGAGCCGTTCGGACCAATTCTCACCGTGGCTCCTTTCGATACGATCGAAGAGGCGATCGATGAAGCCAACGCCACGGAGTACGGTCTGGCCGCCTACTTGTTTACTGGCGCGGCCGATACGCAACAGAGGCTTGTGGGCGGTCTTTCTGCGGGCGCTGTTAGTGTGAATTACCTGAAAGGGGTTTCCGCTGATGCCCCTTATGGAGGAGTCAAACAAAGCGGCTATGGATATGAAGGCGGCGAGCAGGGGGTGCGAAGCTTCCAGATTCTGAAAATGGTCAATGGCCTCGGTTCATTTGGATAAAATCCGGTGGGAAACAGAACACGGACCATGGCCGGTAGCGACATCACAAGGAGCGTCGCCGACGCCCTTCAGTACATCTCGTACTATCATCCTCCAGATTATATCCGGTCTCTTTCTCACGCATACACGCGAGAACAGAGCCCGTCGGCGAAGAATGCCATAGGTCAGATTCTGCTGAACTCCCGCATGGCGGCCTTTGGGCGGCGCCCGATTTGTCAGGACACCGGACTTGTGGTTGTCTTCGCAAAGGTCGGCATGGATGCCCGCATTAAGTCAACAGCCAGTTTCGCGGATCTTGTGAATGAGGGCGTACGTCAAGCCTATCTCGATCCGGACAATCCCCTTCGGGCATCGATCGTTGCGGATCCCCTCGCTAGACGGGTCAACACCCGCGACAACACACCGGCAGTTGTCCATGTCGACCTGGTGCAAGGTAACCAGATTGAGATCACCATCGCCGCGAAAGGCGGCGGGTCGGAGAACAAGGCACGTTTTACCACCCTCAATCCCACCGCCTCCGTTTCCGACTGGGTGGTCAATACCGTTTCGACCCTTGGCAGCGGGTGGTGTCCACCTGGACTGATCTCTGTCGGCATCGGTGGTAGCGCTGAAAAGGCGATGCTGCTGGCCAAGGAGGCCATGAACGAGCCCATAGATATGGCGGAACTGATCGCAAGGGGGGCGTCAAGCGCAGAAGAGGGGCTGCGGATTGAGCTTTATGAGCGGATCAACGCGCTTGGTATCGGCGCCCAAGGCCTTGGTGGTCTGACGACAGTCGTTGACGTCAAGGTTGCGACCTATCCTACTCATGCAGCGTCCAAGCCTGTGGCGCTCATCCCGCAATGCGCCGCCAACCGGCACCTGAAGTTTACTTTGGACGGCTCTGGACCCATCAGCCTCCAGCCGCCCGATTTGCGCGAATGGCCCGACATCGGAGCCGACGAATTGAACCCAGCCGGCGTCCGGCGGGTCAATTTAGATACGCTTACGAAGGAAGAGACGGCATCGTGGCGCTGCGGTGAAACGCTCCTGCTTTCTGGAAAGATGCTGACGGGCCGTGACGCTGCCCACAAACGAATGGTCGAACTGATTGATGCCGGCAAGCCGCTCCCAGTCGATCTGAGGGGCCGCGTGATCTACTACGTCGGTCCCGTCCGGGCAGTGAGGAATGAAGTCGTTGGACCCGCCGGTCCAACAACCTCCAGCCGCTTGGACGATTTTACGGACAAGGTGCTCGCCGAAACCGGCCTTTTCGCGATGGTGGGCAAAGCGGAGAGGGGACCGGCGGCCATCGCGTCGATTGTAAGACACAGAACGCCATACCTTGCTGCAGTGGGTGGCGCTGCGTACCTGATTTCAAAGTCGATTAAGGCGGCGCGGATTGTCGCCTTTGAAGACCTGGGCATGGAAGCCATCTATGAATTCGATGTGCAGGACATGCCCGTCGTCATGGCTGTCGATGTTGAGGGAAACTCCATTCACAATTCCGGGCCTCTTGAGTGGCGTAAGCGTATGGCAGCCGACAGCATCGCACGCAACATCGGTGTTTGAGTCTTTCCGGTTGGGCGATTTCGGCCAGACCCGAGCGCCAAATTATCGGGCAAGCCATAAGACGAGCGGCATTTGCGGTGCCCTGCGCCTCGGCGAGCCGGCCAAGCAAGGCCTTCAATTCACCCTAATAGTTGAATGTGCGAGTGAATACTGCATTGAGTATGCCGTCCATGCGATCGAGGGTCGAATGCAGTCGCGCGTCTATCAAGTACGGCAGCGAGATTCAAGAAAATCGGTTATCTATTTATCATGGTCTCCGCCGCCGCCGACTATTCTCTCCAGCTGCACCATTGCCCCGTTGGGCGTTGGGGCGATAGCCAAATTACTTCTGCAGCTTTTCTCAGCGGATCGCTCACCCTCAGCTGATTTTCGTACCCCATTCTGGCACATCTCGGGCCTGGAACGGATGCCTTCCACTGCTACATTCGCTCGTTTCAATTGATGATAGAATTGATCGGCACACAACGCGATGTCATCGCTGAGAGCATAGGTTATGAAGTCGAAACCCGATCCCGTGCAACTCGACAGTTGGGACCTGCGGATCCTCTCCGAAATTCAGGCAGACGGTCGGATTTCAAAAAGTGAGCTTGCAAAACGAGTTCATCTTTCGGCGTCCGCCTGTTCGGAGCGGCTCCGAGCACTCAAGGCCGCGGGGATTATTGAGGGATTTTATGCGCGGCTGAGTCCTGCCCTCATCGGCGGCATGATCTTTGTGATGGTGGAGGTCGTGCTGGATCGTCATCGTCTTGAGGACCAACGACACTTCGAAACTGCTATCCAAGACATTCCGGAAATCCTGGACTGCTGGGCAATTGGGGGGCGCGTGGATTATCTGATGCGGGTCGCATCTCGTTCTATGGCCGCCTATCAGGATTTCATGGAGGGACTGCTGCAGGCAGGCTTGGGGATTGATCAATACTATAGCCTTGTCGTCACGAAACCAGTGAAGTCCAATTCACCGATACCTTTGTCCGCCCTGAGGCAACGGTAACCCAAAAGCTAAGTTTCAACGGCGTTTGGCACGGATCCCGTAGATTCGTCGGCAAAAGGCACCCATTCCGACGAAACTCAAGGGACATTTGCGGTATACTAATTGCTGGAAAAAGGTGGCCGAGCGCTATCCGCCAGTTGATCGCGAGCAAGGACGATGCGCTTGAGCAATCTGGAACCGATCTATTCCAGGAGAGGATCGAAGCAGCCATCGGACGCACTTGCCCAGCACGGTTACGGCGAGAAGCCAAACCGGATCGTGCCTGGTTGAGGAGGCGTCCATATCTAAGATGCGAAGTGCCGAAAAATGCCTCTACCGCTACTTCAAGGGGGGAACTTTCGCCCTGGATTGGCGATCAGTGGCGATTGAGCTTAGTCGCGGTCAGCGCATCCGTGTAGGGGGCGAAATCTACAGCGAGGGTTTGGCAAGCCGACGGGTAGCGGGAGTGCAAGCTGGCCCGCTCGGCCTTGGCGACCAACCCGGCCCTCGACGCCTGCGGACATTCGGAGATCGCGTTTTTACGTCCTAAGTTCGTTGCTGTTCGAGATTAGGAGATCGTCTGTCCTGTTTGACATTGCTGGTCTCCGCAGCCTTCTAAGCGAGGAGCATGGCTGTGCCGGGATCGCGTAGGTGGGTGACAAGGCCGGTCACTCCTGCCACCCGACGTGGTCTTTGAGAAGGTGGAGGTTGCGCTACCGGCTGGAGAGCATGGTGCCAGTTTTCACAAGACAAGGGTCGCTTAATCGAATGGGCGTCAAGTTCATAGATTGCGAACAGATCATGGGGGGATTTGAATAGTGCTACTGACCGAGGCAGAGCTGAAAAGAGTTGCGAATGCCAGTCGAGGACATAGAGCCGCATCGATCGTTCTAAAGGAAGAGACGGCCGCAGCTACAGCCAGATCGTCATTCGACGTTTTTCTGTCACATTCTTTCAAGGACGCAGAGATCGTTCTCGGTGTGAAGCGAATTTTCGAGGAGCTTGGGTTCACTGCTTACGTAGATTGGGTCGAAGATTCACAACTGGACCGCACAAAAGTCTCCTCGGCCACCGCCGAGTTGCTGCGGACCCGTATGAGGCAGTCAAAGACGCTAATCTATGTGCATTCAAACAATTCTCCAGGATCCAGATGGATGCCTTGGGAGCTTGGCTTTTTCGATGGGTTTCGGACCGCGGTAGCGGTTCTGCCCGTGGCAAAAAATTCTTCGGAAACATTCTCCGGGCAAGAATTTTTGGGCCTATACCCTTACATTGATGGGACAGGACCTGCATTCCTGTTTATGAACAGAGGGACCGCGCCTCGCTCAAGAATAGGCTCTGTAAGCTCGACTGCTAACCTCACGTTTGCCAAATCCTGGCTTAAAGAATTTACCGCCACAAAATAGACTGGTGTGCTTCAAAAATGAAATATCCTGGACTCTATAATAGCGCCGACGTGGCATCCAACGAGCAGCAGGCGACGTTTCTGCGCCTGATCCGGGCAGAGTACGTTCTTCTTTTTTTAGCGTCGGTGCTCTCTTTGGACTTGTCGCCATCAAAAGCCTATTTCGGTGTCTATGCTGCGGTATTTCTTTGCTCAATGGGAGTCCTCATTTTCCGGTCGGTCACAAAGCCCGAGCAGGTCTGGTATCAGGCTCGAGCTCTGGCAGAGTCGGTGAAGACATTGACTTGGCGCTTCGCGATGCGAGCACAGCCGTTCGATGACGCGCGCGCCGCTGACGCCAGAGCTGATTTTCGAAAGCTCATGGAAGGTATCCTTGATAGCAATCGTCACCTTGGTAGCGCGTTGAGCGGCACCGATTCAGCATCCCCCCAAACAACCGACCAGATGATGTCGATAAGGGACTCCCCGCTAAAAGAAAGAAAAGACCTATATCTGCAGAGACGAATCTGCGACCAACGGAAGTGGTACGAGAAGAAGGCGCGCTCGAACAAGAGGTCCGCGAAAGTCTGGATGGGCCTTGGTATTTTTGCATACGCTCTGGGATTCTCGTTCATCGTAGTACGCATCGCTGACCCCGCGATGCCAGGCTGGCCGACCGAGCCGCTAATTGTCATCGCCGCCTCCCTTATTGGGTGGACCCAGATCAAGAAATTTAACGAATTGGCATCGGCTTACACGTTGACAGCTCACGAGATCGGCTTGACTGCCGACCTTATTACGGACGCCAACTCGGATGAGGCATTCTCCGCCGCGGTGAACGAAGCCGAACTGGCTTTCTCACGGGAGCACACCCAGTGGGTTGCTCGTCAAAACAACTAAGAGACAACAATGGCATACAGCGATCCGACCTATGTAATATTTGACGGCGATGAAGACGCTTGGGCATACCGCTTTATGAAAGGGTGGAACGCCAGCGAGAATGTGAGTTTTGAATTCGCGAACGCTCACGATCTGGACAATATGACGAGCCGAGCACAGGACGAAGATTATGTTAAACGCAATCTTCGCAACAGAATGAATGGATCGAGCCAGGTACTTGTCCTGATCGGTGAGAAGACGAAAAACCTTTTTCGCTTCGTGCGCTGGGAAATGGAATTGGCTCTTGATCTAGGTCTGCCGATAATCGCAGCAAACCTTAACGGCTCGCGGCAACAAGATGTGAGCTGTCCGCCTATCATCAGGGACAAATGTGTTGTGCACGTGCCGTTCAAGATGAAGGCCATCAAGCACGCGCTAGCCAATTGGCCGAGCGAATTTCATCGGCTTTCAAACGCTCAGCGTGGCGATGGCGCCAGGAGCTATGGCGAAAGCACCTATCGCGATCTCGGCTTATAATCGCCACCTAAAAGCACTTAGCCGCCCAAACATCCTCGCCATCCGCTGGCGGCGACTAGCCTTAGCAACGTCCGCCAGCGTGTTCCGAGCTTGCCGAGCGATGATAAGAAGAGCACGACGTCCGATTTGCTGAGTTTGGCTGAAAGCTGCAGGTCATGTGCAACCTATTAGAGGAGCCCCGCTCGAAGCGTCGGATCGTCAGACAAGATCATGTCGCGCGAGGGCGCTGGTTTCGCGAGGAAAAGGAGCGGCTGTTCGATGTTTGAGGCTTGATCCAGCGTTTCGAGACTGCACGAGCGGCCAGCATTGATGGAGGCAGCTTTTCAGGCCGCGCAATTCTGTCGGCTCGCCCCCTCCTGCGAGCCGCAGCTCGGCTCGCCCTGCGCAGCAACCACGAATTTGCGATCGCAAGAAAGGCAACACGCTGACGATAGAACTTGGCGGCGCTGGTCGGCTGCGAATCAAGATGTCAATGGCAAGGAGCTCTCGCCGCGCGTCTTTGCCGGGCCGAACCTTCTGGCTATGCTCCTTCGAGAAGTCTGCCGAGCACCAGCCGCCGCACCGCCAAAGCTATCAATATGCGCGAGGGCACGACCTCAGCCTCTCAGCGCTGGCCAACCAGGTTGGAGCCTGTGCCGCGGCACGGAACCCGCTGCCTGCTGATCGAGGCGAATGTGCTTTGCCCCTGATCACCTCATTACCACCCTTGGGAAGGGCAAGACCGATCCGGACCGTCAGAATGTAAGGGATGACCGGCAGTTCGGCGGAACATGGCCGCCGGCGCTCTATCGTGCCTCGCGCGGCCGGCGGGAACAGCGTCCCGAGCGCTATTCATCCGTCAATATCGCCCGCTAATCGGGCACTATGCTGGGCGCATGCGCGTCGTAAGCTGTTCGTGTTTGCAGGACGCGCCCCCGACCCTCGGCTAAGGCGAAGGTGACGCCTTAGTTTTCACGGCAATTCGGGCCGATCCCGCGAATTTCACGGCGAATAACCTGCATTCCCGAGAAACTCAAGGGACGTTTCCGGTATGCTATTTGCTAAACAGGTGGCTGGCCGAGTGCCCTCCGCCAATTTATCGCGAGGAGAGGGACATGCGCTTGAGCAATCTGGGAACCGAGCAACTCCGGGAGAAGGATAGAAGCTTCGTCTTCCATCCTTCTACGCATCTGGCCAAGCACAGCCGAGGCGAAACGCCAAATAGGATTATGGCCGGTGCGGAAGGCGTCTATATCTGGGACACCGAAGGCCGAAGGAGCCTCGACGGTTTCGGAGGACTCTACTGCGTCAACATGGGATATGGATGCACGGAGATCGCCGAGGCCATTGCCAGGCAAGCACACGAATTGCCGTTCGCGCACGTCTATGCCAGCCAAGGTACGGAGCCGGTCGCCCTGTTGGCAGAGGCCGTGGTCGAGTATTTCGGTCAGAACATGCGAAGGGTCTATTTCGGCCTCTCCGGTTCCGATGCCAACGAAACCAACATCAAGCTGGTCTGGTACTATAATAACATTCTTGGCCGGCCCGAAAAGAAAAAGATCATCTCGCGAAATCGCGGCTATCACGGGTCTGGATTGGTCACGGGTAGCCTAACTGGCCTTCCCTTCTTTCACAATTTCTTCGACCTGCCTCTGGATTTGGTGCGCCATACAACCACGCCGCACTATTACCGCCAGGCGCGTGTCGAGGAGAGCGAGGAAGCGTTCTCCCGGCGCTGTGCCGATGAGCTTGAAGCCTTGATCCTGGCCGAAGGACCGGAAACGGTTGCAGCTTTTATCGGAGAGCCGGTACTTGGGACAGGAGGTATTGTGCCGCCCCCCAAAGGGTACTGGACGTCCATTCAAGCGGTGCTCGACAAATACGATATCCTTCTAATCGCGGATGAAGTGGTCTGTGGCTTCGCGCGAACCGGCGAGAAGTTCGGTTCCCACCTGTATAACATGCGTCCGGATTTCGTGACCATCGCAAAGGGTTTGAGTTCCGCCTACCTCCCCATCTCCGGGTCAATCATTGGCGACCGTGTCTGGTCGGTTTTGGAACAAGGAACTGAGAAGCACGGCGCACTCGGCCACGGCTGGACATATTCGGGGCACACGCTTTGTGCCGCAGCCGCGCTCGCCAATATTCGACTGCTTAAAGAAAAAAATATTCTGGAGCATGTCCGCGATGTTGGACCGTATTGGCAAGACCGGATGAAGGCCGAGCTGGCGGGACATCCCATCGTTGGTGAAGTTCGCGGAGTGGGTATCCTGTCGGCCGTAGAGATGATGCGGGACCCAAAACAAAGGATACCATTCGAACCCGACCTTCAGGTCGGGGTGCGCACTGCAGCTGCTCTGTTTGAGAATGGTGTCATCGGACGGGCCATGCCGCATGGCGACATCCTCGGTTATGCCCCCCCCCTGATCATTACCCGAAAAGAGATCGACATCATTGTCGACGCGACGGTAAAGTCGGTCGATACCACCTATCGCGCGCTGAAGGCCGAGGGTGCCGTATGATTTTGCGATCGCGAAGGAGCGAGTCCGGAGGCAGGCATGTCCCTGCGCGCTACTGCGCCGAGCAGACCCAAAACTGTTGAATTCCAGATATCTGATCTTGAGCATGCTCCGGGCTATTTCAGTCACGATTTGTAACCGAATCAGTTCTGCCGCCGCTGTCCTGTTGCCCAACGACCAGGACCTCTGTGCGGCGCGCCCTGCGGGTGTACCTCCCCGCCGGCAGGGCGCCCTTTTTGACCCACGTAATCAGTATCATTATGGCCCGTGCGGGATCGAGGGTCTGGTAAAGGTCATCTGCACGTTCCGATGCAGATTGAGCTTAGACGTGCCCTTTACATCATTGCAGCGGGCCATAATCATTGCGGTGAATTTTATCACGTCAGGTATATAGAAGGACGATACTCACACGCCACCCCGTTCACAAGGAAAGGCATTTTAATATTGTTGAGACGATTTGCCTATCAAAGAAAAGAAAGCATCGCAACACTTCTTTGCGGATCACGGCGCCCCGGGTGGGGGATGAGCGGCTATCCGAATTGTTATGCTAATGCCGACCCAAATTCCTGCAAAAGCTGGGGTCAATGATGGCTTTTGGTCAGCGCAGGATGATTTCTCCTGATTTGGTCGGTGCAGGGGCGGTCATGATTTAATGCATGGAGATTCTCTGATTGAGCTGTTGAGATCATGAGGCGTCTGCCAGACGCCCATCGGGTGAGCCCAGCATGATTGGGATGACCGACGAAGATCGAAAGTGTGGCAGCATTCTGGAGCCCGGTCAGCCCAGCGACGCCCGCGAATTCAATCACGTTTGTCGGGACATACACGACGCAGCCGGAAGGCGTGCAGAAAGAGGAAGAATCGAGCGCGACGATGACGAGGCACATGCCACTTGTTTTCGAGACATTCCTTGAAAGACTGTCACAGAGTATCGATGAGGCAGATTTCCGGGATGCCATGGCTGAGGCGGCCGGACGACTTGACCTAATCTTCTTTGCCTACCTCTCCTTGCCAGCACGGCCTTCCGGCAAACCGAGGTTAATTTCAAACTATCCACCCCGCTGGACCAGACAGTATCTGGAAAATCAGTATGAGAAACTCGATCCTGTGGTCTTGCGTGCTCGAAATGGCGGCTGCCCGTTTCACTGGGGATCGAATTTGGGAGGCGATAAAATGTCGCCGGCTCAACAGCAGCTATTCGATGAGGCGGCTCAATTCAGCATCTGCTGCGGTTTGACGATCCCAATTGTCGATCTCCGCGGCCGCATCGCTGCGGTTACTTTTGCCGCCGATGAGCCTCGTCCAGTATTTCTTCGGGTCGCTGAGCGGTACGAACAAGCTCTTCAACTGATGGCGGCCTGCTTTCATCGTTGCGTTCGCCGCAAATTGCCGAGCGATCGAACAGTGGATGGGGTTTCGCTGACATCCCGCGAATATGAGTGCCTGAGGTGGGCAGCGCGGGGTAATTCAGCCTGGGTGACCGGCCGCATCTTGGGTATCAAGCCACGCACGATCGCTTTTCATTTGGACAATGCCAAGAAGAAGCTAGGCGTGCGAACCCAAAATCAGGCTATAGCCCTTTTGGGGTCCGAAGGGTCCTCAATTGTCTGAGAAGCTTTTTGATCCCCTTGTGCTCGGGCCATTCGATCGCGCGCTTTGTATCGAGCGTTGACTGGATGCCGAGATCTTCTGTTCCGCCGGCTCGGGCGATGCAGCCGTATTCTTCCAGTCCGCGCCGGTGATCATAGTCTATGGGTGCTCGAGCGGGTGTGTCGTCGCTGACGAGCTAGTTGTGGAGCCTCAACAGGTTGTCCTCGGTTAGAGCGAGGCGACTGATAGGTGTTTTGGACTTTAGGCTCCCGTGGGGACGGTGCCAATTGTATCTGTGCAGCCAGACCGGCAACTCTGCGGCGCGGTGATCTGAAGTCGGATAAGCGATGGCATAAGCCCATTCGCGCAGTGCTGTCTGGATGAAGCGCTCGGCCTTGCCATTGGTCTTGGGTGTATAGGGTCTTGTCCTGACGTGCTTGAGGCCGAGATCGCGGCAGGCCTTGGCGAAGGCCTTTGATCTGTAGCAGGAGCCGTTGTCGGTCATGACGCGGGCTATCGTGACGCCGAGGCTGGCGTAGTAGGCCACCGCCGCCTTGAGGAAGGCGATGGCGCTTTCTTTTTTCTCGTCGGGCAGGATCTGCGAGAAGGCGATGCGGGAGGCGTCGTCGATGCAGACATGGACGAACTCCCAACTGCTGCCGCGCGAGCTGGCATTGCCGGTGCGCTTGCCGGTAATGCGATGACCGATGCGCTCGAAACGACCGAGCTTCTTGATATCGATATGGATCATCTCGCCAGGATGCTCGCGCTCGTAGCGTCGGATCGGCTCGGCCGGTTCGATATCCCGCAACCGCGACAGTCCGGCACGCTTGAGAACCCGGCTAACGGTGGCGGGCGAGACGCCGACCTCATGGGCGATGTGCTTGCCGGTCCAACGTTGCCGCCGCAGCGCCATGATGCGCTCGGCGATCAACGCAGCGGTGGCCTGCGGCATATTGGCGGGCCGCGAGGAACGGTCGATCATGCCGGCCCGCCCTTCGGACTTGTAGCGCTCGACCCAGCGCGCCACGATCTTGGCCGACACGCCGTAGACACGCGCCGCATGGGCTTTGGAGAAAGCGCCTTCTATCACCGACAGCGCCATCTCCTCTCGACGCAGCGGTGTGAGACGGGCATTCTTATGGATGTTCATTCGGACCCTCCGGTGAGTGCTGAAGCTTGGTAACTCCAGTCTCCCCGGTCCGGTCCGAATGGACAACCTCCCGAAAGCTCACAGCTAGTCGTGCGGTTATATAGTTTCCGAGGATGGCCCGCTTGCATACCTGCCTGCCGGTAATCTCTAACCCTTGACTTAGGGCGATGGCTATCGGTTATGCGGCTTGAAAGCGAAGAGGTGGACCCTTCGTCGAGCGCCGGTACGATATGGAGTGCTGCTCCGGGCTAATACCCATCCAGACAGAGCGGAACCTTCTATCACGTCAGACGCTCGGACAGTTGCCAAACCCCGATTTCCTGGGAACTGAATTGTGCTCGCCACCGGGTCCATTTTGCCGGCGCGTCTGTGGTGCAGGCCCCGATCAGCCTGACCAATGGCACAGGAACGCTTCTATGACCGAGCACTGCGAATTTGTCAGCTGGCGAACAATTCCTTGTAGCCGCTCGTCACCATCCAGTTCGCACGGTCGAGATGACTACGAAGCGCCTTCCTGGCGCGCTCCGGTTCAAGTGCCGGATCAATGCCGAGGATCAGTTGGGCCATTTCCTCTTCGGGCGCCTCATCGGCTGAGGCGTCCAGGAGCCTCATATAGATGGTAAAGTGCGCCCTGTCGTAGGCGGTAAGACGGTCAGACCAAGGGACTTCGTCGAGCAGTGTTGAGCTTTGAGTCCTATCTGTTCCCGTTGATTGATTCATGTCTGCCGCGAACCTCGCATGTTGATCGCTGGATCCAAGGCAGAATATCCCAAAATGGGATAATCCGAAACGGGGATTAGTCGCTGAGCCGGTCTCTACCTGCCGGTTCACCTAAATGCCCAAATCTCTTCGATCTCCCCGCCACCAGCGGTTTCTGGCCCAGTTGATCTCACTGCGCAATGTCAAAGGGCTGACGCAGGCGCAGGTGGCTGAGAAGCTTGGTCGTCCGCAATCTTTCGTGGCGAAATATGAGGGTGGCGAACGGCGTCTCGATGTCATTGAGTTTCTCGACGTAACTGCGGCCCTCGATGCTGATCCGTGTGAGATTCTGTTGAGCCTGCGCACGTAGTGGGCGCCCGCGCCCATCACCGCGCGTGCCGTGTGCCGGTGGGTCGAGCCCCGATTTTCTTGGCTCTGGCGTCTCGACCATTCCGCTGCGCCTCCTAGCGCGTCGTTAGACTCTCGCAATTCGCTCTGTTTTGTGCCTTTCTCAGCAGGTGGCGCCGCATCCTTCTAGGCCCGCCGCGGCGTCCCGCAACCCTTAGCCAGCTGTGAGCTTTCAGTAGGTTGTCCATCCGGCCCTTCGGATGCGGTGCGGCTCAGACGGCGGACCCGTTCCTGTCATGATTCGCCGCCGCACCCATTCCTGGGAAGCAGCCATTGGCGAGCGGAGGACAAAATGATGAGACAGCGAAGCGCTGGGCCATCCGCGCTGTGGTGATACGTCGATGCATGGCGGTTGCGCGACTTCGTTGCTTGAAGCGAAGCGACCGCACCGCCCATTTCGTCAACTGGCGAACAAATCCTTGTAGCCGCTCGTCACCACCCAGTTTGCACGGTCGAGATGACTGCGAAGAACGTTGCGTGCGCGCTCAGGTTCGCGTGCCGGATCAATGCCGAGGATCACTTTGGCCATTTCCTCTTCAGTGGCGTTGTCGGCCGAGGCGTCCAGGAGCCTCATATAGGTTGTAAAGTGGTCCTTGTCGTAGGCTGTAATGCGGTCCGACCAGGGGACCTCGTCGGCGAACGGCGTGTTCGATCTGGGCTGCAACATCGCTAATTCTATCTCCGGCCAATGGACCCGCGAAGCCCTGTGCCTGCTAAATGTGGATTACATATTATAGTTGATAAACTCAAGCCGCCTGATCCGCTGGCTTGCGTGCATGGATATGCGCAAGTTGGTCGGACGGAATGTGCAGAGGATCAGGCAAAGGAAGCGCCTGACGCAGGAGCAGCTTGCGGAGATTTCCGGGTTCAGTCAGCAGTACATCAGCGGCTTGGAGAAAGGCCGAAGAAATCCGACAATTATCACGATCTATGAACTGGCATTGGCCCTCGGCGTCAGCCACATGGATCTGGTTCGGCCCGACAAACAGGCATGATACACCCGCCCTCCAAGTAGCTGGCCGCCTGATGGCGCGCGCCGGGTGCTCGTGAACCCAGGCTTTTCTTAGGGTCCCCCGGCAGCCCCTGCCATTTGGCTCGCCCTGGCCCGGCGCACCCTATTGGACAGTCGGCCGCTGCGGTTTTTGTCAGCCTTTCCTGGGGCGGTCGGCATTGCCTTTTAGGCCCGCCGCGGCCTCCCGCAACCTTCGCTCTCGCTTCAGGTCCTTCTCTTGGTTACGATCCTTCGGATGCGGTTCGCCTCTTTCAGCGGGCCTAATCGCTTTCTGCCGCCCACCCCACGGGGACAGCCACGCGAGACTAGTATGGAGCGTTGCGGTTAGCGCACGAACAGCAAAGGAACTGAAAAAACAGGCAACTGTCGAAGCATGGCTGAACCAGCCATCGTGTCGGCATCTTGGAGCCGCGTGTTCGCCTTGAGGCCCTGCCGGTAGGATCCCTGCAGTTGAAGTCATTGTCGGCATTCTGACAACAATGGACATGAACCGCCGAACTATCAAGGCGACCAGGTTGTTGTCTAGCAATGGTTTTCCGAATCGGCACGGCACTTGCGTTACCAAAAACAAGTACGCCGCGGCACGGATCGCCCAAGAGGCTGAACGACCTGATCTGTTTGACCCTCGCAGCAGGGGTGGATGGCTAACACAAAGGAAACTTTGAAGGTGGACGTTTTCGAAAGTTCTCCAATACCTGTCAGGAAAACACGGACGCCATCTTTCTCGGTGGATCTAGCCTTGCTGGGAGTCGCATTCGTTTGGGGGGCGAGCTATCCGGTCGGGAAAGGCGCACTGTTCTACGCGCCGGTTTCGATACTTGTTCTTTATCGCTTCCTGATTACTACGATCATTACGGCAGTGGCTGCAAGACATGAGATCGCATTGGTCTCCTGGGGCGATTTCATCCGCGGCTTCGCATTGGGAACAATACTTTTTTGCATCTTTATTGCTGAAACTTACGGCGTTGCATCGACAAGCGCAATGAACACGGCCTTGATCATATCGCTTTGTGTGATTTTCACGCCGAGCATCGACTATGGGCTATCACGGCGACTTCCACCTACGGGCATTTTGGCAAGTGCTGCCATAGCGTGCATCGGTGTCGGCATTCTCACTGGCGGGATCAGCAGGTTCAGCCCGGGTGACGCGCTTGTCTTGGGGGCCGCGATTCTGCGAGCGGTTATGGTCGTTTCCACCAAACGCCTTCTGGCCGGCCGGCAGATTTCATCTGCAGCCCTGACGGCCATCCAAGGATCGACGGTGGCAACACTTACTTTCGTTTTGGCCGTCGCTCAGTTCGGAATTTCAGGCCTTGTTGTGAGGGCCACCCTTCAGTTTTGGGGCGCTGTTGCCTTCCTTGCACTCTTCTGCACCCTCGCTGCATTCTACATTCAAAATGCCGCAGTGAGAAAATCCACACCGACACGGGTTGGCTTCTTGATGGGAACAGAACCTTTTTTTGGTTTCGTTCTAGCGCACCTTCTTCTGAATGAGCCTTTGACAGTACCGA
Organism: Mesorhizobium sp. M7A.F.Ca.US.006.01.1.1; assembly: GCF_003997935.1. Lineage (GTDB taxonomy): Bacteria > Pseudomonadota > Alphaproteobacteria > Rhizobiales > Rhizobiaceae > Mesorhizobium. Next base: position 23,455 of record NZ_RZQL01000033.1, read on the forward strand.
GCTTGATAGGCGCAGGCCTCGTCCTCGCTGCGACGTTTGCTGGCATCTGGTTTGAGAGCAGGACATCCAAATGAACCCCATCTTGGCTTCCACCAAACCCGCCATCGGCGGCATTTCGAGTTTTGAAGATCTGGAGGCTTTTCCGGACCGAACCGCACCAGTTGCAACCATGTTCAGCGGCGGTCTCGACAGCACCTATCTTCTCTACAAGCTGCAAAGCCTTGGCTTTGCGAACATTGAAGCTGTCGCAGCGGATGTCGGAACGCGCATCGATCAGCCTTTGTTGGAACGGACGGCAGCCATGTTCGGCGCGCGCTTTGTCTGCCTCGAAGGGCGGGATGCCTTTGTCGAACAAGGCGTGAAATCAGCCATTCGAGCCCACGCCAAGTACCTTGGCATCTATCCGTTGAGCAGTTCGTTGAGCCGTCCCATAATCGCATCTTTGGTTGTTAATCATGCTAGGTCAATCAACTCACGGCTGGTTCTTCATACAGCAAACCTTTCTCAAAACAGTCTTCCGCGCCTTAACAATAGCATTAAGCGCTCAGGATTTTCCGGCAACTTCGGCAGTCCGTATGAATGCTCTGTGATATCCCGACAACAGAAGACCTCCGACCTGTCCAAGTGTGGAGCGACTTTTGTGGCGGACCGCACGTGGAGCGCGGACGAAAACCTCTGGTGTCGGGAATTCGAGTCGGGGCCTTTGGAAGATCCCGAGAACTTTTCCATCCCCGAGGAGGCATTTGCTTGGACGCGCCACATTCCCGCAGAGCAGCCGGTAGAGATCAAACTCGGGTTTGCAGACGGAAGTCTCGTGTCAATTGATGACCGTGATGTTGCATTGGTCGACGCAATCCCGTTCCTGAATAACACGGTCGGCAAATTCGGGCACGGCCGCTTTGTCGGGCTTGAACACATCACAACCGGCCAAAAGGTTCTCGAAGTCCGCGAGGCCCCTGCCGCGGCCATTATCTTCGACGCGCTGCGTCACCTCGAAACCGCTTCTCTTGACGTGGCATCAATCGTTTTGAAGCAAGGGCTTGAGCAAGCCTGGTCCCAAGAGGCGGTTTCAGGTGCATGGGGCAGTACTATTCACCAGATGTGCGAACGGGCCATTGCATCCGCCCTCGAGGGCGTTAGCGGGAGCGTCAGCTACATAGTCGATCACACACGCTTTTTACCTCGGTCGATCCGAGCCAGGACGCCGAGATACATTAGGGACCGCGACCTTTGGGAATACCAAGCCGCAACCCACATAGCGTTGTCCAAAGCGTTCCGTCCTCGCCAAGTCACCAAAAGGGAGACACCCGTGGAAAACAACGCACCCCAGGCGCCGGCCAACCTCAGTCAACAATGCACTGACGGTCTGGTGACAAATGGATGGTGGTTTTCAAAAGGCGAGCGCGCCGAAGCCTGCTTTGGCATCGAAATTGATGCAGCCTGGAAGAACTTTGCTGACCATTGGAATCGACTTCTTCTCGATGAATACATGCGTGACGGCGGAACATATCGTTACCGGCGCTATAGCGCTTTTGAATATGACGCGACTGACGGAATCTTTAGGCTCCTACCCCACGCCCCCTACGAACAATCAAAAAGTGTCAATCATCTGAATGGCGGCTTCAAGCGCCACTTCGAGCCCCTTGAAAACTCCTTTATAGACCATCCCGTCTTAGAAAAGATTCTGACAGGTTTCTGCAGAATTCTATGTGAAGCCGCCCGACATGATCGTTGGAATATCAAGATCCATCCCTACCGGATTGTCGCGCGCGATGGTGTAAATGGCAAACCGGCACCCGAGGGCCTTCACCAGGACGGGGTGGACTTCATTGCTTGCTATATGATTGGGCGGGTCAACGTCACCGGCGGCATGAGCATGATCACCGACGCCTCAAAGGAGTTCCTCGGCGAGGTCGAAATGAACTCCCCGAATGATTTTGTGATCTGCAACGACCGCGAAACCTTTCACGATGTATCGTCGATTGTGGCCGAAAACCTGAAAATGCCGTACGCTTATCGCGACGTCCTTGTGATCGCCTTCGAGAAATTATAACGCCCAGCGCGCCGAGAGCATTTTCAACAAGGTTCAATACTGCTTGGTATCCTCTCGGGTGTTCCTGGTGCGGGAACAATGCAGGATTAATTTCTTGCATCTAAACACCTAGATAGCAGTTTCGCCTCTCTGGTATGATGGTTTTTGGCCTCGCGGATCTCGCGTAATACGAATGACCGTGGACACCCCCGATCTTCGCAAGAAAGTGAGAAATTATCCTCATGCTGTCCGACGAGGTGGTCTGCGGCTTCGGAGGCACCGGGAACTGGTTTGGTAGCCAGACATTTGGGATGGAACCGGACATGCTCTCGATCGCCGGGGGGCTTTCATCCGGTCACCTGCCCATTGGCGGCGTCATTATCTCGACAAGATTTATCAATGCGCCGCTGACGAGGCCCACAAGGTCGGCGTGTTCGGTCACGGTTTCACCTACTCCGGTCATCCGGTGATAGCGGCCGTCGCCGCCGAGGCGATCAGGATCTACAGCGAGATCGATTTCGTGACCCAGGCGCGTCGTCTCGGCGATCACTTGCATGGAGCCCTCGCGGACGCGCTCGGCGACCATCCGCTTGTCGGTGAAGCCCGCGGCCGCGGCTTCATCGCGGGGGTTCAGATCGTCGAGGATCGTGCGCCCGTCGCGTCTTCGCGCCCGAGCTGAGGATCGGCGATGTCGAGCGGCGGTGCCGCGAGCACGGCGTCATGATCCGCAATATGGGAGAAGTGCTTGGAATCTGTCCGCCCTATATAATCACCGAAAGCGAGATCGACCCCTTGGTTGACGGCATTCGTTCTGCACTCGACGGCGCCGCTGCTGCGAATTCCCGGGTCGGTCGGGTGGCATGAGTTCCAGCATTAAGACCGACTGCTTCACTTCAGTGGATATTATCGAGCAAACGCTCACCCGAGGGGTGCACTTCATCCGTGTCCGGTACAAAACGTCACCCATGTCTCAGGTCGGGCACGCCGCTCGCCAACGACACCGAGTTCGGCCTCGCGGCCTACTTCTACACCGGCGATCTCGGTCGCGCCTTCCGCGTGATGGAAGGACTGAAGTACCGGCGTCAATGAAGGCCTGATCACCACGCCGGAGGTGCCGTTCCGCGGCGTCAAGGAATCGGGCCTCGGCAAGGAAGGCGGCCTCCAGGGCATCGTGGATTATCTCGACACCAAACATGTCTGCATCGGCGGTCTCGGCGTCTAGTGGTTCCCGCCTGACATAGGAGTCCAATCAGAGATTCCCTTTCTGGCCTGCGCGTGCGAGTCTGGCGCATGCGCACAGGAAGATCGTTCACCGTTTCGTCGGCCGATCGCGTCCGTCTGACGGCGCTGATCAGGGATCGCAACGCCCCGCAAAAGCATGTCTGGCGCGCCGAGATAGTGCTTTTGCCCGCCGACGGCGTCGGCACCGGCGAGGTCATGCGCCGCATCGGCAAGTCGAAGACCGACGTCTGGCGCTGGCAGGAGCGCTTTGCCGCGGAAGGCTGTGACGGGCTGCTGCGCGACAAGACGCGACAGTGGCGCATTCCGCCGCTCGGTCCCGATGTCGGCGAGCGCGTCGTGGCACTGACGCTTGCCGATCCGCCGGGCGAGAGGACCCACTGGACCGCCGACATGATGGCGCAAGCCGCCGCAATCAGCGCCAGCGCCGTCAGGCGCATCTGGAAGGCGCATGGTCTCGCACCCCACCGCTGGCGCCAGGTTCAAGCTCTCCAATGATCCGAAGTTCGTCGACAAGTTGCGCGCCGTCGTCGGCCTCTATCTCGATGCGCCGGCCCATGCCATCGTTCTGTCGGTCGATGAAAAGAGCCAGATCCGGCGCTCGACCGCACCCACCCGGCCTGCCGATGAAGAAGGGGCGGCTCGGTACGATGAGGCACGACTACAAGCGCAACGGCACCACCACCCTGTTCGCCGCCCTCAACGTCCACTATTGTCCCGTTGACGAGAATATCATCTTAGTTGCTTGTAAAAATTTGTTCTCCACTTCCGTCTCCATCGTATCTCAGTCAACGCGATGGAGCAGGAAATGACTACAAACATTGTGAAACTGGAAGAAGGCAGGGCAATCGGCTCTAATCGTGACGTGCCGCTGTCAGATCATGAGGCGGAAGCCCTAGGGCATCTTGCGGTGGCGCTGAGTGGCATTTCGACGACCATTCGGTCCGCCGCCTACAAACACGCGCTAAACTCTAGTCACGCGATGAAGCCCCTAAAGGAGACGGAGGACGCGCTTACCGACTACGACGCCTTGGCGAGGGCGGCGGGCCGAAAGCAGCCGAAAGCGGCGGAGGAGGACGACAGGAAGGGGGACGCCCTAGCGAGAGAGGCCGCCGCACAGGTCAGCAGGGTCGATCAGACCCGATCTTCCCGCTGGAGCAGACCGCGAAGGGTACCGGTGGCATCAACGGACTACGTTCGGCAGGTGGTCATGGCAGATAGTCAGCTTGGAGCAGTGTCGGCACTGGTAAACGCGCGGCGAGTGGCTCCAGAACGCTTCCATGCTTCTGTTCCCAGTGTAGATAATAATCCGGATGCTCCGCTTCTGACCTCTTTTTCGGACTATCTGAGCAGGGTGTGCGGACTGGAGTCAAAGTCCCGCGAAGGCGTTCTCCTGGGCAGCCGCCGCTTTCTGGATTGGTTCCATCACCACCATTCCCGGCCAAGCCCTCGGCGCGTTGACGGCTGAGCATGTCCTTGCCGCTGTCGAACATCGGCTGTCACTATCGGCGACCTCCGGTACCCGCACCGGCAGCAACTTCTCACATCGTATTGGGCTGGCCACCACGACCAGAATCTCGCGCGCGTCGTCCCCAGGACGCCCCACTGGCGTTTGGCTCATCTAACCCTCGAACTCGGCTACGGCCCGTCGACGGTCTTCTTCACATGGGTCGGATTCGACGAAATGGACGAGGTCACAGGCGACGGCCATGCTGAACTGCTCGACGACGGCTCCATCGACATCACCTTCTATCACAACGGCGACGAGGCAATCCTCAAGGCCAAACGGGACACTTCTTCAACGGCCTGCTAGGAGATCCGTGTTCGCCTTGCGCTGACAAAGAAGCTCACACATGACGTCCGGGAGACGATGCTGGCAAATGGTCTGGCTGAAGCATTCCACCCACAATACCAAAGCCCGTCCCGATCCAAAGCGCTTCTAAGCACTCCACCTCAGGCGCAAGGCCGGTTGGCCAGTGCATCTTCTTGGTCCGCCGGAAGAGAACCCCGCCCGACAATAGCTTCATGAGGTCTTGCGCTGCAGTGTCGACCGTAAAAAAGGGCGCGCGAGGCGCCCTTCATTTAAACCGGCAGTCGGGAAGCAGACTTCACTCTGATATTCAAAAGCGGTAGGTGACACCTGCGCCTATCAGCCAGGGATCGAGCTCCGCCTTCCCCGTCAGCTTCGCGCCGGTCACCGTGACGTCGAAGTCCGGCTTCAGGAAAAGCTTCTTCACGTCGAAGTTGAGGCCCCAGTGCTGGTCCACCATGTAGTCGAATCCGACCTGCAGCGCCGTGCCGAACGTGTTCTTCACCTTGAGAGCATCAGCGCTGCCAGTGTCCTGGTTGTAGAAGATCGTGTAGTTCACGCCGGCGCCGACATAAGGCTTGAACGCGCCGAGATCGGTAAAATGGTACTGCAACGTGAGTGTCGGCGGCAGCAGCCAAACTTTGCCGATGTTGCCCAACCCTCCGATCGTCCCTTGGCCCGCGATGTTGGCATAAGTGGTACCGAGTATGAGTTCGGCGGCGATGTTGTCGGTGAAGAAATACGAGATATCGAGTTCCGGCGTCACCGTGTCCGAATACGAAAGACCGGAGCCGGGAAGCGTATCAACGTAGCCCAGATCTTTCGTAACGACGCCCAACGCCCGCAGGCGGACCTGCCAAGGGATTGGCGCTTCGGTGACCGAGGCTCCCGTCTCCGCCAGGACGGTCTCTGCTTGCGCAGGCTCCGCGGCGACGGCCTGCTGTCCCACCATGATCAGGGCCACCGCCGCTGCTGTTGCCCGCGCTACGCCCATTCGCGTTCTCGCCATGAGATTCACTCCTTGATGTTCAGAAAGGATGCACTGCACTATTTCGTCTCCTGCTCGAATGAATTGTTGATGGACCTCAAATGCCCCTCTTGCGTTGCAACGCGTTCCGCCGTCTCCGGAGGGTGATCGTTGAAGCCGATTGCGCTGCGGAGAAAATTGGTGCCTAGACTGATGAATGCGGCTTGCTCCCGATTGTCCTCGCCGCAGCCGTGCCCGCCTGCGCTGGCCTCGTAGAAGTAAGCGGGATAGCCAAGAGCCTGCAGTTTTGCGGCCATCTTGCGCGCATGGCCCGGATGGACGCGGTCGTCGCGTTTCGTGGTGGCGATCAGGATAGGCGGATAGGGCTGTCCCGGCGCTGCGGCGTGATAGGCGGAGATTTCCTTCAGGAAAGCCCAATCGTGAACCTTGTCCGGATCGCCATATTCGTCGATCCAGCTCGCGCCCGCCAAGAGCTTGGTGTAGCGACGCATGTCGATAAGCGGTGCTGTGCAGAACAGAGCCCCGAAATGCTCAGGATAGCGGGTCAGCATGTTTGCGATCAGCAGGCCGCCATTTGAGCCACCCTCGGCGGCAATCCGCCTCGGCAGGGTGATGCCCCTTCGCACGAGGTCGGAGGCAACGGCGGCGAAATCGTCGTGGGCGAGACGCTTGCCCTCCCTGCGCCCGGCTTCGTGCCAGCGGGTGCCGAACTCGCCGCCGCCGCGGATGTTCGCCTCGACACACGTGCCACCGCGCTCGAGCCACAGCTTGCCCAGCGGGGAGTTGTAGTAGGGCAGGAATGATACGCCGAACCCGCCATAAGCGGAAAGGTGAATCGGAGCATCTCCGTTCCCGTTCGCCGGACCAACCTGCGTATAGGGGATCAGCTCATGATCGATAGAGACTGCCTCGTGGCGCGTGACCACCAGTCCGGATGCATCGAAATTCTCCGGGCTGCGCTTCAGGATTGCTGAAGCGCTGAGAGACGGCGCGGCATTCAGATCGAACAGCAAGAGCTGCGGCGGCGTGATCGGATCCTGAGCACAGATCAGGACCTCTCCATTGGTCTCGTGAACTGCCGCATCGAATGACCAGACGTCGACAGTACCTTCGGCGGGCAGGGTGTTCAGGACTCGGCGCGTCCATTCCTGGTGGCCGGGAGTGAACATCTCGAAACGCGGTGCGAGATTGACGAGGTAAGAGATAATGAGCTTCCCGTCATTCCAGAAGAATGACTGCATGGAGCGCCTTTCCCCTGGTTGAAACAGGGTCTCAAAACGGCGTCCGCCGGCGAGGAAAGTGGAAAGCGAGATGACGATCAGCGCGTCGGCGGGATGGGTGGTGCCTCCCACCGTCCAGGGCTTGCGCGGCCTTACCGCCAGCCAGTCGCCGAAGACCCGCCACGACGCGTCGCGAGGAAGATCGATCTGCCTCCTCGGCCCGCTCCTATCGCCGATCCAGCTGATCTTCTCGAAGAAGGCCGGCTGCTCGATGAACCAAAGGCGCTCGCTGCGGCCGGTGCGGTCCGAATGACCAGACACTTGGAAGCTTTCGAACCCGGCCTCGAAGATTGCCGGCGTGGTGAGGGGATCCGCGTCACGCTTCCACAGTCGAACTGTGCGCGCATAGCCGGAGCGGGTGGCCATGCCATTACCAAGCGCACTGGAAAGCAGAAGCGTGTCAGGGTCCAGCCAATTAACGTAGCCTTTGGCCTCGGGGAGGTTGAAGCCGTCGGCGACAAAGCTCAGAGAAATCAGGTCGAATTCGCGATGCACGACCGCGTCGCTGCCGCCGCGCGACAGGCGCAGAACGGCTCTTTCCCGTCTCTCCGGCTCGATGGACGCGCCGTCCCAGATCCAGTCCTCTCCGTCGCTAGCCGCGAGAGCATCCAGATCGAGCAGTAGCTCCCATTGGGGATCCGCCTTCATGTAGGCGGCAAGGGTGGTCCGGCGCCACAGTCCGCGTGGATTACCGTCATCTCGCCAGTAATTGTAGAGGTACTGACTACGGCGCGCGATCAGGGGAAGATTGTCGCGATTGTCGAAAATGGCTGTCAGAGCCGCGCGGTCGCGCTCGAACTGCGTTCCACCGAAGTGCTTCAGAGTCCTTGCCGATTGGCCGGCGGCCCAGGCAAGTGCCCGCTCGCCCTCTACATCTTCAAGCCAGACATAGGGATCGTCGTCGGGAGCATCAAGCGTTGGACGGACATCAAATGCGTTCATGTCCGGACAGCCTTCAGAAAGAAGGGATAGAGGCTTCCGTCGGCTCGGGAACGCTCAGTGTCGGTAGCGGCGCCCACATGTTCGAAAAGCGTGATCATTGATGAGTTCTTCCAGTCGGTGCGGCATCGCAGTGCTTTTGCGCATAGGGCCGCAACCTTCGTGCCAACTGGGAAAATCGTTTCGGAACAATGCGATCGCTCTGGAAGCGTTGTGTCACATGTCCGACATCGTCGAGAATCCGACAACGAGTGCTCCTCCTAATCACCGGATCAACCTCCGGCGCCAGTCGTGGACACTGTGCAGAACTCGAGAAGTGAAGCTCATTGGAGTGAACCTGGTTGACGCCCAACATCTTCGCTCTGGAGCGCTTCACGCACACGGATTCATGGCAGACACCATGATGCGATCGATGCTGTTAGAGACCAAGCTGGCTGCGCCTGTGAGTTTCAGCCGCCAGCTGGAAGCAGCGGAGTTCTGAGGAGAAGGGTGGGGGGCCCAAGCCCTGCCGCAATCTTGGCCTGCACCGTCCCCTTGATTGTTGTGGGTCAACGTCTGCCTGCCCGCTGAATTTGGCACGCCTTACACCTACGTCACGACCAAGACCTTCCTGTTGCACTTCGGCCTCGACACACTGCGGGATTTGCCCGATTTCGAGGCGATTGAGGTTGCCGCGCTGCTCAGCAAGGAGAAGCTGCTGGCGGGCGATACTCCCATCGGGCTGGTGAGTGGTGGAGGAGGTGAGGAGCGACACTCCAAGGCCAGGACGGGCTAGCGCAGCAGATACATGGAAGTAATCGCTTGATATGAGCGGTTGAGAGTCGAATCAGGGAACTATGCGATCACTATCGATAAGAGGTGGCAATATCGATCGTGATTGTATCGGGCCACTCTACGGCGAAGGAGGCGGCAACTTGTGTCTCCGACCCGAAACGATTACCTTGCGGCCATTATGAGCAAGCATTTGGCATCCGTCTTGACGACGTGAACGCGCCCTGCAGCGTACAGCTGGACGACGCGGCGCTGGCCGATTGCTTTGCGGATCTCGATTTGGCCAAGCAGCATCCCGCTCATGTCAGCGCCTTTCTCGGCGAGGTCCCTCTCGCCCAGCAAGTCGAGTTCGCAACCGCGCACCACATTCGCGGTCGACGAGATGAAGGCTTTTGCCGCCAAGTTCTCTGCCTGGTCCGGCGAAAGCTATCCGCTCGCCGCATAATGGCTGGACATGATAGCCGACGCCCGTCCCGAATGGCGGCGGCTTTTTCGTATTATATCGACCTGATCGACAAGATGCGGCGGAACAGGGGTCCACGTGCGATGCGGCCAAAGCGGATCCAGCTCTCGAGCGCGACTACGGGGTAGGTGTGGTCGCTGGAGCCGCGGCCGACCTCGACCTCGCGCCAGCCGGTCTTGCCGCGCAGGGTGACCAGCAGCCCTTGCCGTCAAAAATCTCGATCCAGCTGGCGCCATCGCTGTTGTCGTCGCGCATGACGTCGAGACCGACGATCTCGGAGCGCCGCAGGCCGCCGCCACAGCCCAGGAGCAAAATAGCGCGGTCGCGCAGGCCCTGAGGTCGTGGCCGAGCGTGGCGATCATCGCCAGCAGATCGTCGCCAGGACCGCCTCTTTCTGCCGCGGTGGCTTTGCGTGCTTGCGGCGAATGCCGGCAAGAACCTTATAGATATGCCGCTCCGCGCGGTCCAACGGCCGGCCGCGCTGGGTAAAGTTCCAGGCGAGGCCGGAAAGCCGCCGCTCGATGGTCGCAAACTAAAGGGCAGGGGCGCCACGCTTCGGATCGCCGGCGGCGGTGCCCGAGGCACAGGCGCTGATATTGAGCCTGATCACCTTCGAGCCCGGAGGCAGGGGATCGAAGCCAGCGCGCCGGCACCAGGAGGAAAAATGCCGCCAATCCTTGGGGTAGGCGTCGCGCGTGTTCTCCGAGGTGGCGTTGTAGCCCCTCGCGGTCTCGACCAGTTCCTGGACATGCGCCGGGACTCTTTGAGCCGGGTCTCCATCTCCTTGTAGAGCTTGTCAAGCTCGCCATCGACTGGCTTCAGGTCGTCGATTGAACATTGCGTCATCATAGGCTTTGTGCCTTGTTGTAGCAGGCATCGTCCGTTCGCGCGGCGGACACAGACATCACCGTCGCTGAGCCGAGAACGACGGTAAAAGAAAATGCACTCACTGACTTCATAACCAATCTCTTTTGCGGGTGATTTAGAAACGGACGCCGAGCTTGGCGCTGAACCCGTGTGTCTGGGCATCCGAGGCGATCTGTCCCTGATAGGCGATGCCGAACGTCGCGTTCTCGGTGATGTTTACGTCAAGCCCAGCTTCGAGCAGAGCTGCGTTCTTTGCGATCGGCACGCCCTTGATGGCGAAGGAGGAACCGCCAGCAAAGGCAAGAGCGGTATCCGGCCTGACGTCGCCGAAGGCGTGGCGCCAGCCAAGACCGCCGCGCGCGGTAGCAGTCACGGTGCCGAGGGTCAGTACCGTCGACGCACGCAGACCTAGCGGGGTAAACGCCGTGTCGCTCGAGCGATCCCCGCTCGACAAGGCGGCTGCGCCGCCATTCTCGGTGAAGCCATCGGCGTCAAAATTCACATAAGCGAGATTAGCGTAGGGCTCGAAGGAAGCCGAAGCCGTATTGATACGGTAGCCGAGCTCGCCAAAGGCCTGGAACGTGCCGGCGTCGTAATCGGCCGAAAGGCTGTCGGCGAAGCCTGGAAAGACCACGGACCTGCCGGTCTCGATGCTGTGCCAGGTATAGGCAAGGCCGGAACGAAAACCGAGATTGCCGTTCTGCGTGCCGGCAAAAAGACCGAGATGGTAATTCTCGCTCGAGCCCGACGACGCGCGATCGTCCGCCTCCAAGGAGGTATGGCTGTAGCCGCTGATGAGGCCGAGCCGCCAGCTTTCGCCGACAGCCGCGTCACCGCCAGCCAGAAAGCCGCCTGTCGAGTGATCGAGACCGGCGGCATTGCCGTCGCTGTCGAGATGACCCCAGGCGCCGAAGCCACGGCCCCATACGGCGAAATTCTCACTCGTTGCCGGGGCCAGTTCCAGACCACCCAGCCCATAAGTCATCACCGGAACGCTGGAGGCACCGACGCCGTCGAACGCCGCACGGATCCGTTCGCTCGCGGCATCGCGTACAGAATGACTGTCCTCGATGAGGCCGCTATGAATGGAAGCATGAACCTCGCCTGATAGCATATCGAAAGCGTTGCGGGCTTCCGGCGCCGTCAGGAACAGGATGTTGTCCTGGATCGGATTACCGCTTCCAAGCGCCTGAGCCGCTGCGGCGACCGAGCGTTGATTGAAGGTGCTGGCTACATCGGCAAACGCCGTCGATGTGCGGCTGATATCGAGATAGACATTGTTGGCATCGTAGACGAGCTGGAAATCGACGAAGGGCGTCGCGTCTGTCGCCAGAGCCCCCGTCAGCCCGCCATAGGTGCCGCTTACGCCGCCTGCTGCGGAGAGCAGAGTATATCGGGCATCGACCGATAGCGTTCCCTGCCGCAGCAGCTCGATCTGCGCGCCGCTGTCGATCGCCGCTGCTCCGCCAACATCGATGAGATCGGACGACCTTGCGAGGTCGACCTGATAGATCGATCCGGACTGCTGCGCGAAATCGCCCGTGACAGTCAGTGTGGTGACGATCCTGCTCGGATCGGTCGCACTGCCAGGAGCGACCGTGCCGCCCTCGGAAATGGTGACCGCACCGTAGGTGCCGCCGCCTGCGACGACACCGCCGCTGTTTGCGATAGCCGTGCCCCCGATCTGCCCGTCATTCCCGAGAAAGCCGGACGTGGTCGCATCATGGGAAAGCACACCTGTATCGGCAAGCAGCAATCCCGCGCCGGAACCGACCGTCGTCATGCCGGAAAAATTGTTCTTTCCGCTCAGCGTTTGCACGCCACCGGCAACGAATAGTTTGCCGCCCATATTATTGTTATCAACGTCGAGGTCGTTGATGCTGCCGGCGAACGTGTCGTTCGAATCCGTTAGCACCAGGGTACGCTTGCCCAGTTCGACCGTTCCGCTGCCACTCAGGCTACGAATACGGGCATCGTTGTAGGCGTCGGAGATTCCCCAATAGTCGCTGCCATTTCCATGTTCGGAGATATCGAACGTGCCGTCTGCAACGACTTTCGCTGACCGTTGGATGTTGCCGAGCCCCGCAAGCGAGAGATAGGCATCCTGAGCAATATTCGTCTCGCCGGTGTAGGTGTTGACATTCGTCATCCGGACCACCGTCTTTGTATCAAGCGTCAGCGATCCGGAGCCGGAGACGACACCCGCTATGCCGAACCCGCCCTCATTCCCCATGCTCGTCGTGATCCTGCTCAGACCGGTCCCTTCGGGTGCGGATGAATCGGTAGAGAAGTTGCTGGCAGTGACGAAATGTGACGTATAAGCGGTATACTTCTTCTCCAGATCGAAAATGACCGATCTGTTTTTGAAGAAGTCAAGACCGGCAACAAAACTGGTCTGGTCATTGGGTTGTTCCGTCGTGCCGCTGGTGTAGGTGAAGTCGATATTGTCCAGCCTTACCGGATCGCCATCCGTTCCTGCGATTGTAACGCTCGGGATGTTGCCCGATGCGCTTACGATCTCGCGTTGCTCATTTCTCCGAACATTTTTAAGTTTGACGCCCGCATCCTGAAATTGCTTCAGCATCGCATCACTGATCTCCAGACTGCCACCGCCCGGTGTGCCGGTGTCGAGCAATACCGCGGTCTTGTTGGGGTCGGTGATTGGTGGGGCTCCATCCTTAACCGTGTACTGCAGATTGTAGCTGCCTTCGTATTCGGTCGAGGCATTGGCGCCAGAGCCAGGAAAATTCTGATAAGAATCCTGATCTTTTTCCTCGGGTTCTCCCCATGGCATGGCATTAGTATATTGGGCCCGGAGGCTTGGATTGAGGTTGACAATCGTGCAGGGGGAACAGCCAGGCGTTTGGTCGCTCTCGGAATCCGGATTCACATTGGCGGAGACCACGTAGCCAGACCTGGTGACACTGCCCATCATGCCCCAGACACTTGTCTTGCCAAGAAAATCGCCGGCCCCGAATGTACCTGCGAAATCGCCGCCTTCGTCTGCCATCTTGCCAGCGGTCATTTTCGCCCGCTGCTCCTTATCGGCGTGATAAGGTTCTTGGAGATCCTGACCATACATATCTTTAAGTCCATCCGTCACGGATCCCGGCGTGCACTTAAGATTGTTGTCCTTGCAATACGCATGGGTATAGACAAAATCGAGAATGCGAGCAGCCCGGTATTTCTTATCGCTTACAGACGGCCCGTCGATTGTTATCTTTTGATCTGGATCGACATATGTAAATTTATCAATTTCCACGTTCTGAAGCTTATTACCATACGTTCCGTCCCCGTACGTATATACGTAAGGCGTGTCGGCAATCGGGCGGACCCCGGTCACCTCTGACCCGATCTGCGTGTTGAGCTGGTCCGAGCCCGTGTCGAATACGTATCGCTGCGCGTTGCCATTGTTGATCTTGGCCCAGATGCCCAGGCGGTCATGGCCTTCCCCGACATACTCCAGCGGGATCGAAATCGGGTCGTCGGCCAACGCTTCTCCAGTTGGAAATGCTACCAGACCCACCCCGAGAGACACAGCCGGCAGGAATACCGTCGTCATCGCGGTGGTTGCCGCCAGAAAGTTCTTTGTCCTGAAACAAGCCTGCATACCTGGTCCTCGAAAAAGTCTCGCAAACTGATTGTTCATTGGAACGGCCTCCTGAATTGTTTAACGAGACCCTTTATGGCGGCCCTGGCTGACAACAGCCTGAAAGCTGCAAGCGGCCTGCGAGAATGGGGCGATCCTGAATGACGACAGGTGCTGTCAACAATGGATGAGTGCTCGGCCTGAAAGCTGAGCACGCTTTATGCTCAGGCTGCTGACAAGGCCAAAGCAGCGTAAGTGCGGAGTGAAATCCAAGGTCCACATGGGTCGTCGCGCTTCCCGTGCGCCTGGGAAGGCGCCGGCCCGGCCAAGCTTTCCCAGATCGTCCGGATGGCGCACAAGATACCGGTTCAGGTCGATCGAGATGGAGGCCGAGGCGTATGCCAAGGCGGTCGACTGCCTGACGAAAGATCAGAATGCGTCGCTGGCGCTCTACGATTTCCGCCGGCAGCGAGCTCAGCTCCTGCCGGGCATCCGTGTTTACTGGCGACGAGACACAAGATGTGCCCAAATTGCCACCAGACCGTCACCTGCGATGAGTTTCGGCAACTGATTTTGTCCTTTCAATCGTCGCCACTTCCTGGCCGCGGCCAACATGGGCCACTCGAAGGCAGCAGACTGGCGGCTATATGGACGGGCTGTGAGCCCGCACCGGAGACATTGGCGAAATCTACGATCTCTATAGCAACGTCAAGGAGAAGCGCGAGGTGTTGCAGATGTGGTCAAATCACATCGAATGGCTGATCAAGCAGGCTGCGGATGACGCTCTGGCGGCGTAGCTGCTGGCATGGGCGGAAGATGC
>NZ_RZQL01000341.1 GCF_003997935.1 Mesorhizobium sp. M7A.F.Ca.US.006.01.1.1
GCGAGGAAAGCGCTCTTTAATATCGTCGACCCAGGCGACAAGCACCTCAGCATCTTCCAACGCCCGTTCGAAACCGGCGTCGTCGTTACAGACGGTCACGTTAATGCTCGCCATATCGGGGTGTCGACGCACGCCGGCTTGCCACTGAGCCAGCGATATCGCGAACCCCGTATCTTTTTTTTGGTTCTGAATGTGAAGACGCATCGCTCGCTTCCTTACTTCTACATCTTTGCGGTAGGAAAAAAGAACTTCCGGTGGTCAGCCCGCTTGATCTACGATGATCGGATTGGGAGCAAATCTCAGTGACGCGGCATTTGACCGTGCGCCAATCAAGTGGGTGCGCCGCGCAAAAACCGACTGGCGGCATAGGGTGTCGGGTCGATGAACGGCGCTTGGTTCTGCATTAGCTCGGTCACAAGTCGAGCGCCGGTGGGCCCACCTGTCATTCCGTTGTGGCCGTGTCCAAACAATAGAAAGAGACCACGGAACCCGGGCGCCGCGCCTATCACAGGAAGACTGTCGGGAATGGAAGGGCGGAACCCTATCCAAATAGTCGGCTCTACGCCCTCGAGTTCTGGGAACAACTGCATGGCCCGTCGCGCTACCGCTGCCGCGCGGCGCTCATCTGGGGGTGCGTGCAAACCGGCGATTTCCACCGTACCAGAAGCGCATAGTCCTTCCTCGAAGGGAGACAGGGCTACGCCCCAATCCTTATGAAGAACAGTGTGAGTTAGCTGAACGGGCGATCCGGAGAACATGGCGTGATAGCCGCGCTCGGTGTCCAGGGGAAGGTACAGACCTAGGGGATTCAGCAGGGTCGCTGACCATGCGCCGGCGGCGACCAGTACCCGCGCGGCTCGATGATTGGCAGCGTTGGTCATCACGGTCCAGTCACCAGCCTCGCGTGGGATCAACTTCAACACGCGCTCGGGCACGAACCGTACACCTTCAGCTAAAGCAACGGCGGCTAAATGGGAGACCAGACGGCGAGGGCTGACGATATGACCGTTCCCCGGTATCAGTATCCCACGGAGAGGCATTTTCGCTAAGCCTGGAAACATCTCGCGCAGCTCATCGAAGCGAAGCGGCTGGGACTTGACCCCATGCCGCTCGCGAAGCCGGCGCTCGAGAGCTGCTGCCGGGCTTTCAAGTTCTCCGTCCCAAAGCTGCACGTGGCCGAAAGGGCGTAACAAGTCCGCAAATGCGTTAGCGCCCAGAAGATCACGGTATACGTCCCAAATCGGGCTGTGCAAGGCACGTAACGCGTCCGAGCTCTTCAGCACTTGGCGCATGCGTCCGGCCCAAAGCCAACGCAGCAGCCATGGCGTGGCCCGGGGCAGATAAGATTTGCGGATTGTCAGCGGCCCCAATGGGTCCATTAGCCAGCTCGGCACCTTGCGTAGCATCCCCGGCACAGAAATCGGAACGACCGTGTCGGCACTGATGATGCCGGCGTTGCCGAAGCTCGCGCCCCCTGGGGAGGGCAGCGGGTCGATCAGCGTAACATCCAACCCCGCCCGGCGCATATAAAGCGCCGCCGACACACCCGCGATGCCGCCACCGACGACGATATGTGTCGTTGTCATGCCCATTCCCCGACGGGCCCACTCTGCCTTGACGACAGCCGCGATTTGATCAGACTCTGATAGATGTTCATCGTGTCAAACCGTATTGGAAGAATAGTGCAGGCTTGCGTTGCAGAGCGACTAAGATGTTGCATTGCTCGGACAGGCGCTGAATAGTTTTCCAGGATTCATGATACCAGTCGGATCGAAGACAGCTTTGATAGACCGCATTAATGAGAGTTCCCGCGGGTCCTTGAAAGTCGCCAGTTTGTCGCGCAGCGAAACACCCACGCCGTGTTCTGCACTGATGCTTCCACCTAGTGAGGCGCTAATCTCGTAAACGATATTGCTGACCTCGCTGGCCCGAGCTTCGAATTCAGCGGAGCCCACTTTCTCACGATCAAAAATTGCGACTGCATGGACATTCCCGTCGCCGAGATGCCCTACGAACGTCAGTTCCATGTCGGATCGCCCGGATAAAGCCCGCTCCGTCTGTCTGATGAAGGCCGCACATGACGAAACCGGAACCGAGGTGTCGTGCGACAACACGCGCCCCGCGTGGAGATTGCTCTCCGAGATGACATGCCGGAGCGCCCAGAACTCCGAGCGCTGTGCTTCCGATTGCGCGATGACCGCGTCTGACAGTATTCCTCCCTCGATACATGCCGAGAGCGTGTCCATCAGCAGCTCGGAAAGACCTGCATCTAATATCGAATCTGTGATTTCTATCAGGAGATACCAGGAATGCCGTTTGTCGAGTGGAGACGCAGTCTTGATGTGTCGAAACACGACCTCTAGCTGCCGGGCGCTGATGATCTCGAAAGTTGAAAGTCTGGCGCCGCATTGTTCTTTCACCCGGCTCAAAATCTCAAGTGCGTCTTCGGGTGACTGAAGTCCACAGAATGCGGTTGCCGTTGACCTTGGCCGAGGAAAGAGCTTGAGCGCCGCGGCAGTAACGATGCCCAAAGTGCCTTCCGAACCAATGAAGAGATGCTTGAGATCGTAGCCGGTGTTGTTCTTGCGCAGCTGTGCGATCTCGCCCAGCACGTCGCCGTTGGGAAGAACTACCTCGAGCCCGAGCACGAGTTCCCGCATCGCCCCATAGCGCACGACCTCGAGGCCGCCGGCGTTTGCGGCAATGTTGCCGCCAATCTGGCAACTGCCCTCGCTAGCCAGGCTGAGCGGGAACAAGCGGTCGGCCTCCACGGCTGCTGCCTGCACATTCGCGAGTATGCAACCCGCCTCAACAACCATCGTATCGTTGGTCCGGTCGATTGAACGGATGCGGTCCATCCGCCCAAGCGAGACAATTATTTCATTGCCGGTGTCATCGGGGATTCCACCGCCGACCACTCCTGTGTTTCCTCCTTGCGGAACGACGCGCCGACCTTCTCGAAACGCCCAGGCCATGATCCCCGCGACCTCCGCGGTGGAGCGAGGCCGCACAACTGCAGCTGCATTCCCTGAGAATCGACCGCGCCAATCGCGTGTATACGCGGCCATATCTTCTGGAGCGGTCAGTACGTGAGCTGAACCCACAATATTGGCTAGGTCGGACAAAGCTGGGCTTGTCATCGGCAACGTCCAGGGTTGGCTATAAGGCATACGCTTGCTCGCGCGGCACAGCTGCCGCGGATGCCGCGGCTGAGGCAGGCTCGCAATAAAGAAGCGTTCGTCACACCGACCGGCGTTGCTTAGCAACTGAAAGCGGTGCATCAAACGCCTCTTCCAACGAGGCCAATATGATTTCGGAGGCTTCCTCGATATCGCCCGAAGTATAGGCCGTGGAGATATTGAGCCGGCCGGACTCATCGATGAGTAGCCGCCGGTCAATCGCTGCAGACCAGTACCGCTTAAGCAGCGGCAGTTCCTCAGGCCGATGTGCGACCGAATGATAGCTATTGCCAATACGGGGCGCGAAGAACAGCGAGACAAAGGAGCCGCAGCCTCCAACATGGGCGGGTAAGCCCTTCTGCTCGATCCCTCCGCGTAGGGCTGCCCGCAATTGATCGCCCATCTCATTGACCCTGAGAACTTCATCCTCGGTGTAGTGGACAAGCGTCGCCAAGCCGGCGGCCATGGTCATTGGGTTGGCGTTGAAGGTACCAGTGAATGACAGGCAAGCACTTGCACGCGACGGGTCGAAGATCTGCATTGCTTTCTCACTTCCACCAATCGCCCCGACTGGCATACCACCGCCTATAATTTTCCCGAACGTTGTCAAATCTGGGCGGACGTCCAACATCCCCTGGGCACCGTCATGCGCTACCCGAAAGGACGCGATTTCGTCGAAGATGAGCAGGATGCCAAGTTCGTCTGACACACTTCGAAGCATTCTAAGAAATTCTGGATCCGCCACGGCGTAGCCGATGCGAGAAGGGACCGGGTCAATGACAATTCCGGCGATCTCATCTGCGTGTTCGCGAATGATGGCCTCTGCCATGACTGCATGGTTAAAAGGTACGACAAGGACATCTTCCAGAACATGTGGCAGAGTGTAGGGGCCAAAGGCGCGCGACATCGGGAAGCCCTGAGCCCCAAGCGTGACTGGAGGCGTGTTGGAGACCTCGGCGTAATCGTAGGAACCATGGTAAAGGCCCTCGCATTTTACGATCTTTGGCCGCTGCGTCAGTGCACGCGCGGCCTTCATGGCATGCATGACTGCTTCGGATCCAGTATTGCAGAACACAACGCGATCGACCGACGCCACACGGTTGCAAAGATGCTCGGCCAGTTGCACCTCTCCCGTCGCCGGTAGACCAAAACTTACCCCGCGGTCGAGTTGATCTTTGATTGCGGCGATCGTCGGCGGGTGCTTGTGCCCGTGGATGAGAACCATGAAGTTGTTGGAGCCGTCCAGAAATAAATTGCCGTCAATGTCGAGCACTCTGCATCCGTACCCCGAATGCATATAGGAGCGCATGTCGTAGAGTGCCCGCCGAGTGCTGCCACCTGGCATGACCTTGCAGGCGCGGTCATACCACGCCTCAGAGGGAGTATTAGGTGCTGGAAACATTCTCTTTTCTCCAACGAGACGCTGCTCGAATAGGGCTCGATGGCACGTAGATGCTCTTGCCGGGTTCCACTGGAAAGGCCAGTTCCGCACTTGCCGTCGGACCACTCCGCTGACAGCGGCTTAGCCTGAAGCTCCGCTTGTTAAATGGACTGAAGTCTCCACGCAGTCCGCTCCGTGCTGGAGTGTCACCCACCAGCCAGGCCTCTTGACCGCCTATCGTTAAACGCTTATCGCTAATTTTGACTGCTGCACCTCCTACAGCTCCGCAGGAAAGTTCTCAGCGGTGGGAGAGCCAGGTAGATCTTGTCGCGAGTCAGACGCTCTATTCTGGACGACACCCATAGGCGAGACCACGCGTGCTCTGTCGCGCCACACAACAGAAGGAGATTTCCTTTGGCAAAAGGTTACTGGATCGCATTTTATCGCTCTGTGTCGCACCCGGCCGCGCTGGCCGAATATGCAAAACTCGCCGGGCCAGCGCTAGCCGAAGCCGGCGGAACGGCACTTGCGCGTGGCGCGCCCGCCAAGGTGTTCGAGGACGGCATCAACCAGCGCACCGTTATTATC
The DNA here is from genome assembly GCF_003997935.1 of Mesorhizobium sp. M7A.F.Ca.US.006.01.1.1. Lineage (GTDB taxonomy): Bacteria > Pseudomonadota > Alphaproteobacteria > Rhizobiales > Rhizobiaceae > Mesorhizobium. Next base: position 5,149 of record NZ_RZQL01000341.1, read on the forward strand.
GAATTCGAAAGTGTCGAAAAGGCCATTGCGGCCTATGAGACAGATGGCTACAGGGCCGCCCGCGCGGTTCTCGGCCGTGCGGCTGAACGGGATCTGCGCATTGTCGAGGGCGTTGGCTGAAGACATCGTGTTCCCCGCCGCGCCTACGGTGCGCTAGGCATATAGACGCTCTTTCAAGGCGCTCTTTCCTTCCTCCGAATTCAACCCCGAGCCGAACATCATGGCAGGTTAAAACCGAGCTGCCCGCCCGGAAAGTGTTGGACAGCGATGCTGTGATCATCGGCATGGCCCCAGGCACCAGCGCCGCAAATCGGCCGAAGCATCTCACGCAAAGCTTGCCGTAGTCGTCACCCAAAAAGGACTTGATGGTTGGCGCGCATGTTCTTTCCAGCGCGGTTGTAGGTGTTAGCATATGCTTCGTAGACAAGATGTTCTAATTAGATTTATTGGGAAGAGTAAATAGTGGCCAACGGGTTGAAGAATTCCGATGATCTTTGCTTTCTGCCGGCATGGCGGCTCAGCGAGATGCGAGCGACAGGGGAGATTTCGTGCGCAGAAATTACAGGCGCCTATCTTTCGCGGATCGCAAAACTCGATAGCAAGCTTAATTCCTACGTCGAGGTTTTCACAGAGGAGGCGAGTGCAGCGGCAGCAGCCCTCGACGGAGCCAGGGATGGGCGAAATCGGAGCG
>NZ_RZQL01000342.1 GCF_003997935.1 Mesorhizobium sp. M7A.F.Ca.US.006.01.1.1
GACAGGTTTACGGGGAGAAGATGGCGGCAGCCAGATGAGGGGCAGCGCCAACGCTCAAAATCTCTGCCGGGCGTTGGCTTACCGTTCTTGAGTTCTTCGCCCCGGCGCTAGCCCGCCCGGATGCAGCTGGAAAATGGCCGGCGCGAATGCCGGTGAGGCAGTTGCCTGAGCCCGCGCCGGCCACTGGCGACCTGACAAGGGTCCGCCGCCCGAATTTTTTACCGCCCCGCTGATGCCCGATCAACCAGGCTGGACGTTTGGTACGGAAGCGGACAAAGGCTCACCGCACCGCCCTCACCAAAGTCCAGATCCAGCCAACAAAGGTCAGCACCAGGAACGGATAGAAGACGGCGGGCAGCGGCGGCGAGGTGCAAGGGCGCGCCCCAGATAATCATGCAAGCCGACACCACAAACAGCACGGCGACCACCAGCGCGGTCAGCCTCGCCGATTCTTTCCATGAGGTCGTCGATGGCTAGAGCGGGGCATCCTGGCAAGCAGCAGGTCCTCACGACCAGCGCGTCACGGCGGCGGCTGGACTATTTCCCGGAGCGCAATGCTGCCTTGAAGGCGCTGGCATACCCAACGCGTCGCTGATAGCGAGGCCGAAGACGGCAACGAAGCTTGCCTCTTCAGGTAAAGACCAGAGAGCTCCTTCTGAGTTGGTTCTCTCCGTCCTTGTGCCAAAACTCAATCATATCAAGGTTTCGTCTTTTCCGCTCGCCAGAGTATTGGCTAATATCGAGCATATAAGCATCATAGATCTGTCCGGCTTTGTCTCTAGTCGTAACTCGTGACCTTACATGAGGTAAAAACTTCAAGTCGACAAGTTCTTTTATCATACCAGCGCTATCGGTCTTTGTTTCTTTGTTAACAAGGATGCAATTACAATTGACTTTCTCGATGCAGAATTTCTTAACATCCTCAAATAAGTCGTTTAAACTCTGGGAGTCATCGTCGGATGTATCTCTTCGGAAGTCCTCACGCTTGAATCCGTCCAATTCGCCAGCTGCTTTGTTAACATCTTCAGCCGAAATTCTGTCACCGCGAAAACGGTCATTGCCCGCCAAGCGTTGCCTGGTGACATCGATTGAACGTCGAACAATACTCAGAAAATCTCGTGCAACCCCACCGCTGGCGAGTACAAGCCTGTCTCTGGCGCCGTCAGATAGAATATCGGCCACCCTGCTGTCGTGCTCGCGGCAAAACTGATCCAAAACCTTTATCAAAAATTCTTTGGTCAGGTCATATTTCTCGAGTGTTACATCCAAATCGATCTCGTCGGCGTCGTCACCCAGTTTCATGCCTATGGGGGGCTGACCGAAAAAATACCACTGAGTTCTATGCTTAATAGTCCCAATCTTGAGCCATGTGTTCGTTCCCTTCGTAATTCTATGAAAGTAGTCAACGACCTCAGCTTGATGATCAGAGCGAATATGATACAAATCATCCAAAAATAAGTAACTCTGCTTCCCGGAAACCGAAGAAAGGTCTGCAAAAAGTTGTTTGAAATCGATAATACGACGGTGAAGCGTCTCAATTTTCTTCGAGCTATAGTTGTCGGAGATCTCTTTCTCTGTCCCTGAAGATCGAGAAACTCCGCCCTCGAGATGTAGCTGGGGTAGTTCGACCGACCCCTTACCATCAGCGCTTCGTTCTTTTGTTTGCCTTGATTTTCTGACCCGCGCGACCTCCTCAGGCTCTGTTAGCAGGTGAGCTAGTTCAGCTCGCATTTGCGTCACTCGCTTGAGCAGGGCGTCGACTTTGCGAGAGTCGATAGATTTCTCTCTAGGTTTCGCACCAAATAATTTTTTCCAAAAAGACTGCTTCGACGCGGGGTAAACCCCAGCCGTGGAAAACCACTCCGAATAACTATCTAGAGTCTTAATAATGATACTGATCAGAACATCAGGGTAACTGTGACCCTTAAACGTCTCAAGATCGATATATGCTACCGGCATCCTGTCTAGGGTTAATTCTGCACGTAACTTATTCAGAAGACTGGATTTCCCAGAGCCACGTCGGCCAAAAATGAAATGATGCCGCCGGGTTTTTCCGCGAGACAACGTGCCCTTGGCAGGTTCGATAAAGTATTTTACGCCTTCCTCGGTTGAACGAGTAGCCTCTTCCAATGTCGCAGCGAAATGATCGGCTCGCTCGCTCTCGATGAATGACTCTCTTTTGATCTTAGGCATGCTTCAGAATCCCCCTGCAGCATTACGCTAGCACACAGATGCTTCTGAAGTACAATAGGTTGCGCAACGGAACGGCTGGGTGGCAGGTGAGATTGTGGTGTAAGTCACGCCTATTCGGGACTTAGCGGCAACACCGCAAGATTAGCGTGCACCGGACTGAGCGGGCGTCCTAGAGACTAATCCCCACCGCGCAGCGTCAGCGCCGCGCTGGCGGGGGGCCCGCTGCCTCCGGCAGCTCCCCCGCTTTCGAAGCCTGCCATCGATCCACCGGATCGATGACTTGGCGCGCTGTGCGCGCCAACCGGCTTCTCAATCGCCCATCTTCAGCGCCTGGATAAACGCCTCCTGCGGGATATCCACCTTGCCGAACTGCCGCATCCGCTTCTTGCCTTCTTTCTGCTTGTCCAGCAGCTTGCGCTTGCGCGAGACGTCGCCGCCGTAGCATTTGGCGGTGACATCCTTGCGCAGCGCCGAGATGGTTTCGCGGGCAATGACCTTGCCGCCGATGGCGGCCTGGATCGGGATCTTGAACAGATGGTTCGGGATCAGCTCCTTCAGCTTCTCGCACATCTGCCGGCCGCGCTTTTCCGCCGCCGTGCGGTGCACCAGCATGGAGAGCGCGTCGACCGGCTCCTCATTGACCAGGATCGACATCTTGACGAGGTCGCCTTCCCGGTAGTCGGTGAGGTGATAGTCGAACGAGGCGTAGCCCTTGGAGATCGACTTCAGCCGGTCGTAGAAATCGAAGACGACTTCGTTGAGCGGCAAATCGTAGATCAGCATGGCGCGCTTGCCGACATAGGACAGGTCGGCCTGGATGCCGCGCCGGTCCTGGCAGAGTTTCAGGATGCCGCCGAGATAGTCGTCGGGGGTCAGGATGGTGGCGCGGATCCACGGTTCCTCGATGGCCGAAATCTTCACCACGTCGGGCATGTCGGCCGGGTTGTGCAGCTCCTTCATCGAGCCGTCGGTCAGAGCCAGCCGGTAGACGACGCTCGGGGCCGTGGCGATGAGGTCGAGGTTGAACTCGCGCTCCAGCCGTTCCTGGATGATTTCCAGATGTAAGAGGCCAAGGAAGCCGCAGCGATAGCCGAAGCCGAGTGCCGCGCTGGTTTCCATTTCAAAGGAGAAGCTGGCGTCGTTGAGGCGCAGTTTGCCGACCGCGGCGCGAAGATCCTCGAAATCGGCGGCGTCGACCGGGAACAGGCCGCAGAACACCACCGGCTGCGCCGGCTTGAAGCCGGGCAGCGCCTTGGCGGTTGTGCGCTTGTCCTCGGTGATGGTGTCGCCGACGCGGGTGTCGGCCACTTCCTTGATCGAGCCGGTGAAGAAGCCGAATTCGCCGGGGCCGAGCTCGTCGACATTAATGCGGGCCGGCGTGAACACGCCGGTGCGCTCGACCAGGTGCTTGGCGCCGGTGCCCATCATGCGGATGGTCTGGCCTTTTTTCAAAACGCCATCGATGACGCGCACCAGCACGATGACGCCGAGATAGGCGTCGTACCAGCTGTCGACCAGCATCGCCTTCAACGGCGCCGTGGCGTCGCCTTCGCGCGGCGGCGGCAATTGGTGGACGATGGCCTCCAGCACGTCGGGAATGCCAAGGCCGGTCTTGGCCGAGATCAGCACGGCGTTGGAGGCGTCGATGCCGATCACCTCCTCGACCTGCTCGCGGATGCGCTCGGGCTCGGCGGCCGGCAGGTCGACCTTGTTCAGCACCACGACGATCTCGTGGTTGTTGTCGATAGCCTGGTAGACATTGGCCAGCGTCTGCGCCTCGACGCCCTGGGAGGCGTCGACCACCAGCAGCGAACCCTCGCAGGCGGCCAGCGAACGCGACACTTCATAGGCGAAGTCGACGTGTCCGGGGGTGTCGATCAGGTTGAGGATATAGTCCTCGCCATTGTTGGCGTGGTACTTCAGCCGCACCGTCTGCGCCTTGATGGTGATGCCGCGCTCGCGCTCGATGTCCATCGAGTCCAGCACCTGCTCCTTCATGTCGCGCAGCTCCAGCCCGCCGGTCAGCTGGATCAGCCTGTCGGCAAGCGTGGATTTGCCATGGTCGATATGGGCGACGATGGAGAAATTGCGGATGTGGTCGAGGGGCGTGCTCATGGCGCGCGTTTAGCAGGGGTGGCTTGCCCGAGCAAGCGGCAGGCTGCCGCCGCACAAGTGGCGCGGCCCGTTGCCTGGCAAGCCGTACAGCCGTTGCCGGGAAAGCAGGGCAGGCGGCTGTCGGGGCAAGCGGCAGGGCGTGGCAAGGCAAGCGGTGCGGTGCTTGTCGCCTTTTCCCCCGGATTCCTCGAAAAATCGATAAATTTTAACCACGCGCGTTAGAGCATAATTTGTGATCGGCATGTTAGCGGGGGGAAATATCTGATGTAAGGACGAAGGCATGCGGGGGCTTGCAGGCAGTTTTATCGAGTCGCGGAGCGGCTCGTTCGCACCGATACTCATTCTCGCCATGATACCGCTGATCACCGCGATCGGCTTTTCCGTCGACTACACCTCCGCTGTCCAGACCAGGTCGACCGAGCAGGCGGCGCTCGACGCCGCGATCCTCTCCATTACCACGATGGATACGGCCTCGACGATGCCGCAGCGCCAGGTGCTGCTCCAGGATACCTACAGAGAAAACGGCGGACAGGGCGCAGCGACGCTGAACAGCTTCGACGTCAGCGCCAACGGCACCGCCACCGCGCAGGCCGCGGCGAGTTTCGCCATGAAGACCGTGTTCATGCAGATCGCCAGGATCCCCACGGTGGCGATCGGCGTCAATTCGGCGGTGAACAAGGCGCCGGCCCTGGTGGAGGCGACCTTCAAGGTCACCGGCGTGTCGGGCTACTGGAACAAGACAATGACGCTCTACGGCACGATGTTCGGCGCCGCAGTGGACAAGCCGCTGATGACGATCGACTATGCCTATGACAGGACCGGCGATCCGAAAGGCTATGGCACCACGACCGTCAGCGTTCTCACCACCGATTCAGCCGGCAACACGGTCACCACGGTGGCCCAGAAGCAGGTCTGCAAGCTCGTCGATTCCAACACGCCCTCTGGTGCGGTGATTCTGACCGACGGGTTCAGGACGAGATATTACTGCGTCGATACGATGTATCCCGCCGGCGGCGCCGGCGCGCAGATCGATGTCAGCCAGATGGGCGGCCTCTATCTGAAGATGAATGTGCCGTCGGGCAATCCGCGGAACCTCGCCACGAACGACAAGAACACGTCCGACCGGCTCTACAGCGGGCTCAAATCGGACCAGACGGGCCTTATCGACTACAAAGAGATGGCGGCCGGCCAGATCGTTGACATCTTCGGCCTCGTGCCTTGCGGCGCGACAGCCTACCAGGCCTGGGAAGACGGCGGCAACCCGGTCCCGGCACCCGTCAGCAACGCCGACTTCTTCTACAACGTCACCGGCAAGTGCGACTTCAACAAGCGGCCCAACAACACGCGGCTGACGCAGTAGACGCTGCTCTTCTTGCCTTCTCCCCTTGCGGGAGAAGGAAGAACGCTAGCGATCACAAACCGGTGAGCGCTGTAACGAAGACGCCGACAGCGGCGAAGTGGGGATATCTGCGGTGCTTCCAGGC
>NZ_RZQL01000343.1 GCF_003997935.1 Mesorhizobium sp. M7A.F.Ca.US.006.01.1.1
GGGTTCGCCCGCCCCGATGCCTGCGGGGGAAAGAGTGCGTTGAACACCGCCTGGCTGCCCGAGGATTTCCGCAAATTGCTGGCGTAGCGGAGATGATCGGGGATGGCGATGTCGTCATCGCCGCTGAAGAACACGAAGGGCACACCCCGGCGCATCAACTCATCGGCGATCGGAAACACGCGCCGGCCATTGAGATTGACATCGAGGATTGCAGCTTCGGCCGTCCCGGTATGTTTGGACGCCTGTTCGACAGTCGCAGCAGGGCCGAGGATGATGGCGCCCATGTTGCTGAAGAACCGCGCAAGATCTCCCGCCATCGTCCATTCGTCTTCGACTATCAGAATATGCAGCCCCCGCAGGTCGCGCACGTCAACATCCTTTCTTGCGACGGAGTTTAGAATGGGCCCGACCCTCATTCCGAGTTTTGTCATCCAAAGCCGTCTGCAATCGCTTCGCGAGCGTCAGCATCTGATCCGGGACGGGCCCTGCGGTGGAAAGGTCGAGCAACCCCTGCGCTTCTAACGTCGGTTGCGTCAGGAGCTTTATTTCAGAAGAACGTTTTGTCATCGAACCACCATGGATATCGGGTTCAACGTCATCCATGGCGACTTGTTCCGTCCTTCGTGCGCGCTATATGGTTACCTTCCGTTCGATCCGATCTTGAGAGACTTTTCGTCGGGCCGGGCGAAAGGGGGACCAGCCATGACAGCCCGTTCGAGGAAGTTTCCCATTGTGGGCATCGGTGCCTCCGCGGGTGGCATTCCCGCGATGGAGGGCCTTTTCAAGGGCGTGACCGACCAGCCCGGCATGGCATTCGTCATCATCACGCATCTCAGCCCCAAAAGGGAGAGTCTGTTGCATGAGGTTGTCAGCCGCTACACCGAGATGGCTGTCTCGGTGGTTGAGGACGGCACGGCTGTCGAACCCAACCACGTCTATGTGATGCCGCAAAACGTCACTCTCGCCGTCGAAAACGGTGTGCTGCACCTACGGCGGCCCAATGGGCTCACCCAGGAGCGCAAACCCATCGATATCTTCTTCAGCGCACTGGCCGAAGACCAGGGTGAATATGCCGTCGGCGTCATTCTGTCAGGCGGCGACTCCGATGGAACCTTGGGCGCCAAGGCCATCAAGGAGCGGGGCGGGTTTATCGTCGCGCAAGCGCCGGACGGTTACGGGCCGCGCAATCCCGACATGCCGCAGAGCGCTATTGCCAGTGGGCTCGTCGATGTCGCTGTACCCGCCGAGGAGATCGGGGCGAAGCTGGAGGCTTTCGCCCGCGGCTTCGACACGCTGGAAGGGCTGGCGGAGGAAGATGGCGACCATACGGCCGACATCGATAAGGTGCGAGAACAGATATACGCCATTCTGCGCAGCCACTCCGGCCATGACTTCTCGGGATACAAGACCAAGACATTCCTGCGCCGCGTGAAGCGGCGCATGCAGATCGCCCAGGTCCATTCCATCAGCGCCTATATAGACTGGCTGAAGAAGGATGCTCGCGAGGTGATGAACCTTTTTCGCGATCTGCTGATCAATGTCACCAACTTCTTTCGCGACCCTGATGCCTTCGAGTTGCTCGAGCGAAAGATCATACCGCAGCTGTTCGAAGGCAAGACCGCCAGCGACACCGTCAGGGTCTGGGTTCCCGGATGCGCCACGGGCGAGGAGGTGTTCTCCATCGGCATGCTACTGCGCGAACACATGGAGAAGCTTACGGTCGTTCCGCGCGTTCAGATATTCGCCACCGACATAGACGAGCCGGCGCTGGCGGTGGCGCGGGCGGCACGCTATCCGGAAGCCTTGCTGCAAGGTCTTTCTCCCGAACGCAAGCAGCGGTTTTTCAACGGCGATGGCGAAAGCTATGTCCTCAGCAATGAGATACGCGAACTGTGCATCTTCTCGCCGCACAGCGTCATTCGCGATCCACCCTTCTCGCGCATGGACCTGGTCTCCTGCCGCAATCTGCTGATCTATTTCGGCCCGATCATCCAAAACCGCGTCATCCCTGTCTTCCATTATGCGCTGAAGCCCGGCGGTTACCTTTTCCTCGGCACCTCCGAAAGCGTCGGGCAGCACGACGATCTGTTCGCCACCGTGGACAAGAAACATCGCATCTTCCAGGCGCGGGAGCATGCCTCACCGCACATCAGGCTGCCGGCCCTGATCGGGGAAAGCCATTCCAGCGTCCTCCCATCCGAAAGCGCCGGCTCGAAGAAGGGACTTGTCGGCTATCCCCTGCGGCAGGCAGTCGAGGCGCAGGTTCTGGAACGGTTCGCGCCGCCGCATGTCCTGGTCAACGCCGAGGGCGATGTCGTCTATTATTCGGCCAGGACCGGCAGATATCTCGAAGCGCCACAAGGGATTCCCAGCCGGCAGCTGCTGACGATGGCAAGGCGTGGGTTGCGGCTGGACCTGCGCGCCGCACTGCGCGAAGCGACATCCACGCGCCGCACAGTGGTGCGAGAAAACCTCACCGTGGAGGAAGACGACGAACGTGTCCAGCCGATCAGGCTGACGATCGAGCCGCTCGCCGAACGCGGCAACGGCGAGCCGCTTTACCTTGTCCTTTTCGAACCGTCGGGGCCGACCCAGGCCCGCTCAGAGGAAGACGGCGGCGCCCGTGACAGTGACAGCACCGCCGATCTGGAGCGGGAACTGCGCGACACCAGGGAGCGCCTGCAATCGACGATCGAGGAATACGAGACCGCGCTGGAGGAGGTCAAATCGTCGAACGAGGAACTCGTCTCCGTCAATGAGGAGGCGCAATCCACCAACGAGGAACTCGAAGCCTCGAAGGAGGAGATGCAGTCGCTTAATGAGGAGCTCAACACGATCAACGCCGAGTTGACGGCCAAGATAGATGAGCTCGACCACGCCAACGGCGATCTCCGCAACCTGTTCGAAAGCACCGACATCGCGACCATTTTCCTCGACCGCAGCCTTGTCGTCCGCACCTTCACGCCGGCGGCGTCATCCTTCTTCAGCCTGCGTCCCTCCGATGTCGGCCGGCCGCTGACGGATCTGTCGAGCCAACTCGACTACCCCGAGTTGAAGCAGCACATCGACAAGGTGTTCGAGACAGGCGAGATCCTGAATCACCATCTGGCGCGCGATGCCAGGGGCCTGTTCCACATGGTCCGTATCAATCCCTATCGGGACAAGGGCAACAGGATCCAGGGCGTGGTGGTTACACTTGTCGACGTCACCACGCTGGCGCAGGCGGAAGAACATCAGCAGGTGCTCATCTCGGAACTCAACCACCGGGTCAAGAACATGCTTGCGGTGATCGCCAGCATTGCAAGCCGCACGCGGGAAAGCTCTGATACGAAGGAGGAGTTCGCGGATGCGCTGATCGGTCGCTTGCATGCCATGTCGCGGGCCTACGGCCTGCTGACCCGGGAGAGATGGAAGGAAGCCTCGGTCAGGGAGTTGCTCCAGCAGGAGCTCGAACCATTCGGCATCGAGCGGATCGAATTCGATGGCGAGGACGTCAAACTAGGTCCGCAACAGGGGCTTTCCCTGAGTATGGCCATTCATGAACTGGCCACCAACGCGGCCAAGTACGGCGCTTTGTCAAAAGCCGACGGCAAGGTTAGTGTGCAATGGTCGATCGAGGACGACAGTTTCACATTTGGCTGGCGCGAAAAGGACGGCCCTGTTGTCAAGGCGCCCTTGGACAACGGTTTTGGCCTGACACTGCTGCAGGGAGAAATTGGTTACAGGCTCGGCGGCCATGTCGAGACCACGTTCCACAAGGACGGCCTCAGCGTCCAGATTGCGTTTCCAGCAAACCACAAGGAGGCGCCGTGAGCGACGACAGGCCGCGTGTTCTGGTGGTCGAGGACGAATGGCTGATCGCCGAAGACGTCGCGTCTCGCCTGCATGCGGCGGGTTATCCGGTGATCGGCCCGGTCTCGTCGGTCGCCGCGGCTCGTCAGCTTATCGATGCAGGCAAAGTCGACGTGGCGCTGCTGGACATTCAATTGAACGGTGAAACAAGTCTACCCGTGGCCGAAACATTGCTGGCTCGCGGCATCCCCTTCGCCTTCATGACCGGATTTGGGCCGCGCGACGTTCCCACACCCTTCCGAAACTGCAGATTCGTGCCGAAGCCGGCAGGCGACGCTGCACTTCTCAACACCTTGGCCGACCTGGCATCGCTTCGTCCCGACAAACACTCGCTGTGATTTCAAGGAGTGCTGGCCTCGATCAATCCTATCCGGCCCGTCCGATTTAGGGTTCATTCGACCGTGAACACTCAGGGACTGCAAAGTGGAACAACTCAGGTCCATGCGAGTTCGATGTCCGTGCAGCATCGTTGCTCCCCTTGTTTGATGCTGCGCGATCGGGTCCCGATCAGCCTGATCCAGCCCGCGCGTCCCTGCTCGGGAAGCGCGGGCTTTCCGTGGTGGCAACGGTGATGTTTTGAGACCCAGGAGGGAACAATGTACCCGTCCGGCAGTTCGGCGCGAGGAGGAACAAAATGCAATACGCCGAAGAAATCGCGCTCAGGCGCGTGAAGATGCTGGTCGAACAATACGTTGTCGCCAGGAGCAGGAGATATGATTTCGTCTCGACCGAACTTGCCTGCAAAGCCATTCGCCAGGTCGTACGAAGCCCGATCGAAGACGCCGAACTGGACCATCTGCTTGCTAGAAGCGCGGTCAAACAAGGGCTCTCGGTGCGGTTCGACCGGATAGGGCATTGGCGGGCGGCTTCGCCCGGGCTCAGCCAGGAGAAATCAGCATGAGGGCAATGCTTTTGATGTCAGCGGCATTGCTCGCCTTGGCGGGGTGCAACGACAATGCCGATCCAGCCAAGTCCAAGACGGATACCACCAACAGCCAACCGGTCGACAAGAATCCCCCGACGGACACCAACCCGACGCCGCAGACCAGCACCGGCGGCGAGCAGCAGGGTACGCAGCCAACCCAGCCGGCATCTCCAAAACCAAGTGGCGGCTAGGCCAAGTGGCGGTGGTCGCGCTTGGGCCTGTACCTGGCGGCACTGTCGATGGGCCGGCAGTAACCGAGGCTTCCTCCGGCTTCAGCAAACTATTCTCACGGGAACGGACTTGACGGCCGGAACGTGGGCCTCCTTGGCGCGATGCCATAGGGCAGCAGGGGATTGAGTTCCGGATAATAGCCGGCGCAATTGCCTTGCGGCACGGAATAGGGTGTCACACGAAGGCCGCGCACACGCCGCTCCACACCGTCATCGGCATGGGTTTCGAGATCGATCTGTTGCCCCGCGGTCAGTCCGAACCGCTGGATATCGGCCTCATTCATCAGCAACACCATGCGTGTGCCGTGGATGCCGCGCAACCTGTCATCATATCCGTAGACGGTCGTGTTGAACTGGTCGTTGGATCGCACTGTGATCAGCGTCAGCATTTTTTGGCCCGAGACATCGATATCGGGATCTGCCTCCAGTGTGGTGGGCGGCTTGAAATTGGCCTTCTTGTTCGGCGTCTCCCAAATGCGCTTCGATGCCTTGATATCACGATGGAATCCTCCGGGTGTCAGGAACCGCTTGTTGAACTGGCGGAAATGCTGTGGAAAGCAGCGCTCGATCTCATCGCGGATGCGAGAATAGTCGGCAATCCACTTGTCCCAAGGAATCGAGCTCATGTCTGGCACGGTGGCCTTGGCCAGCTCCGCGACGATCTTCGGCTCCGAAAGCAGGTTTGGCGAAACCGGCGGGCGCGATCCAAAGGAACCATGGATGCAGGCGGTCGAATCCTC
>NZ_RZQL01000344.1 GCF_003997935.1 Mesorhizobium sp. M7A.F.Ca.US.006.01.1.1
CAATGATGGCGAAGCCCCCTTCGACCTATGGGAAGTCGACATCCGCCGCGCCCAGCCGTTCCAGAAGAACCGCCGCTACCTCAAGGAGCGCGTCTCGGAAACGCTCGGCCTGCTCTATGCCGACCATTTCCCCTATCGGCAGATGGCGACGTCGAGGAATGTCCGCCGCTCGCCGCTGCACGAACATCTGAAGGCGCGCGGCGCCGTGTTCGGCGAAGTCGCCGGCTGGGAGCGCGCCAACTGGTTCGCCCGCGAGGGCCAGGAGCGCGAATACCGCTATTCCTGGAAGCGCCAGAACTGGTTCGACAACCAGCGCGAAGAACACCTCGCGGTCAGGAATGGCGTCGGCCTGTTCGACATGACCTCGTTCGGCAAGATCCGTGTCGAGGGCCGCGACGCTCGGCACTTCCTGCAAAGACTATGCGCCAACGACATGGACGTGGCGCCGGGCAAGATCGTCTACACCCAGATGCTCAACAAGCGCGGCGGCATCGAGAGCGATCTGACGGTCTCGCGGTTGTCGGAAACCGCCTACTTCCTCGTCGTCCCAGGCGCCACGCTGCAGCGCGATCTGGCTTGGCTGCGCAGGCACGTCGCCGACGAATTCGTCGTCATCACCGACGTAACGGCGGCCGAAAGCGTGCTCTGCCTGATGGGCCCGGACGCGCGAAAGCTGATCCAGAAGGTCAGCCCCAACGATTTCTCCAATGAGAAAAATCCGTTCGGCACGTTCCAGGAGATCGAGATCGGCATGGGCCTGGCCCGCGCCCATCGCGTCACCTATGTCGGCGAACTCGGCTGGGAACTCTATGTCTCGACCGATCAGGCGGCCCATGTCTTCGAGGCGATCGAGGAGGCAGGTGCGGATGTCGGCCTGAAACTCTGCGGCCTGCACACGCTGGATTCCTGCCGTATCGAAAAAGCCTTCCGGCATTTCGGCCACGACATCACCGACGAGGACAATGTGCTGGAAGCCGGCCTCGGTTTCGCGGTGAAGACCGCCAAGGGCGACTTCATCGGCCGCGATGCCGTGCTGCGCAAGAAGGAAGCCGGCCTGTCACGCCGACTCGTTCAGTTCCGACTGAAAGACCCAGAACCCCTGCTCTTCCACAACGAGGCGATCTTGCGCGACGGCAAGATGGTTGGTCCGATAACGTCTGGCAATTACGGCCATCATCTCGGCGGCGCCGTCGGGCTGGGCTATGTGCCTTGCGAGGGCGAGAGCGAGGCCGATGTGCTGGCCTCAACCTACGAAATCGAGATCGCCGGCGAGCGTTTTGCGGCGGAAGCGTCGCTGAAGCCGATGTACGATCCGAAGGCCGAGCGGGTGAAGATGTAGCGCAGTTCCTTCGCCCCGTTTACGGGGAGAAGGTGGCCCGAAGGGCCGGATGAGGGGCGGCGCCAAGGTCTGAAAAGTTCGTGCTACCCCTCATCTGCCTGCCGGCATCTTCTCCCCGTAGAACGGGGAGAAGGACGCTAATTTCCTAAAACCGCTCCAACTTCCCTCGCACCTTCGCCAAAAACGCCGCCCGCGTCTGCGGCGTCGAGGCATCCATCAAATAGTGCGCCAGGAAAAAGGTCCGGCAGCGTGTCGCGCACAGTGCTCGCATGCCGCGCAGCAGGGTCTTGCGTCCCGGCTGGCCGACGACGACGCTCCACCAGGTCGGGGCGCCGCAGGTGGTGATGACGCCGACCTTGGTTACATGCGTCATCAGCGACTTGATCCGTCCCTTGCCTGCCGGCAGTTTGAAGGCGACGTCCGTCGCCCACACCCGGTCGAGCCAGCCCTTCAGCATTGCCGGCAGTCCGTACCACCACGTCGGATAGACAAACAGGATCGCTTCGGCCCAGTTGAGCAGCTCGAAATGCGGCTTCAGCGCCGGATCCTGTGGCGCCTGGTCGTTGTAGGAGCGTCGCTCGTCGCAGCCCATCACCGGATCGAATTTTTCCGCATAAAGGTCGAGCAGCCGCACCTCCCAGCCTCGTCGCATAAGCACGTCGATGGCGGTGTCGCGAATTGCCGCACAGAAGCTGTCCGGCACCGGATGGCAGTAGACCACCAGCGCGCGCATCAGAAGGCATCCATGCAGGCCGCGACCTTGGCCATGAAGGTCTTGCGCGTGCTGTCGGTCGACAGATTCATCGAATAATGCGCAAGATAGCTTACCGGCGCGCCCGGTTGGACGGTGGCGCGCAGCATGCGCTTGATCAGTTTACGCGGCGGATCGCCCATCAGAATGGCGCGGAACCGGCTGCCGCCATAGGTGGTCACCGCCGCAACCTTGCGTATGTTGTGCAGCGACGGCTGCGCCTTGCCGTCGACCAATTTGAACGACACGCCGGGCAAGAAGACGCGATCGAAGAAGCCTTTCAGGATCGCTGGAAAGCCATAGTTCCAGACCGGATAGGAAAGCACCAGTGCATCCGCCCGCAGCAGGCGCTCGACATAGGGCGCGACAGCATCGGCGGGGCCGCGCTGATTGTGATAGTCCAGTCGTTCCTGGCGCGTCAGCCGCGGATCGAAATCCTCGGCATGGAGATCGCAGTCGTCGACCGTATGGCCCGCCACCGTCAGGCGCTCGACGATCATCCGATGCAGGCCGGCATTGAAGCTGGTCTCGACCGGATGCGCGTAGAGGACAAGGATGTTCATCGGAGGACATCCTGCAGGTCAGCGCGAGGCACCCCCCTCTGCCCTGCCGGGCATCTCCCCCTCAAGGGGGGAGATTGGCGGTTTCCGCGTTGCTGCCTATCTGCGACGTTGATGGTTGGCGAAAGCAGTGCGGCAATCTTATCTCCCCCCTTGAGGGGGAGATGGCCGGCAGGCCAGAGGGGGGTGCAGCGCCACACGCTGGTCATCAGCTTGCCCTCTGCAGCCCCTTGAAAAGGAATGTCCGGCCCGAGCGGTAGTCGTAGTCCGGGTTTTCCCAAGCGATCATCTTGCCGGGGTTGAGCAGGCCTTGCGGGTCGGTTTCGCGCTTGAACGCGAGTTGCACGGCATCCGTCTGCTTCATGCCGCCCTCTTCCAGCGTGTAGCGGTGCGGGTTGAAGATCGGGCAGCCATTCTCCTCATGCAGGCGCACGATCTCGTCGAGCCGCGCTTCGGTGGTGAACTTGACCAGCGGCAGGCCAAAGCAGGTGATGTTGCCGTCCAGCCGCACGAATTCGAGGTGTGAGAACACTTCGCCCGGAAACATCGCGTCCATCTTCTCGACCAACGCCAGCTGGTTTGGAAAGGGATAGAGCGACTGCAGATAGGTAATCGAAGGATCGACGCGCAGCGCCCGCAGCGTGGTGTGGTTCCAAGCCAGCTCATAGGCTGGCGGCAGGCCCTTTTTCTCGTCCGGCGTCGCGGTTGCCGCATTGTAGATCACCTCGCCGCCGGCACGGCGGGTGAAGGCCAGGAAAGCGTCCAGCCCGTGCCGCGCCACCATGACGACGCAAATGCTCTGCCCTTGCTTCAGGAATTTTTGATGCCGCTTGAAATAGAGCTGTGGCACGGGTGCCGCTATCGGGGTGATCAG
The DNA here is from genome assembly GCF_003997935.1 of Mesorhizobium sp. M7A.F.Ca.US.006.01.1.1. GTDB lineage: Bacteria > Pseudomonadota > Alphaproteobacteria > Rhizobiales > Rhizobiaceae > Mesorhizobium. Next base: position 3,525 of record NZ_RZQL01000344.1, read on the forward strand.
CTTGGTCAGGATACCGTCCTGGCATGCCAACGCATTGCCGTAGCGGGCGGCATCCATGAAAGCGTCGAAGCCGACGATGACGTCGATCCATTCATAAGCCGCGGTCAGCGGCATCTCGACCTCAGTGATGATGCCGTTGGTGCCATAGGCATGGGTGACCTTGTGCAGGTCCTCGCCGGTGAGTTCGAGCGCTTTCGGTTCGGCCTCCATGGTCACCACACGCAGGCGCAGCACATTGCCGAAATCGCGCAACCCGCCGAAATTGATCGAGCCGACGCCGCCCGAACCGCCGGCGATGAACCCGCCGATCGAAGCGGTGTTGTAGGTGGAGGGCGATAGCCGGAGTTCCTGCCCTGAATGCGCCCGCGTTGCCTTGTCGATATCGGCCAGGATGGCCCCCGGCCCGGTCACGACGCGACCAGGCGCGATCGACTTGATCTCGTTCATCTCGGCAAGGTTGAGCACGACGCCGCCGGAGAGCGGCATCGCCTGGCCGTAATTGCCGGTGCCGCTGCCGCGCGGTGTCACCGGCGCGCCATGGCGATGACAGGCGGCAAGCACGCGGATCAGTTCGGCCTCGTTCTTCGGCGTGACGATCAGGTCGCCGGTGACATGATCGAGCTGCTGCTTCAGCACCGGGCTGTACCAGTAGAAGTCGCGGCTCTTCTGCTGGACGATGGCCGGATTGTCGTCGACCTTCAGGCCTTCGAGATCGCGTTTGAGCGCCGAAACGTCCATCATTCCACCATCAGTTCGTCGAGTTCGGCATAGTCGGGCAATTGCCGGTCGATTGCGCGTCCGGCGCGCACGACGATGCGATCCGATTCGGGCCGCGACAGCAATTCCGTCCAGCTTCGGCCTTTGAACACGATGAAATCGGCATCGCCGCCGCTGACCAGCGTGCCGAAGCCATCAAGCCGCATCGCCTTGGCCGGCGTCGCGGTAACCGCTTGCGGCCAGTCGGCAACGGGATGATCGAAATGCAGAATGCGCGTCGCCATGCGGTAGACCTCCAGCATGTCGAGATCGCCATAGGCGTAGAAGGGATCGCGCGTGTTGTCGGAAGCGACCGCCACCGGAATGCCCCTCGTCTTCATCTCGTGCAGCAGCGTCACGCCACGCCAGCGCGGCGTGGTCTGATCCGAGCGGCGGTCTTGCAGGTAGAGATTGCACATCGGCAGCGAGACGACGGCCAACCCCGCCTTTGCCACCTTGTCCAGCGTATCCAGCACATCGAGGTCCGGCTGGCGCGCCAGCGAACAGCAATGGCCGACGAGGATGTTGCCTTCGAAACCGTTCCAGAGCGCGGCCTCGGCGATCTTCTTCAGCGATATGGCGGAAATATCGTCGGTCTCGTCGGCATGGAAATCGAGATCGAGGCCATGCTTGATGGCTTGCGCGAAGACATGGTCGAGCAGCTCTTCGAGGTCCGGCACCATATAGGTGACGACACCGAGCACGCCCTGTGCCGCGGCAACCCTCTTTGCCAGCCTGTCGAACCACTTTTTGTCGCGCACGCCTTCGATGCCGAGCAGGCAGGCGCCCTGCAACTCGATGCGGCCGCGCCATGTCTCGCGCATCGCCTCGAACACCGGCCAGGAGATTTCCTCCTGCGGCGCGACGCTGTCGAGGTGTGTGCGCAGCGCCCGGGTGCCATGGGCGTAGGCGCAGCGCAGTGAAAAATCCATGCGCCGGGCAATGTCCTCGGCGCTCCAGCGTGCCACACGATCGGCACCGGCGGCATTCAGCGCGCCCAGGAACGTGCCATCGGGATTGGGTTTTCGCGGCCAGATATGGCCCTTGTCGATATGTGTGTGGCAGTCGACGAAGCATGGGAGGATTATACGGCCGGCGAGGTCGATCGCATCGGCGGATCGGCCATGCGCGGTGATGCTGGAAATCTTCCCGTCGGCCACAGCGATGTCGGCAAGCCCGAAGCCGTCAGCATCGAAGGGCGCGGAAAGGCCTGGCGCCAGTGAGCGATGAAGGCGAACGTTGGCGAGATGGTAAGAGCCGAAGGTTGGTATCAAGCGTTGCCCCCCTCTGTCCTGCCGGACATCTCCCCCTCAAGGGGGGAGATTGGCAGCGTCCGCGCCGGCTCTTTTTTTTCAACGTTGGAGATTGGTGAAGGTCGTGACAACAGCCAATCTCCCCCCTTGAGGGGGAGATGTCCGGCAGGACAGAGG
>NZ_RZQL01000345.1 GCF_003997935.1 Mesorhizobium sp. M7A.F.Ca.US.006.01.1.1
CCCATGGGGTGGCGGCGGCAACAATCAGGGACCCTGGGGGCAGGGTCCAAAGGGACCGAGTGGGCCACAGGGCTCGCCTCCAGATCTCGAAGACATCATCCGCCGCGGCCAGGACCGGCTGCGGCGCGCTCTTCCGGGTGGCGGCGGCGCGAGCCCGGCTATCTTCGCGCTGATCGCGGCTGCACTTGTGGTGCTGTGGGCGTTCAAGGCGGTTTATACCGTGCAGCCCGACGAGGTTGCCGTCGAACTGCGCTTCGGCAAGCCGAAGACCGAACTGTCGCAGCCCGGCCTGCATTTCCATTGGTGGCCGCTCGAAACCGTCGAGACGGCCAAGATTTCCGAGCAGCTCGTCGATATCGGCGGCGGCGGCGCGACGAGCGGCAACACGTCCGGGCTGATGCTTACCGGCGACCAGAACATCGTCAACGTCCAGTTCTCGGTGGCCTACCAGGTCTCCGACCCGAGCGCCTATCTGTTCGACGTGTCCGATCCCGACGGTATGCTGCGGCAGGTTGCCGAAAGCGCCATGCGTGAAGCCGTCGGCCGCCGGCCGGCGCAGGACATCTTCCGCGACGACCGCCAGGGCATTGCCGCCTCGGTGCGTGAAATCATCCAGACGACGCTGGACGGCTACAAGGCCGGTCTCAACGTCAACGCCGTCTCGATCGAGGATGCGGCACCGCCACGCGAAGTGGCCGATGCGTTCGACGAGGTGCAGCGCGCCGAGCAGGACGAGGACAAGTTCGTCGAGCAGGCCAACCAGTATTCCAACCAGAAGCTCGGGCAGGCGCGCGGCGAGGCCGCACAGATCCGCGAAGACGCGGCCGCCTACAAGAACCGGGTCGTGCAGGAAGCCGAGGGTGAGGCACAGCGCTTCATCTCGGTCTATGACGAATATGCCAAGGCGCCCGATGTAACGCGCAAGCGCCTCTACCTGGAAACCATGGAGAAGGTTCTGAAGGATTCGAGCAAGGTCATCGTCGAGCAGGGTAACGGGCAAGGGGTCGTTCCCTATCTGCCGCTGCCGGCATTGCAGCCGAAGGCGCCGGCACCGGCCGCCCCCGTTACGGGAGGTAACCAGTGATGGCCAACCGTCTTCCCATCATCGTCGTCGCAGCAGCGGTTATCCTGTTCCTGCTCTATTCGTCGGTCTTCGTGGTCAATGCGCGCCAGCAGGCGCTGGTGCTCAGGTTCGGCGAGATCGTCGACGTCAAGAGCGAACCCGGCATCTACTTCAAGGCTCCGTTCTCGTTCTTCGACGCCGACACCGTGCAGCTGATCGAGAACCGGGTGCTGCGCTTCGACCTCGACAACATTCGCGTCCAGGTTTCGGGCGGCAAGTTCTATGAGGTCGATGCCTTCATCGCCTATCGCATCTCGGATCCGCGGGTCTTCCGTGCCGCGGTGTCCGGTCAGATCGAATTGGCCGAGGCCCGGCTCAGGACGCGTCTCGACGCTGCCTTGCGCCGTGTCTATGGTCTGCGTGATTTCGAGGCAGCACTCTCCGAAGAGCGCGGCGTGATGATGCGCGAGGTCCGCGACCAACTCAGGCCCGATGCCACATCGCTCGGCCTGCAGATCGAGGATGTCCGCATTCGCCGCACCGATCTCACGGCCGAAGTCTCGCAGCAGACCTTCGACCGCATGAAGGCGGAACGCCTGGCGGAAGCTGCCCGGCTGAGGGCGCGCGGCAATGAGGCGGCACAGCGCATCACCGCGCGTGCTGATCGCGAAGTGGTCGAGATCGTCGCCGAAGCGCAAAAAGAGTCGGAAATCCTGCGCGGCGAGGGCGAGGCCCAGCGCAGCGCCACCTTCGCGGGAGCCTACCAGCGCGATCCGGCCTTCTTCGACTTCTACCGGTCGATGAATGCCTATGGCACGGCGCTGGACAACACCGGAACGACGATGGTGCTGTCGCCGAACTCGGAGTTCTTCCGCTTCTTCCGCAATCCCGACGGCAGCGAGGGGCCGGCAAAGCCGGCTTCGCCTGCGCCAAACGCTCCGGCGACGGCACCCGCCGCGCCGGCGGCACAGCCCAGCACCGGCCAGTAGCGGCCGGTGCAGGATTTTCTTGCCGCCATGGGCCTGGTCCTCGTCATAGAGGGTCTGGTCTATGGCGGCTTTCCCGGCCTGGCCAGGAAGCTTGCCACCGAAGTGCTGTCGCTGCCCGAGAACGCGTTGCGGATTGCCGGGCTGGCGGCGATCGCGATCGGCGTCGGCATCGTCTGGCTGGTACGAGGCGCATGACGGCGGCGATGATTTATCCTCTGCCGATAGCCATAGCCGCAAACGTGCCGTATTTTTTGCCAACATGGCGTGACGCGGCGTTTTCGTCGAAGCGCTTTTCTTTTCAAGAATACCGGGAGGCTTCTCGATGACATCCAATACAATTCTGCGCGCGGCGCGGCGGACATTCATCGCCGGCGCGGCGGCACTTCTTGTCAGCGCAGTCGCTGTCCCGTCCTTCGTGACGCCGACATTTGCCGCCGATGGGCCCGCTTCGGTCGCCGATCTGGCGCAAGGCCTGCTCGGCGCGGTGGTCAACATATCGACCTCGCAGACGGTCAAGGGTACCGAAGGCCCGGGCGCGGTGCCGATGCCGCAATTGCCCGAGGGTTCGCCCTTCCAGGATTTCTTCGACGATTTCTTCAAGAACCGTGGCGGCGACAAGGACAACGGCGCGCAGAAGGTGCAGTCGCTGGGCTCCGGCTTCGTCATCGATGCCGAACAAGGCATCGTCGTCACCAACAACCATGTCATCGCCGATGCCGACGATATCGAGGTCAATTTTTCCGATGGCGTCACCTTGAAGGCGACGCTGGTCGGCACCGACACCAAGACCGATGTCGCCGTGCTCAAGGTCGATCCGAAAGGCCACAAGCTGACGGCGGTGAAGTTCGGCGATTCCACCAAGATGCGCGTCGGCGACTGGGTGATGGCGATCGGCAATCCGTTCGGCCTCGGCGGCACGGTGACGGTCGGCATCGTCTCTGCCCGCAACCGCGACATCAATTCCGGCCCTTATGACGACTTCATCCAGACCGATGCCGCGATCAACCGCGGCAATTCCGGCGGACCGCTGTTCAACAGCGCGGGCGAAGTCATCGGCATCAACACGGCGATCATTTCGCCTTCCGGCGGCTCGATCGGCATCGGCTTCTCCATACCGTCGCAGCTCGCGTCCGGCGTCGTCGACCAGTTGCGCCAGTTCGGCGAGACGCGGCGCGGCTGGCTCGGCGTGCGCATCCAGCCGGTAACCGATGACATCGCCGAAAGCCTCGGCATGGCGACCGCCAAGGGCGCGCTGGTTGCCGGCGTGATCAAGGGCGGCCCGGTCGACAATGGCACGATCCAGGCGGGCGACGTCGTCATCAAGTTCGACGGCAAGGATATCCATGAGATGCGCGATCTGCCGCGCGTCGTCGCCGAAAGCCCGGTTGGCAAGGCGGTCGATGTGCTCATCGTGCGCAAGGGTGTCGAGCAGACCGTGAAGGTGACGCTCGGCCGGCTCGAGGATGGCGAGAAACTCGCCAGCAGCGAGGAGGGCGGCAAAACCGACCAGGACAAGAGTGACAAGGCTCCAGCCGTTTCGACGGCTTCGGTGCTCGGCATGACGGTCGGCGAACTGAACGACGAGACACGCAAGAAGTTCAGCATTGCGGCCGATGTTTCGGGCGTCGTCATCACCGACGTCACCAAGGACTCGGCCGCCGCCGAACGCGGCATCCAGCCCGGCGAGGTGATCACCGAGATCGCGCAGGAATCGGTCGCCACGCCCAAGGACGTCATGGACCGGATCGGCGCCTTGAAGGAACAGGGGCGCAAGAATGCGCTCTTGATGCTGGCATCGAAGACCGGCGAACTCAGGTTCGTGACGATCCGGATGGACTGAGGTCCGGAAGACCCGACAACAAGACAACACTGAAAGAAAAAGGGCGGCTAGCGAGCCGCCCTTTTTCTTGCCTGCCAGTCCTGGCGCGACAGTCTGTAGAGGACATGCCGTTTGAGATGCGGATGGCTGTCGGGAATGCTGGGGTGGTCGAAATCGCCGGACGGATCCGCGCTCATGCCGAGGCGTTGCATGACGGCGGTGGAGCGGCGGTTGGCCGCGACGGCGAATGACACGATTTCATCGAGGCCAAGCGTCTCGAAGCCGTAGGCCAGCCACGCTTCGGCTGCCTCGGTGACATAGCCTTTGCCCCAGAATTCAGGTGCCAGCCGCCAACCGATCTCGATGGTGCCAGCTGGCAGGGATGGCACATGATCGGTGTCGAGGAGACCGATGAAGCCGATGCATTCACCGGTGGCGGTGATCTCGGCAGCAGCAAAACCGTATCCGTCCCTCGTGGTCCAGTCCCGGAGCTCGTCCATCTTGGCATCCGCCTGGGCGCGGTCACGGCGGAACGGAAAGAACTCCATCACCTGTTCGTCGGAGTTGATGCGGTGGAACAGGTCGCGGTCGCGATCTTCCCAGTTGCGCAGGATCAGGCGCGCGGTACGCATTGGTTTCATTGCACAAACTCCTCCTGCCTGTAGCCCTGCACATAGAGCAGCGCGGTCAGGTCGCCATGATCGATGCGGACCTTGGCCTGTGCCGCCACCGTCGGCTTGGCGTGAAGCGCGACACCGGTACCGGCAAGGCGGATCATGTCGAGATCATTGGCGCCGTCACCGACGGCGATGGCGTCGGCGGGCGTCAGACCGAGGCGCGCTGAAATTTCGATCAGCGCGTCGGCCTTGGCGGCGCGGCCGAGGATCGGCTCGCCGACCAGCCCGGTAAAGCGGCCGTCCTGTTCGAGCAGACGATTGGCGCGGTTTTCCTGGAAGCCGAGCATGACGGCGATGCGCGTCGTGAAGACCTCGAACCCGCCAGACACGAGTGCCGTCCAGGCGCCGTTGGCGCGCATGGTGCGGACCAGAACACGGCCGCCCGAGGCCAGCGTCAGGCGATCGGCGACGATGCGATCGACCACGGCGGCATCGAGGCCCTTGAGCAACGCCACCCGCTCGCGCAAAGCCGGTTCGAAGGCGATTTCACCATTCATGGATCGCGCGGTGATGGCCGCAACATGATCCTTGACGCCGATCTCGTCGGCTAGCTCGTCGATGCATTCCTGGTCGATCATGGTCGAATCCATGTCGGCGATCAGGATTTTCTTGCGGCGGGTTTCTGCCTCTTGGACGATCACGTCGACCGCCTCGCTGGCGAGTGCCGTGCGCAAGACGGCACTCGTAACGGCGGCGTCTTCTGCCTCAGGCAGGACGAGATCGCAGGCAATACCTTCAGCCAGCCAGACAACAGCGCTTGCGCCGACCGACCGTGAGGCCATATTCGCAAGCGACAGCGACAAAGCGCGCTCAGTGGGACGGGAAACAAGCGTGGCGATGAGCGGCATGGAACATTCCGGCGGGCAGGCGGGCAAGGGCCGCGTGAAGAACGCGATCCTGATAGCCGGGCCGACCGCCAGCGGCAAGTCGGCGCTTGCGCTCGATCTGGCCGAGCGCAGGGGTGGCGTGATCGTCAACACCGATTCCATGCAGGGCTATTCGGTGCTCGACGTGCTGACCGCCCGGCCGGAGGCGGCCGACCTCGCCCGCGCACCGCATTTCCTCTACGGCCATGTCCACCCGGCGACACCCTATTCCACCGGCGCCTGGCTCCGCGACGTGAGGAAACT
>NZ_RZQL01000346.1 GCF_003997935.1 Mesorhizobium sp. M7A.F.Ca.US.006.01.1.1
GTGTCGATCCTGAGCCGCCGGTGCCCTGCAGAGCAAGGAACTTGCCTACCACGCCGAGACCGGAGCGCACCACTTGCGCCGTCATGCTCTCGTCGAAGAAGGCGAACGGACCGCCGCCCTCTTGAAGGATCGCGGCGTTGTAATAGGCATGGGAGGCCGGTCCATGCTCGACCTTGACCCGGTCGAGGCCGACATCGAGTTCTTCGGCGACCATGACCGCAAGCGTCGTCGAAATGCCTTGCCCCATCTCGGCGCGCGGCGCGACGATGGTGATGGTGTTGTCGGCGCCGATCTTCACATAGGGGTTGAACGTCGCCTCGCCCTTGCCGAGTTCGGCCTCAAGCGGGTTCGGAAAGGGCTTGCGATAGTAGTAATAGCCGACGGCAACGCCGCCCGCGACAGCGGCAGCGCCGATCAGAAACGTGCGGCGGGCGATCTTTCCGACACTGGCCATGGTCAAAGCCCCGCCGTCTTGAGCGCCGCGGCCTTCTTGATGGCCGAGCGGATTTTGGGATAGGTGCCGCAGCGGCAGAGATTGCCGCCCATGGCATTGTCGATGTCGGCATCGCTTGGGTCGGCGACTTCATCGAGCAGCGCCACCGCGCTCATGATCTGGCCGGCCTGGCAGTAGCCGCATTGCGCGACCTGTTCCTCAAGCCAAGCCTGCTGCACCGGATGCAGCTTCCCCGCCGTGCCGATGCCTTCAATGGTGGTGACGGCACCGCTGACCTGCCCAACCGGAAGCGAGCAGGAACGCACCGGCTGACCGTCGACATGCACGGTGCAGGCGCCGCAGGCGGCGATGCCGCAGCCGAATTTTGGCCCTGTCTTGCCAATGAGATCGCGCAGCGCCCACAGCAGTGGCATATCCGGATCGGCGTCGATATCGAATGACTGACCGTCGACGGTGAGGCGCATGGGGATACCTTTTGTTGTCGTCCACTGCCAAGGGCGAAGCGGCCGACCGGCCATTTCGCTCCAATACAAATTGACAAATTTCGTCATTTTGTCAAATAAGATTTTGCAGGATAGAATTGTTCCATGAACCAGATCGAAGACATCGCCGCCACAGACCCGAAGCGCGTCCGTATCCTGGATGGCGCGATGAAGGTGTTTTTGGCCTATGGCTTCTCGCGCACCACCATGGACGATATCGCCCGTGCCGCAGACATGTCGCGCCCGGCGCTCTATCTCCTGTTCAAGAACAAGACCGACATTTTCCGCGCCATCGCCATGATGATCCTGTCGCGCTCGGTCGAGGCGGCAAAATTTGCCCTGGCCGGCGACGGCCCTTTCACCGAGCGCATGATGCGAGCCATCGATGAGGCCTTTATCTCGATGATGGGAGCGGTCGTTGCCTCGCCGCACGGCGCTGAATTGCTGGACATGAAATCGAGCCTTGGCGATCTGGTGGGCTGCTGGCGCGGCGGGCTTGGCCAACACATCGGCGCCGCGATAGAGGGCGAGGCAGCCAGGAACGGCGTCGATCTGGCGGCCAGGGGCCTGTCGGCGCAACTGCTTGCCGACATGCTGCTCGACGGGCTGGAAGGCATGAAGGCGCGGATCAGAGATCCGGAGGGGCAGCGGCAGGCGGCCGCTGCCCTGATCAGGGTGATCGACCTGACCTTGAAGGCATGATGCACATCGATTGGTCGCTCAGGCGCGCCGGCGCTCTGCCTCCGGGTTCTTGCGCGCCGCAAGAAACTCCTTGACCCGCCGGCCGGGTGCCGGACCGCGCACCGGCTTGTAGCCGTCATCGAGTTCGCCGGAGAGATCGAGCGTCGGTCGCTTGCCGACGGCGTCGTAATTCTCTTCCAGCCAGTCGCTGGCGGCGGTGCGGCCGAGATCTCGGAGATAGGTCAGGAACGCCCATTCGGCATTGACCTTCGAGGACGCCGACAGGTCCTTGAATGCCTCATCGGCATCGATACGGTGCATGCGGATGTCGCGGTACTCGCCATGCGGCAGACGGCCGGCGGCGATCAGTTCCTTGACGAAGGCGATCGAGCGGAATTCGCGCAGCAGCCCGGCGTTGAAGGTGATCTCGTCGATGCGGTTCTGGATCTCGTTGGCGCTCCTCGGCGTTCCCTCCCGCACCACCGGGTTGATCTGCACCAGAAGCACGTCCTCGGTCGCAGCCGTCTTGAAGAACGGATAAAGCGCCGGGTTGCCGCCATAGCCGCCATCCCAATAGGGCACGCCCTTGATCTCGACGGCGCGGAACAGTTGCGGCAGGCAGGCCGAGGCCATCACCGTGTCGAGGTCGATCTCGCCGTCGGAAAAGACGCGCAACTGTCCGGTCTCGACATTGGTCGCCGAGATGAACAGTTCCATCGACTTGCAGGCGCGGACATTGTCGAAATCGATCTCCTGCTGCACCACGTCGCGCAGCGGGTTGAGGCCGAGCGGATTGGCGGCATAGGGCGAGAACACCCGCGACATGGTGTCGAAGAAGAGATAGCCGGGCGTGTTCTCGATCGACCAGTTGCCCCAGGCGACATCCCACGGCATGCGCTGCACCGGGCTGAACCGGCCCTTGGCCGCCACCGCACGCCAGAAATCGTCAAGTTTTTGCCGCGCGCCTTCAACACCGCCGCGCACAAAACCGTCGGCCAGGGCCACCGCGTTCATGGCGCCGGCGCTGGTGCCGGACACTGCGGATATCTCCAGCCGTCCGTCCTCCAGCAGCCGGTCGAGCACACCCCAGGAAAAGGCCCCGTGCGAGCCGCCGCCCTGGAGCGCTACGTTGATCTTCTTCGTCTCCTCCGCCTTGCCGTTTTTGGTCATGGCGTCGTCCTTGATCTGTCCCTTTGGGTGGATAAGAGAGTTTTGCGCCTCACGCGGCGGTCCAGCCGCCATCGACCGAGAGATGCGTGCCGTTGACCTGCGCTGCCGCGTCCGAGCACAGGAACACCGCCGCTGCCGCGATCTGCTCCACCGTGACGAATTCCTTGGTCGGCTGCTTGTCCAGCATGACCTCACGGATGACGGTCTCGCGGTCCATGTTGTGGGCTTTCATCTGGTCGGGGATCTGCGCCTCGACCAGCGGCGTCAGCACATAGCCCGGGCAGATGGCGTTGCAGGTGATTTTTTCACGCGCCAGTTCGAGCGCAACGGTCTTGGTCAATCCCATGAGGCCGTGCTTGGCCGAAACATAGGCCGACTTGAACGGCGACGCGACCAGGCCATGCGCCGAGGCGATGTTGACGATCCGGCCGCCGCCGGCCTTTTTCATCAGCGGAATGGCGGCCGCGATGGTGTGGAACGCCGACGACAGGTTGATGGCGATGATGGCATCCCACTTCTCGGTTGGAAATTCCTCCACCGGCGCGACATGCTGGATGCCGGCATTGTTGACCAGGATGTCGACCGAACCGAATGTCTCGGCCGCCTTGGTGACAAGCGCCCGGCATTCGGCCGGTTTCGACATGTCGGCCTTGATGTAGGCGGTCTTCACTGCGTGCTGTTTGGCGATCGCATCGGCAATGGCATGGTCGGCAGCCGTGTCGGAGAAGGAGTTGACGACGACGTTATGGCCTTCGGCCGCCAACGCCTGCGCGATGGCCAGGCCAATGCCCGATGTGGAGCCGGTGATAACAGCGGTTTTTTTGGCGGCCAAGGGCGGAATCCTCTGGTTGCGGCAAGAGCGGGCCTATGTTGCAGTGCAGCATATATGCTCAATGCGACGCAATAACAGCGGCCAGAATTTTCGGGGAGATGAAATTTTCGTCATGAGCGGCCGCACGGCCGCTCACCAGGAGGACATGATCGGAGTCTTTAGGGGTGCCGCCATCACCAGCGAAAGCGAAAAAGCCTCAGGCGACGAGATCCGGCACCGGCCCGACATAACGCGATTGCGGCCGGATCAGCCGTCCAGTCGTCTGCTGCTCACGCGCATGCGCGATCCATCCTGCGACACGCCCGGCGGCAAAGACATTGCTGAAAGCTTGCGGCGGAAAGCCCGCCGCTTCCAGCAGCAACGCGGTGTAGAACTCGACATTGGTCTGCAGCGAGCGCGACGGCTTCGCAATCCGCAGCACCTCGAGTGCCGTCTGCTCGACCGTCTCCGCAAAGGCCAGCCGGCGGCCGGTTTCGCCCTCGCTGCCGAGTTGCCGCACCACCGCCTTCAGCACATCGGCGCGCGGATCGCGCACACGGTAGATGCGATGGCCGAAGCCCATGATGCGCCTGCCCTGCGCGATCTCGTCGCGCAGCCAACCGGCGGCATCGCCATGCGCCTGGATCGCATCCAGCATCTCGATCACCGGACCTGGCGCGCCGCCATGCAGCGGCCCCTTGAGCGCGCCGAGCCCGGCCAGCACGGAGGATGTCAGGCCGGCCTGCGTCGAGGCCACCACGCGAGTCGCAAAGGTCGATGCATTGAGACCATGGTCGCAGACGGTCACGAGATAGGTGTCGAGCGCCTTCGCCAGTGCTGGGGAGGCGGCGTTGCCACTCAACATCTTCAACATGTCGGCGGCATGATCGGCGCGGCTGTCCGGCGCGATCGGCTGCTCGCCGCGCCGCAGGCGCAGCAGCGCCGGCGTCAGCACGGCGGTCGCCGCGATCAGCAGCAAGGCATCGGTCAAGGTGTCGCCGTCCGGCAGCAGCGCCATGCCGGCGCGCATGGCGCTGTAGACATCGAGCGGTGCCAGCAAGGGCAGCGTGGGCAAGAGCCGTTCGAACACGTCCGCACGCGCCTGGCCCAGCGCCCGCGTCAGCTCCGCATCGCCGGGAAGATCGTCGAAAAAGCCGTCCAACAGCAGCCCAACCACCTGCGCATAGTTCCAGCGGCCGGCCAACTCCGGCAGCGAATGACCTCGGATCGTCAGACGGCCGCCAAGACCATCAACATCGGAAAGCACGGTTTCCGCCGCCACCACGTCATCGAGCCCGTTCGCCATAGCCTTGTCTCCTTGAAGCATTTCCGGATCGGAGATAGAGATGGGCAACGTTTCCATCAATCTTGATCAATAGAATCAATATCAGGGCTCGATATGTCCGAGTGGTTGTCCCGGGAAGAAGCGCTGGACAGGCTCAAGGTGCGGGCGCAGACGCTCTACGCCTATGTCAGCCGTGGGCGCATCGGCATGCGGCCCGACCGCGCCGATCCGCGCCGCAGCCAGTACCGCGCCGACGATATCGCCGCACTGGCGACCCGCCGGGCGCGCGGCCGCAGCCCGTCAGTCATCGCTGAAAGCGCCATTGCCTGGGGCGAGCCCTCGATCGCAACGGCGATTTCGACCGTCTCGCACGGTCGGCTTATCTATCGCGGGCAGGACGCCGCAGCGCTCTCCGGGCACGCCACACTGGAAGAAGCCGCCGCCGTTCTCTGGGCTCTGCCGGAACCGGTGGCTTTCGGAGCACCGTCGCCGGATGCGCCCTATCAAGCTGGCGGGGCTGCGGCCTTTGCGCAACTTGCCGTGCTTGCCGGCCAGGGAAGCCCATCGCTCGGGCGCAGCGCCGCCTCGCTGCATGCCGATGCCGCGCACGCGGTCGGCGTGCTGGCCGCCGCGCTGGGTGCACCGACAGGACCGGATCCGGTCCATCAGCGGCTTGCGCAGGACTGGTCGGTGGATGCCGGCGGCGCCGATGCGATCCGCCGTGCAC
>NZ_RZQL01000347.1 GCF_003997935.1 Mesorhizobium sp. M7A.F.Ca.US.006.01.1.1
CCCCAAAACATGCCGCAGTGGCCGACGCGATGATGCCGGTGAGACACCGTTGCCCAAACCCGCGCCGGCCACTGCGGCATGTTTTGGGGATGCCGCGTTGCCAATCTAGTCGCTGACAAGCAACTGGCAACGAAGGCTCACGGTTTGGTAAGAACCGTACGTACATGCACGCAACCTCCCTCAGTCGCATTCAAGGCATGCTCGCGAAATCTTGAGTTGAATACAGTCCCTCGATAAAATCCGGATTGGCAGGCTTTCTCCTGTCGTTGCGGTGACGCCCGCAGGGGGGTGCAGATTGGCTGGCCAGGTTCCGATATTGCCAGGCGGGCTGGCCTTCACCATCTAGCTGGGATGGCGATACCCAAATCGAAAACACTCGGCTCCGGCTCACCCGGGCTCCAGCACGATCTCTTTGGTGCTGCCGGCGACCTGCCGGAGGGTTTCCTCTACCAGCCCGAGCTGATCGCCGCGCAAGAAGAAACGGAACTCGCCCGGCATCTCGAAGACCTGCCCTTCGAGGCGTTCGATTTCCATGGCCATCTGGCAAACCGGCGCGTCGTCGGTTTTGGCCTGCGCTACGACTACGATAGGCGCCAGGTCGTCGAGGCGCCGCCAATCCCTGACTTCCTGCTGGCCCTGCGCGAGAAGATCGCAGTGTTGGCAGGCAGGCCCACCGAGGCCTTCGCGCAAGTGTTGATCAATGAATACCGGCCTGGCGCCGGCATTGGCTGGCATCGAGACAAGCCTCATTTCGAAGATGTTGCGGGTGTTTCGTTGCTGGCGCCTTGCAGCTTCCGGCTCCGGCGGAAGAATGGCACCAAATGGGATCGCCGGACCATCGTCGTCGAACCAAGGTCGGCGTATCTCATGACCGGACCATCGCGCACGGAATGGGAGCACAGCATTCCGCCGGTTGACCTGCACCGCTACTCGATCACCTTGAGGACATTGCGCTAACTCCGCAGGAGCATCGGACGCCGAGCCGTTCTGAGGCATCGCCAGCGCCATCACGAGTTCTTGAACGCAAACGGTTCCGGGAACCTCCCAACCACAAGTTGGTTTGGAGGACAGGTACAGCTTCAAAGGTGGAGAATGTCCATGGCCCGTGCCCGATCCGTGTTGGTGGCCGCCAGGCGTCCGTTCCATAAAACGCCGATGGCGGTCGCAAACGCATGTTTCGTCGGCACATTGCTGACCGACGTGACCTATTGGCGAAGCGCTGAAATGATGTGGGCCGATTTTTCCGCCTGGCTGCTCCTTGCGGGCCTGGTTGTAGGCGTGCTCGCGGTTCTTGCAGCACTGGTCGATTTGTCTACGGGCCGGCTTACCGGTCAAGCCGGGCCTGCATGGCCATATCTCCTTGGCAGCCTCGTCGTGCTCGTCATATCGCTCTTCAACGCACTGGTGCACAGCCGTGATGCCTGGACCTCGGTCGTGCCGACGGGGCTCATCCTGTCCGCCGTCGCCGTGATCGTTATCCTCTTGCTGGGACTGCTGGGATGGAGTTCCGGCCGCACTCAAGTGGAGGTGGTCGAATGAATGTCTCCGCCAGACATATCCGGCGTATCGCGAGCCTCGGTCTGCTGTTCGGATCGATTTTGGCGCTGCCCGCATGCAGCGATAACGAACCGGATCCCACCGATCAGGTCGGAGCAAACCCGACGCTGCCTGAACCTATTCAGTATCTGGTGCCGCCCATGCATGTCGCGTCGGTCGTCGGTTGGAAACAAGACGAGAAGCCGACCGTCGCCAAGGGTTTGCAAATCCAGGCCTTTGCCAAGGGCTTGAGGCATCCGCGCTCGCTTTACACATTGCCGAATGGTGACGTTCTGGTGGTCGAATCCGTGGCGCCGCCCGGTGCCGCGATCAAGCGGCCGAAAGACCTGATCATGGGCTGGATCGAGTCCATGGCGACCTCGGGCGGCGGCACCGAAGGAAGCAACCGTATCACCCTGCTGCGGGATACGAACGGCGATGGTCTGCCCGATGTCCAGGAGGTCTTCCTCGATCATCTCAATTCGCCCTTTGGCGTGGCCCTGGTAGGCAACGATCTCTACGTCGCCAACACCGACGCCATCGTGCGTTACCCCTACACGTCGGGCGACACCAAGATCACCGCGCCGGGCGCCGTGCTGACGCCATTGCCCGGCGGACCTATCGATCACCACTGGACAAAGTCTCTCGTGGCTAGCCCCGACGGGTCTCGGCTGTATGTCGGCATCGGATCCAACAGCAACATCACCGAGAACGGCATCCAGGCGGAAAAGGACCGGGCCGCCATCTGGGAAGTCGACAGGGCCACTGGCCGCTATCGTATTTTCGCGAGCGGCCTGCGCAATCCCAACGGGCTGAGTTGGGAGCCGCAGAGCGGCGCGCTGTGGGCTGTGATCAACGAGCGCGACGAGCTCGGTCCTAACCTGGTTCCCGACTACATGACCTCGGTCAAGGACGGCGCGTTCTATGGTTGGCCGTACAGCTACTATGGTCAGCATGTCGACCCGCGCGTGATGCCGCAGCGGCCGGACCTCGTCGCCAAGGCGGTCCCTCCCGACTATGCCTTGAGTTCCCACGTCGCACCTCTGGGCTTGACGTTCTACACTGGAACCAACCTGCCGGAGCTCTATCGCAACGGCGCCTTTGTTGGCGAGCATGGTAGCTGGAACCGCAAGAGCTTCAACGGCTACAAGGTCGTTTTCGTGCCGTTCAAGGACGGTCATCCAGATGGCAAGCCGCAGGACGTCGTCACCGGTTTCCTCGGCAAGGACAACAAGGCGCACGGGCGGCCCGTCGGCGTTGCCGTCGACAAATCCGGCGCGCTGCTGATCGCCGACGATGTCGGGAACACGGTCTGGCGCGTAACTTCGAGCCAGTAGGCACCTGCATAACGCGGATCGCTTCACTATCTCGGTGCGAATTCCACTAGCGCCTTGACGAATTCTGCCGGTGCCTCGATCGGCAGGAATTCGCCGCAGTTGGCGATCATGTGACCTTGCAGGTTCTTTGCGCCAGACATCCTCAGACCTTCGAGGTAATCGTCGATCGATCCAAAATCCGCGTCGCCGCGGATATAGAGGATCGGAACTTCGATGCGCGCCGGGGCATTGGCCTCGGCATCCTGCTTGAACGCGCGATACCAATCAAAGCCGGCCTTAAGTGCCTCCGGCCTCGCATAGGCCTGCGTCAACGTCTGCCGCATTTCATTGGTCAATGCTTCGGGACGGCCGGCGAGCAAATCGAAGAAAAAATCGAAGTAGGCGCGTTGGTGGCCCGTCACCAGCAATTCCGGTAACTCAGGCACCGCATGAAACGCAAAGTGCCAGATGCCCGGGTTTGCGACTACCTTCGTCCATGGATGAAGGCCGGGGATAACCGTATTCATCGGCACCGCGCCGACGATGCGACCGCCATGATGGCGAGCAGCAGCGAAGGCAATCATGCCGCCCACATCGAAGCCTGCAACAACGATGGATTTGGCCCCAAGCGCCTCGGCGGCTGAAATCACGATATCGGCAAGAACCTTCTTTTCCGCCGACGGCGGAGTGCCACGCGATTCACCGATCTCCGGAAGATCGAAAGCCAGTGTAAAGTACCGCGTGCCGAGTTCGTCGATCACGCCATCATAGATTTTCCGGGAATGGGGCCAGCCGTGCAGAAGGATCAAGGCCGGTCGGCGCGGATCGCCGGCCGTGGATACCGCCAGCTGCATATCGCCTGCTTCGAGGGTCTGGACGAGCATCGTCTATCCATTTTCGGGAACTCAGAAGAAAACGAAGAGCGAACGAATAGGTTGCCCCACCAGTTCAGTCTGCGTCGCTCGCCGCTGCCTGTTCGCCAGCGTGGTTTGCGCTCAAGGACCCAGCCCCTCTCTGAGCCGGCTGAACCGTCACCGAGTGGGAGGAGGGGCCATCTAGCCACCGACCCGTTGGTCCGCCTGCGGAACAAGCATTTAACCCTGGCGTTAGAATGCCGGGTGATCCCGCAACTGGCGAATGGGCAGTCGCGAAGTCGTCGCGGCGGTTTGCAATTAGGACAATGCAGGGAGATTCACATGCCGCTTACGGCCTTCGCACTCAATTGCTCGCTCAAAGCTTCGAACGACAGGGAAAAATCCTCCACTGATCGGTTGCTCGCCGATGTCCTGGCGGCGCTGATGCAGTACGAAGTGAAGGGCGAGATCATGCGTGCGCTCAGCCACGATATCAAGCCCGGCGTGCTCTCCGACATGGGCAAGGGCGACGATTGGCCGAAACTCAGGAAGAAAATACTGGCGGCCGACATTTTCGTGCTCGGGCTCCCGATCTGGCTTGGTCAGCCCTCGAGTGTGGCCAAGCGCGTCCTCGAGCGGATGGATGCATTTCTGGAGGAGACCGATGACAGAGGGCGCATGCCAGCAGCAGGAAAGGTGGCCTTGGTGGCCATCGTCGGCAATGAGGACGGAGCGCATCACTGCCACGCGGAATGCTTTCAGGCACTGAACGATGTTGGCTTCACCATCCCGGCCAATGGCGGGGTCTACTGGGTTGGCGAGGCCATGGAGGACGTCAACTATGTCGACCTGCCGGCCACTCCGGAAAAAGTCTCGGGTGCGATCGAAATGGCAGCCTCAAACGCCGCCCATCTCGCTGGATTGCTGAAAGACCGGGGCTACTTGGGCGTTTCCGGGTGACCTTTGTTGGCCTAAATACTTTTGAACGGCCAGACGCTTGCAGCGTCGATGAGGTTTCAGTCGGGAACAGGAAGGCTTGTAGAGAGTTCATATTCTCATCAGCCGGCGACCGCCGCTCCGTCTACACGGCGCGAAGCCGCAAACAGGAGAGCAAGTCATGGGTCTCGGCACAATTCTTATCATCATTCTGATTATCGCATTGCTTGGCGGTTTTAGTGGACTTGGCGGCGGGCCATTCTACGGCACCGGCTATTACGGCGGCGGCGGCCTCGGTCTTCTGCTGCTTATAGTCATTATCCTGGTCGTGCTCGGGCGTCTCTAGCCTAGCCCGCTATGCGGTAGCAGGATGTATCACCTGCGGTCTTCTTCCGGGGTTGAAGCCATAGCAGTCCAGCAATGACGGTCCGCCCTCTGGAGGGCGGACCACTGGTCCGACATATCAGGTCAAAATCAGCACGATCTTGAACGTATCCGGATCAACGATGACGATTCGGCCGTCGGCAAGCACGAAATACTCGTAGCTTTCGTAAGCGGGAACGATCTTGACGATACGAGCCGGCAAACGATGCAGCCTGACCTTGTGCCGCGGAACTTCGACGCCGACGGTGATGTCAAAATCGACGTTGGACACAGGCTCGACCTTCGTCTCCCGGATGATCTGAGTGACTTGGGTTTTCTGCTCCACCGTCACGTTGTTGATGGAACCGGTCGACGTTGTATCCTGTGTCGAGGCCTTGCCCTGAGCCTGCTCATCGGTCTGCATCTTAGCCTTGCCCTCGGCCTGCTGGTCGGTGGTGGTGCCGGCCTTGCCCTGAGCCTGCTCGTCGGTCTGCATCTTAGCCTTGCCCTCGGCCTGCTGGTCGGTGGTGGTGCCGGCCTTGCCCTGAGCCTGCTCGTCGGTCTGCATCTTGGCCTTGCCCTGGGC
>NZ_RZQL01000348.1 GCF_003997935.1 Mesorhizobium sp. M7A.F.Ca.US.006.01.1.1
GCTTGGCATCCGCGTAGTCGCTGCTCCCCTCATTCCCATCGGACGCATTCATCGCCATATCGCGCGGGTCCAGATAGCCTTCGAATGCGGATTCTGCAAAAGGACCTGCCAGACACGCAACTATCTCCCGGATCGCATCATCGCGTTCCAAACATCGATCCATATCGTCCTCGAAAATCGGCTTTCGCTTCGAGGTGAATCCTTGCGCTGAATAAAAACCCGCGCCTTCGACAACACCACCGCACTCTCCGTCACCGACGTCGGGGTAAATACTAACACTTGAGAAAGCAGGGAGTTCACGGTCGTCGTCGAACGTCTGACGGTGCAAAACGATGGCGGCCACCGCGTGCCCGGCTTCGTGATGCGCCACAAGCGGCAGATATTGGGAGGCTACATTCATGCGGTGCGGCTCTCAGGTCTAGTTTGCTTTTGCGCATAGGACCGCAATTGTCGTGCCAACTGGGAAAATCGTTTCGGGCAATGCGATCGCTCCGATAGCGTTGCGTCTCCTGTCTGACATTGTTGGGAAGTCGACACGCGCCCGTCGCAATGCGGTCGACCTTCCGCGCGAGTTGGGTGACCCGTGAAGGCGGCCGACCAGGACGATGTTGCGCTGATCGGCGACGAAGGCGCGGCCGGGCGAGATCGCGCATCAGGGGGTGACCGGCGTGTCGGCGAAGTCGAAGTCGTCGATGTCCTTGGCCAGCGGCAACTTGGCGACAGCGAACTGGTATTTGATGGAGCGGGCCTGCTTCTCCGATATCTCGGCCTGCAAGAGATCACCGACAATCCTGGGCGGCTCGTGCCGTCGCTTGATGGCGACGCGCCCATGATCTCGTCATAGGCTCTGCGCATTCCGTAGAGCTTCAGCGCTCCCATCAGTTCCAGTACCTCGGTGCGTTCCATGGCTGTTTGTCCTCCTGAGACTGTCATAGCGGGTGCAGTCGGCGACCGCTCGTGAGCTAGCTTCAGCGCTTGGGGAATGGAAAGGATCGTGCCCGGCGCCGGATCGCGGCTGCGGGCCAGGATGTTGAGGATCACCGGCGCCGACGATGCACCGTGCTCGATGGCTTCCTGACAGGCGGCCTCGACCGCGCTCAATCCGTCGGTCAGCACCCAGGTGAGGATCAACACCATCTGCCGGTCGACGTCATCAACCGCCTTGAGCTGCGCCGCACCTTCTCCATTGCCGACCGCACGACCCAGCCAAGGAACGGCGCGCGCCGTGTGCCAGGGATCGTAGGCGACCTCGTTGCGGCCAAAGGAGCGAACGTGTTCTCCCACGACCACGCCATCCTCTGGCGGATGCGATCCGATCGACATAAGCATGGATCTCGATGGGCCGACCGACGGCACTCGACAGCACCGAGTATTTGTTGTTGTCGAAGCGCACCGTGCAGGTCTTCGACACCGACGGGGGAATGCAATGGAAGCCGTCGAAGCGACCGGCAGCCGCTCCCGCTGCGGCTTGGCCGCATTCGCCGACAGCAGCCGGTCCCGCGTCTCACGCCGAGCTCCCATGCGGGGATAGGGCTGGTGCTTGCGCTCGTAGCGGAACTGCGTCTCCTCAGAACGCAGGACCTTGCGCACCACCTTGCGCGAGATCTTCAGCTCACGGCAGATCGCTTTGATCGACTTCCCCTGGACCAGCGACAGCCGACGTATCTTTGCAATCGTCTCTAAAACCAACATCCAAAA
The DNA here is from genome assembly GCF_003997935.1 of Mesorhizobium sp. M7A.F.Ca.US.006.01.1.1. Classification (GTDB taxonomy): domain Bacteria; phylum Pseudomonadota; class Alphaproteobacteria; order Rhizobiales; family Rhizobiaceae; genus Mesorhizobium. The sequence goes on from NZ_RZQL01000348.1 coordinate 1,699, forward strand.
CACAAATGCCTCCGATCAAGCCGGAGGCATCTTGATGACCCCATCGTTAAGGGGTCCCGTTTGGACGAAAATCACCCTTTAAACAGGGTCCCCATTCCACGAAAAATCAATGCACTACCTTCCAAAGCTGCGAGAGATCGCCACCGACCGCTTTGAAGGGGCTTTCGGCGGTCTCGTCAGCGAGGTTGTGGCATGAAGAAACATCAATCCACAGCATTGGGCCGAAGCATGCCACGGGCTCATGCCGCGGGAGAGCGGGAAGATATTCTTGAAAGAAGAAGCGGTCTCCGACATCAATACCGACAGGATGGGCAGCTTTCTCACATCACTTGAGGTCGAGCGTGGCAGTTGCGACCCGCAATGCAAGGCTGGCGGCGATGCATGCCTTTGCGCGGTTCCTGATTTCGGAGCACCCCGAATATTAGGATACGCTGCAACTGGTGGTGACACTTCCCTTCAAGAGGGCGCGTGGGTGGCACCTGTCGAATATCTCGATGAGCCCGGAAATCAAGAGCGTCCTGGCGCGTATCGTCCGCCGCACGCCTTCTGGACAGCGGGATTACGCTCTGTTTTCGCTGATGTTCAATACGGATGCACGAGTTCAGGGATCCTGAATCTTCGATTGTGACCTTCGTCTGGTATCGCCCTGTCCCGCCGAGCAAAGCAACGACCGCCCCACACTGCTCACCCGGTTCGGTGTTCCATACTTGCTGCGCACACATGGCTGCGGGCGAAGGAACCACCATGGCGGAAAAAAGCATCCATCATCGCCCTTTGCGGGACACGACGGCCATCCACCTCGTCAAGGCGGGTGTTGACATCGCCACCATCAGTCGATGGCCAGGCCACTCGGGCTGAACTAACGATGCGCTACGCCCAGGCCGGTATCGATATGAAGCGGCAAGCGCTCGAACAAGGCTTCCCCGACGTGATGTCATCGGCAAAAGATCAGACGATCATCGCTTTGATGGCTGGATGTTTGGCTGGCTGCACCGCTTGTAGACGCTCAGTTATGTGGAGTTGTATCGCGGGAAGTCGCGCGTCTTGGGCTTTTGCGGTGTCAGCTCCACATCTCTCCGCAGTGCACGTTGTCACTGTTGAAGAGCCGTTTGTTCAATCTTCGTCCTGGCACGGCAAGGGTTGTCGATATTGTGGGCGTCTTGCGCTTGCCGAGCTTGTCCGAAATCCAGCGCCGGATCAGGCGTGAACACTGTTGCGTAGTTCGTCAGCCAGAGCGCGGAGAACGTCGGCGCTTCCTTCCAGCGCCGTAAAAGCGTAGGGATTGAGGAACTGTCGGCCCCAGAACAGATTGCGATCTGTGCCGGATAGCGTAGCTTCCTCGCTGACACGCGGCCAATTCTCCGCAATGCATCGGAGCTGGCCTTCAACAATCGCAAGAGCTTCCGGCGCGCTGAGCAGGAAGTGATGCGCCGCTTCAAGGCAGGACGCTATCCGGCTCATGCGGTTATTGCCGCTGATGAGCATGGCCTGGCTGGCCTCCTGGCCACTGCGGGCCTGCGGACAAATATCGTACGCAGGCGTGAGGGTGAGCTTAGCGCCGTCCCAGAATGCCGCATGGTTGCGGGCATGATCGTCGGTGTTGCCGCAAAGTATGTTGAAGACAATGCGGCTGAACAACTCGCGCAGAGTTTCCGACGGCGCGGTGAATCGGTGGCGAATGATCTCCGCCAAATCCTGGTAGCTGGCGTAACGCGCCATCATCTCATCGAGCGCGAGCATCGTCAGCGCTGAGACCATGGATTTGCGTTGCCAGCCGCCCGTGACCTTGATCCGGTCGAATCGCTCGACGAGCAACACGTCGTTGCCTGCGGCGCGAACGAGCGAGACGGATGCCGCTCTGATGCCGCACAAGGCGGCAAGCCGCATGGCTATGAATTCTCCTTTGACGACGCTGTAAAGGTCGGCAGACGAGGAAAATTTCGCGACATGCTTGACGGCGTCACCCTCGATCAGCGCCTTTGGCCTTGCGCCGCCGATCGAGCTGCCGTGATGCAGCGCCTGATCTAATTCGGGGGTGAGCGGAATACCTTTCTCTACCCGCTCCGCCGATTGGACAAGCTCTTCGAGAGTGGCATTGGCCAGTGCGCGCGGCTCGTAATGCATTGGCGAAAACTGAAAATCGAGCGCGCCGATGCGGTCCGAGCCTGATTCCAGCAAGAACGTCAGTTCTGAAATATCGAGCCGCGCGATTTCATCGCCCTTCACACCGAATTTGCGGTTTAGGATAACCCGTCGTCCCCAGGCATCAGGGGCAGCATCGCGGATGCATCCCGGCATGGTTAGGCCAGGAAGCAAAGGCAATTCGCCTGCCTTCAGGGGCAGTTCCGGGAGATAAAGCGGGATCGCGCTTCCCAGTTCACGAAAGCTCCTGCCATAGTTGAAGCTGACGAGTCCGTCATGGGCATATAGCCGCCCGGCGACAACCGGCGCGGTCTCGCCCGGCAGCCAGACCCAGACATAGGCTTCGTCGTACTTGGGGACCTTAGAACTCATCGACGATCTGCTTGCCGGCCTTGTAGACGTGCTTCGGCAGCAGCGCGATGCGATCGTCCATGCGGCCTGTGAGGGCTGTGATGCCATTGCCGTCGGCATCGAACAGCTTCACACCGACAATGGCAGCAGCTTCGAACATCAGTCCGATTTCGACTTTGGGATCGCCCTTCTCGATGCGCTGCAGGGTGCTGCGTGAAACACCGATTCTCTCGGCTAACTCCTGTGCGGTTAACCGGTGCTGCATCCGGCCAAGCCGGATGGTCTTACCGAAAAGGCCAAGCGCTTCCATCGCGTAGCGCGAATAGGTGCGTTTATACGTTGCCTTCATTCGGGTCTCTGTGACCTATGCATGATCCATATCGCCTTCTTTCGAACTTTATATAGGTAATGTCACAGAGCGACTGCCAAAGTCAAGACTCCGTATCGCAAGCGTTACCCATCCGAACGAGGAAGGCGGATATTGCCGACGGCTCCTGCACAACCGGCCAGCTCTGCGCGTCTCGGGCGAGGCGGAGATCTGGCGCTGGATCGCGGACAGCCTTGAGACGCCTCGCATGAGTCATTCATGGGCGGTCCCTGGTGCGGGGCCGCGGCGCTCGACTGCTGGCCGACATTCTCGGCGGCGGGACCCGCATCCGGCTACACCAGCACTTTTCGACCGCATACGCGCCCAGCTTCTCTCCGAAATCATTGCCAATGAGCGCGAACCTCATGCGATCGCCGAGCTGGCCTGGCGGCGCGGAATCTACGCACGCATCCGTATTCGAGACCGCCCAAGGGAGGCTGACTAGCGTAACGCCCTCCGATCTAAGCGCCTTCCACAAAGCCGCTTTCGCACGCGACGGGCTGCATGTGGCGGTCGTAGGCGACATAGATGCCAAGCCCTGAGAGTAAGGCTCTACCAGCTGTTCGGCGATTTGCCTCAGAAACTGGCGCTTGCCGGCGCGAACCAGTGGTATCGCGAGGGCGAGCACGCCGAGCGCTTTTCCTCCGCCCTCCACTGACCACAGACCCGCACGCAACGAAGCCGCGCTCGATCTTATCGTGGCGTGGCTAGGTGCAATGTTTGCTCTCGCCATCAGGCCGGCTTTCCCGATGGCGTGGTCAACCTGATCTATGCGTCCGAAGGTGATCGCGTGGGCCGTGAACTCTGCACCAATTCCAAAGATCAGCTTTACCGGTTCGAACGAGGTCGGACGGCTGCTGATGCGTCAGTGCTCTGACCAGATCAAGAAGGTCAGCCTTGAAACCGGCGGCAATGCACCTTTCATCATCTTCGATGATGCCGACATTGACGGTGCTGTTGACGGTGCGGTCCAGGCGAAGTTCCGCAATGCCGGCCAGACCTGCGTTTCCGCGAACCGCATTTACGTCCAA
>NZ_RZQL01000349.1 GCF_003997935.1 Mesorhizobium sp. M7A.F.Ca.US.006.01.1.1
TTCCTGCCAGCTGTCCATGCGAAATAGGCGCGGCGAAGCGGCCGCGATAAACGGCGTATGCGCGGAAGCGCAGATGCCGGAGATGTTGCGCAGCAGGCCGACGTCACGTGGGTGATTGGAGAACTCGTAGGCGCCGATCACGCAGCCGATTGGTTCGCCGCCAAGCATCGAATACTCGTCTGTGTAGACTTTCTTGAAGATCGGGCTCTGGTCCCACATCTGACCTTCATAGTCTTCAAGCGTATCGGCCAGCTGCTCTTTGGAGATGTTCATCACCCGGATCTTCAGCTTCTGATCCGTCTCGGTGTTGTTGACGAGATACCACAGCCCTCGCCATGTGCCTTCCATCTCACGCACTTCCGGCGCGTGCAGGATTTCGTTGACCTGTGTCGTCAGCATCTTGTCAATGCCGGCGATCAGCGACTTGATCGATTTGATGGCATTGGAAGAGATGGTCGTGGTGTCGGAACGGGACTGCGCCGCGAGCGCGAGATTGCGCACGAGCTGTTGCAGCTTCTCGCTGTCGTCCTTCTTGACCTTGAAATCTTTTTCGAGGAGTCCGCTGAATTCATCGAGGTTTATGGCTTCGGCCTCCGCGGCGACTGAGGCGGTCTTTTGCTGTTCGGCCATGATCATTCCCCAACCTTGTCGTCGTCGGCCAGCGCCTGGCTGGCAATCTTGCCAAGAAGCGGTTCGTTGTTCAGAAGCTGCGCGATGCGCTTTTCAGCATCGACACGGCCATCCATGAAGCCGAGCAATTCCTCGAGTTGTCGACGCATCTTGAGGATCTCGGCCAGTTGCGGAACTTGCTCGGCAATCTTGTCGGGGGCGAAATCACCCATCTTGGAAAATGTAAGATCGAGCGCCAGTTCCTCGTCACGCTCCTGGCCCTCGGCCTGCGGCAGCGTGTTCTTCACCCGCGCTTTGACGCGGGGGCCGAGCGCCTCCATGAATTTTGGGAAGCGGTTCGCGTCGGTCTCGACAAAGGAGCGGTCCAGCACCGACTTTGACGCTTCCTTGGTTTGCGAAGCACCGGCAAGGTCGGCCATCACGCCCATGACAAACGGCAGTTCGATCGTCGTCGGGCTGCCGTAGGTTTCCACATCGTAGGCGATCTGCACCCGCGGCGCGCGATTTCGTTCGATGACCTTGGCTTTGCTTTCGGCTGGCATGTGTTGTTACCTTTCATCCTTCTGAGCCGTCTTCTTGGCATCGGGAACGCCGGCCAGCAGCCTGAACTCCTTCAGCCCCGAAGGGGCGAGATCTTCCATCAGTTCAACGAAATCCATGTGCACCATCCGACGGACCCGCCGAGCCAGGTGCGGAATTGGGCTCGACGGTTCGGTACGGTCATAGAAGGCGACGACCAGGTCGAGGCATTTCACCACGTCGTCGCGCGAGGAGATCCGGTCGGGGAGTCCCGTGCTCGAGTCCGCATAGCTTGCCATACTTGCCATAGCATCGGCTCCATGACCGTTTCGAGCAGGCGTTGCCAGTTCCGTCGGCACCGCCTGCGTGGCTGCGCCATTCGTCACCGCGCCGGCCGCTGAATTCCGTTCAAGTGTCGTCAGCAAACGCTGCAGGAACCGTTTTAAGTCCGGAACGGGAGTGCCGCTGCCCTCGAGACGAGCGTTGAGCGCAGTCTCGAGCGCATCCAGTGCCGTGATCGTCGCCCGGGCGTCGGCGATGAGCTGGACCATCTCCGCATTGGCCTGATCGATCTGTGCCGCACATGCGGCACGCACCCGATTCAAGAGTTGTCCGTGCGCACTGACCAGCTGCGCTTTTTCCGCCGCATTCAGCCCCGAGGCGGCTTCCTGGAGCATGACGCGATCGTCGAGCGCACCCTTCTCCAGGTCCTTGCCCTGAACCGGGCCGATTGCGCGCGGCGCGAAGAACGTCATTTGCCGCAGATTCGCCAACAACCCGTCCTGACCATTCTGCAGGTCGATCAGCGCGTTGATACGGCGCAAGGCGGCATCGCGCGGCGAAGCGTTGGGCCGCATAGCCGGATGCATGGTGTCCCAATGCTGATCGAAGGTCTGCGCGATCAGCGTCAGACCTTGCGCCAATCCGGCCAGCCCGTCTTCATTGGCCAGCGCGCGCGTGACGATGACAAGCAGGCGCAAGTCCCTGCCATGCGCGCGCAATTCCTCCGCCTTTGCGAGCACAGCGGGCCAGTCGACTGGAATCGTGCTTTGCGAGCCGGCCTTATTGTTGCCGTCGTGGACGACCTTGAGTTGGGCTTCGGTCAGGCGCTCCAACTCATGGAAAGCCGGGTCGTTGCGCAAATCTTCCCCGGACGGATTCTCACCGTCTAGCGAAGAAAGCCAGAGTGCGAGATCAATCACACCAACCCCCAGCGAAGGCCCTCAAACCTTATGTGACCTTACGTTATCACACCGGTGCACTTTACCACAATTCAACGAGTGCTCCAAAATTAACAGAAGCTGAACACCGCCATGAGTACCGAACTCCGTGGCGCAATTGTCAATCCGTATGAGAAATGCATCGCGCAGGGCGCGCAATTCCGCTGTTGTTTGCAGCCGGTGGTGCAAGACTTCCACAATACGAGGAAGCTGGCTGAACCAGGCATTGAGGCCTCGTCCACAACGCACTTTGTCAAGTGGCGGCATCTGTGGCAGTTTATCGGCTGGCAGATTGCAGGAGCACGTTCGATGGAACAGCGCCGGTCGTCGCAGAGCTTCAAGCGTAAGGAACTGGTCGGCAAGCTTGATCCTGTCGGGGTGCGCGCCTTCAAGGCCGCGGCCGATAGCGCCAAGCTGCGCGGCAATCCTTACGTCGAACTCGTTCACTTCATCGAGCAGCTGGTGCTTTCCGACCGCTCCGATGTGCAAATGATAATCGCCGATGCGGGACTGGATGCCAGCCGGCTCACGGCAGATATGACCCGTGCCGTCGACAAGTTGCCCTATGGCGCAACCTCGATCGAGGAATTCTCCGATCATATCTTTCATGCAATCCAGGAAGCCTGGAACCTCGCGACGCTGGAGTTCGGCGTCGAGGAAGTCCGCAGCGCCCATATTCTGCTTTCCTGCCTGAAAACCCCGGTTCTGGAAGGCCTGCTGTCGAAGATCAGCGGCGAGTTCGACAAGATCGACGCCGATGCGGTTGTCGCGCGGTTCGCCGATGTCGTGGAAGGTTCGCTCGAAGGCGGCGCAGCCATCGCGGTTCCCGCGGCTGAAACGCCGAAGCGGACCATGGGCGGAGATTCGGCCTTGGCGAAATTCGCCACCGATCTGACCCAACGCGCCCGCGAGGGCAAGATCGATCCGGTCGTCGGCCGCGATCCGGAGATCCGGCAGATAGTCGACATCCTGATGCGGCGTCGGCAAAACAACCCGATCCTGACCGGCGAGGCCGGGGTCGGCAAGACGGCGGTCGTTGAGGGCTTTGCCTTGCGTATCGCTCAGGGCGATGTGCCGCCCACGCTGCAAGGCGTCAGCGTGCGCATGCTCGATGTCGGATTGATGCAGGCGGGCGCCAGCGTGAAGGGCGAATTCGAAAAACGGCTGAAGGCTGTGATCGACGAGGTTCAATCGTCCGAAACGCCGGTCATCCTGTTCATCGACGAGGCCCACACCTTGATTGGCGCCGGCGGTGCTGCCGGAACCGGTGATGCCGCCAATCTCTTGAAGCCGGCGCTGGCACGGGGCGAACTTCGCACCATCGCCGCAACGACCTGGGCCGAATATAAGCAGCACATCGAGAAAGACCCGGCGCTGACCCGCCGTTTCCAGGTGGTCAAGATTGACGAGCCGTCTGAGGCGGTGGCCGTTCTGATGTTGCGCGGTGTGGCAGGGGTTCTGGAGCAGCACCACAAGGTGCAGATACTCGACGAGGCGATCGAGGCAGCAGTCGGCCTGTCGCATCGCTACATCCCGGCACGGCAACTGCCTGACAAGGCGGTGAGCCTCCTCGACACCGCCTGCGCCCGTGTCGCCATATCGCAGCATGCTACGCCAGCCGAGGTCGAGGACATCATGCGCCGCCGCCAGGCTCTGGAGGTCGAGCGCGGCATCATCGGGCGCGAGGCCGCGATCGGCATCGAGGTGGCTGAACGGCAGGCGCGCGTCGACACCGGGCTTGCCGAAAGTGAGATCACCCTGGCTGCGGCGCAGCAGCGTTGGGATCGTGAAAAGGTGCTCGTCGCCGAGATACTCGAACTGCGCGCCAGGCTGCGCGGCGAGGGTGTGGCGCTCGATGCGGCCACCGTTGGGGCCGATGCCGAACCGGCAGCGGCGAACGCAGAAAAGACCAAGGTAGCGGAGTCGTCAGAGACTGAGCCGCCCAAGGCCGCCCAGACGGACGCGGAGACACAGGCCGCTGCCGATCCTGCCGCCGATCTCGCCCGATTGCGCGCACTGATGGCCGAATTGGCAGCGGCACAAGGCGAGACACCGCTGATTCTGCCCTCGGTTGACCGCAATGCAGTGGCCGCCGTGGTCCAGGACTGGACCGGGATCCCGACCGGACGGATGCTGTCCAGCCAGACCGAAAAGGCGCTCAAGCTCGCCGCCACGCTTTCGGAACGGGTTGTGGGGCAAGATCACGCCATGGAGATGATCGCCAAACGCGTGCAGACCAGCCGCGCCGGGCTTGGCGCGCCTGAAAAGCCGGTCGGGGTCTTCCTGCTTTGCGGCCCCTCGGGCGTCGGCAAGACCGAAACGGCATTGGCGCTGGCCGAAACGCTTTACGGTGGCGAGCAGAACCTGATCTCCATCAACATGTCCGAGTTCCAGGAGGCGCACACCGTCTCGACACTGAAGGGCGCACCGCCCGGCTATGTCGGCTACGGCAAGGGCGGCATCCTGACCGAAGCGGTGCGCAGAAAACCCTATTCGGTGATCCTGCTCGACGAGGTCGAGAAGGCGCATCCCGACGTCCACGAAATCTTCTTCCAGGTCTTCGACAAGGGCATGATGGACGACAGCGAGGGCCGCCGGATCGATTTCAAGAACACCCTGATCCTGCTCACCTCGAATGTCGGCTCCGAAGTTATCATGGACCGCACAAGGAATGGCACGCTGCGGACCGGGCTCGACGATCTGGATACCGCCTTGCGCAGCCCATTGCTGAAGGTCTTCCCGGCTGCCTTCCTTGGCCGGGTGGTGACCATTCCTTACTATCCGCTCTCTGATTCGATGATCGAAGCGATCACTGGCCACCAGTTCGCCAAGATCGCTCGCCGGTTGCGGGCAACCAACGATGCGGAACTGGTGATCGGCGACGGTGTCATGGATCTGGTCAAGGCCCGCTGCACCGAGATCGAATCCGGCGGGCGGATGATCGATGCCATCCTGACCAACACGCTGCTGCCGGAACTGAGCCGCGGCGTGCTTAACCGGTCGCTCGAGGGCGAAAAGATGACCAAAGTCACCGTCGGCGCCTCCAAGGAAGGTTTCACTTATTCCTTCGAGTAGGTTCTGATCGTGTAGAACCTCGTCGCCCTCGGCTGCCGGCCCGCTATTCGCGATCCCCCGTGGCGCCGCAATTCGAGAGGTGGCGGTCTTGCCCGTGCGCGAGAACGACGTGCGCAGCCGGTAGCGGATCGTCCACGACAGCAC
>NZ_RZQL01000350.1 GCF_003997935.1 Mesorhizobium sp. M7A.F.Ca.US.006.01.1.1
GCATCTTCCGCCCATGCCAGCAGCTACGCCGCCAGAGCGTCATCCGCAGCCTGCTTGATCAGCCATTCGATGTGATTTGACCACATCTGCAACACCTCGCGCTTCTCCTTGACGTTGCTATAGAGATTGTAGATTTCGCCAATGTCTGTCAAGGACGCCGCCTTGTGATTCAGTATGTGCTCGATGACGTGTGGCAATACCTGCCGCCTGCCGAGATTTGTCGCGAGCGTCCTGCGCAGATCGTGAAGGGTCCAGTTCTCCAAAGCCACCCCGTCAGTATTGACCTTGCCGTCTAGAGCCTTCTTGCCCTTCGCGTAGCCTGAGAAGTGGCTTCTTTCGTTGCCCCTCGCAGGGAAAAAAACGTGTCATTGGTCTTCGGTACCGTCTGGGGGACCGACACCGCCAGTGTGGACAGCGGAATAAGCGTAGGCTCTTCGTTCTTCGTGCGGTCACCCGATAGTTCCATGTTCCGGCTTCAAGGTTGAGGACCAACGCATCGCGGCAACTTCCGTACGCCTCTGTCCGGTCAGAATGAGCAGCTTGACGATGGAGCCGAACGAATAGCCGATATCGCCCGGTTCGGGCTCACAGCCCGTTCATATAGCCGCCAGTTCGGCATCGTTCACCACTCGCTTGCGCTTGACGATCGGGGCCGGATCCGGATTTTCCAATCCCTCGCGGGGAAACCGCGGATGAGCCGTTGCGGCGGTTTGCGACACCAGTTGAAAAATGCCCGCATACACCAGAAGGCCGTGTTAGCCGCTTGCGGGTGACCCCCGGCGACGATCTTCTTGGTGATGTTAGCAATGTCGGTGTCGATCACATGGTGGATAGAGCGACTCCCGAGGGCAGGCACAAGATACCGGTTCAGGCTGGCCTCGACCAGTGCGGTGTTTTGAGGGTCGTTACTCGGCGGCCTGGAGGTGACCGCCATCGCCGTCCTCGGTATCGTCAGCGCTGATATGCGCCTGATCGGCAAGGAAGGCTGGCAGTTCCGATGGAGCTATGCTGGAATTTGGGTGACGAGGCTGATCAAGCGGCGCTCTGCGGCTTCGTTTCGATGACCTGGATTCCGTCCAGGAACCTGGCACCTGCGATGAGTTTCGGCAACTGATTTTGTCCTTTCAATCGTCGCCACTTCCTGGCCGCGGCCAACAGCTTGAAGACCATCAGCTGGGCGGTTTTCGAGGATAGCGAGCCCTTGGTACGCACCGTGCGATAGCGAACGGTTGCAAAGACGCTTTCGATGGGATTGGACGTTCGCAGATGATCCCAGTGTTGGGCGGGGAAATCGTAGAGCGCCAGCGACGCAATATGATCTTTCGTCAGGCAGTCGACCGCCTTGGCATACGCCTCGGCCTCCATCTCGATCGCATGCGCAAGCAATTTGCGCGCGCCGCTGCGAAGTACATCCGTCAGGGTATCATCGATTTCGTCGGGCTGACGAAGGCGAACAATGTGTTGATAGTCTCGTTCATGGCGTATCACTCTCCTTGAGAGGTACTGGCAGGCTTCATCACCCGCCTCGATACGCCGCTCTCCTCAAGCCGCCATCATCCAGTTTCCGCCATGGCTCCCCCTGATTGATCCGCTTCACCTGTGCAACTGCACAGGCTGCCCTAGCGGGGAGATTGGCCTCCAATGGCGAAAGCTTGCCGCAGGAGACCCTCCGATGACCGTGCCTATGGCGCCGCCGCTACGACAACTTGCCGACAAGCAGCGTGCGATCCACTGCCGCGCTACTGCGCCTTCAAGGGACGTCTGGATCGCGACGCAGGAGCCGATGACCGTTACGGGATCAATTCCAGGTCGCGCTGGCCGTCGCTGTGCCAGTTCGACGGTCTGGTGGCAATTTGGGCACATCTTCTGTCGCCGACAGTGGCGATGGCTGACGCTTCAACGAAACGGGGTCTTCGACGTCTGCTGCCTTCGCCGATGCTTTGCGAAGTGGCATAATGTTTCGACGCACGCAGGCGCGGGCAGGGGATGTCAGTCATGAATCTCCTGACTGGCGCGGATCAGGCCGATTGGCGGGATGAAAGATCATACGACTACACCGCTGGCCTGACGCTGCGGGAGTGGGCTTGGGAGTTCTTACGCCGCAATCCAGCGTTCCAGCGCGATCTGACCGCTGCGCGCCAGCATTGCAAGACTTGGTCTCTCCAATCCTTTCTCGATATGGTCGCGTCGGCCGGCGACCTGTCACGCTGGGGTGTTCTGTTTCGCGGAGTCTTGTGGCCGCGCTTCGGTCGTATTCTGGTGTCCGCTCTGGTGCGTCCATGTGCTGCCGGTCATTGCGGAACGGTTGCCTGCCTCGTCGCCGACACCGCCGTTCGAACTCTCGGCATTGCCCTGTCGTGCAATCGTCCTGCTGGCGCCCGACAAGAGCCAGCATGTTCTTCTTCGCAATGCGGACCACGCGCTGCAGCTCGCCGTCTCGGGCGCGAATATCCTCCACCCTGTTTGCCTGCATACGCAAGCCATCTGGCCCGCGGTGCTTTTAAAGCATCGACTGAGGGGACTGGAGTGCCTCAATGCTCTCAGTCTAGGGCAACAGTTGCCCCCCCGCTTGTTTGCGCCGGAAAAGCGCGGCGTTCGTTTGTCCTTCGTTCTTCGTGCGCTCGACGGTTCGCTCGCCGGAGCACCTCATCGCGAGCTCGCCGAAGTTCTCATCGGTCAACGGCGCGTCCATGCCGACTGGGCGGATCCTCGCGATCATCTGCGCGACCGCATCCGTCGGGCCGTCTCGCGTGGCCGCGCGCTCATGAATGGTGGCTACAGAGATTTCCTAATTTGAAAAGCGACAGTCCGCGCTGTGCGTCGGTGGATGAACGTTCGCTCGCAGCTGTACCCGTCACCAACAGTTCGCCCGCCGACAGGACTGCATGGCGCCTTGCAAGTGCGCTCTGGTCTAGCTTGTCGATGCCGAAATGAGATGGGCGAGGGTGCCAAGGCGGTGGTTCATTAGGGCCGGCCTCGACCTGGACGCACATCATTGGTCGGAAAGCGGCGTGCACCGCAATGTCGCCATAGCAGCCAAGATCCTTTGAGGCCGGACCTGCAGTCCTGTTGGACCGGCGGGTGCAACAATATGGAGGGATCTGAGGCCTCACACCGTTCCCTGGTCGACAGCTCGGTCAACATAGCACCCACCGCTTGATTATGGAAATGGTGTGCCTGGAGTGCAGCGAGTAGCGGCTTGCTGCGCACTGTCCTAAGAATAGCAGTCATGACCCGTCTGGGGTTCTGCAACACGACGATTCAACCGCTTGGGCATTGTCGCATATCCCACAATGTAGAATGCGCAACAGGGCAAAAGCTGATCCATCGGCGGTTTATCAATGCTTTTTGGCTTGGCACGGCACATGCAACGCAATCGGCAAAAGGCGCACGAACTGAGTGGCCCATCGGCCCTAGGAGCGCTGACTTATGCCCTCCCAAGGCATGTCCGGCCCGACAGCGAGCTCAGTCTCCTGCCGGGCATCCGTGTTTCAGGTCAACGGCGTTTGGAACTTCCAATTAGGTGGCGGCATTGACCGCAGGCCGCCCCCCGGTGGGGCGGAGAGACAGTGCAGCAGGTTTCAAATCCCGCCCATGCAAAGATATTTCATTTCCAGATAGTCCTCGAGGCCATGACGGGAACCCTCCCGCCCGATGCCGGATTGTTTGATCCCGCCAAACGGTGCCGCCTCCGAGGACATGCGTCCCGTGTTGATGCCAACCATGCCATATTCCAGAGCCTCTGCCACACGCCAGACCCGCTTCAGGTTTGAGGCATAGAAGTATGCGGCGAGGCCGTATATCGTGTCATTGGCCTCGCGCACGACCTGATCCGCATCGTTGAAGCGAATGATCGGCGCGAGCGGCCCGAATGTCTCCTCTTGCGCGACTGCCATGACGCTGGAAATCTCGGTGAGGACCGTGGGTTCGAAAAACGTGCCATTCTTGCCGATACGCTGGCCCCCGCATCGTATTGTGCCGCCTTTCGCAATGGCATCTGCGACGTGAGACTCGATCTTGGCCAGAGCATGCTTGTCGATGAGCGGTCCGATGTCCACTCCGGCATCGAATCCGTCGCCAACCGACAAGTGCCGGATTCTTTCCACGAATTTCTTGACGAACTCATCGTGAACGCTCGATTGGACGTAAATGCGGTTCGCGGAAACGCAGGTCTGGCCGGCATTGCGGAACTTCGCCTGGACCGCACCGTCAACAGCACCGTCAATGTCGGCATCATCGAAGATGATGAAAGGTGCATTGCCGCCGAGTTCAAGGCTGACCTTCTTGATCTGGTCAGAGCACTGACGCATCAGCAGCCGTCCGACCTCGGTCGAACCGGTGAAGCTGATCTTTCGAATCTTGGAATTGGTGCAGAGTTCACGGCCCACGCGATCACCTTCGGACGCATAGATCAGGTTGACCACGCCATCGGGAAAGCCGGCCTGATGGGCGAGGGCGAACATTGCGCCAGCCACGAGCGGCGTCTGTTCAGCGGGCTTGAGCACGATTGTGCAGCCCGCAGCCAAGGCCGGCGAGATTTTGCGCGCCACCATGGAGGCCGGGAAATTCCATGGCGTGATCGTGCCAACAACGCCGATGGGCTGCTTGATCACTAGCATTCGGCGGTCTGTCGAGGGTGCCGAGATCGTCTCGCCATAGACGCGATTGGCCTCCTCGGCATACCATTGCAGATACGCCGCCGCATGCGATACCTCTGAAATGGCTTCGGCAAGCGGCTTGCCCATTTCCGCAGTCAGAATCGCGGCGAGATCGCCTGCATGGTCGATGATCAGCTGATGCCATCGCCAAAGAACGTCGCTACGTTCTCGGGCCGTCAACGCGGCCCATCCCGACTGCGCAACATAGGCCTTGTCTACCGCAGCACGTGTCTCCTCCACGCCCATATCGGGAAGCTCTGCCAAAACTTCGCCGGTCGACGGATTGACGACCTCGAACGTCTTATTGCCAACTGGTCTGCCGAGTGCCGGCAGGCGGTCGATGGCTCCAAACAGGTGCGGGGATTTCAGACGGCGGATCATCGGCAGGCACAGGGGCAATACCGGATTCCTCCTCAACGCAGCGAACATCCAGGTCGACAGGCCGTCAGTGTGTATTCTGCACCAGTGGGTTCGTCGTAGGGCCTCGGCAAAGCAGCTGGTAGACCACGCTAGCCCGATGAAAAGACAGCAGTTTCGTTAGTTTGAGTGCCCGCGGTTCATCAATTGATGGATTAAGCAGTCGGATGTTTGCTTCATCCACCATGCCTGCTGGTGGCATGCGACTGAATTCTGCAAAAAGGCGGCATACATGCTGAGGAGCGCCATTTCGGCGAGAGGCCGCCGGACCGCCAATGCCGCGCAAGGTCGGCGAAAACGACTCCGCGCGTCTGCATGATCTGCTTGGCCCACGGGCCTCCACATTCGCTCTTCCCACGAGAAGCCCCGATGAAGAAGGAAGGTGAGATGAGTTTCTTTACTCATCCTTGCCGCCCAGCGGCGGGCCGACCACCAAAATGGCGGGCTCGGCCGAAAGCAGCTTTTTGGCCGCCGCCTTGACCTGTTTGAGCG
>NZ_RZQL01000034.1:0-7162 GCF_003997935.1 Mesorhizobium sp. M7A.F.Ca.US.006.01.1.1
CTGTATCAGCTTGCCGCGGAGAAAGGCTTGCCCTCAGCCCAATTCCGGTTGGGATCGGCGCTCATCGATGGTGGCCTTGCAGGGCAAGATATCGCCGCCGGCGAGGCGTGGATGCGGCGGGCCGCATTGGCAGGAAATATTGAGGCAGCCTATCGTCTGGGCGATCGGCATGTGAAGAGTTCGCCGCCAGACTATGCGGACGCCGCAACATGGTACCGACGGGCGGCAAATGCCGGCCATCAGGCTGCCGCCCGTGCGTTGGCATCGCTTTATCTTTCCGGAAACGGAGTCGCACGGGACGTCGAAGAGGGAGCGCGCTGGCTGCGTACGTCCGCAAATGCGGGAAATCAGCAAGCGCAGGTCGACTTTGCCAATCTGGTTATCGAAGGAGCAGGCGAGCCTGGCGACCGCGCCAGCATTGCTGGATGGTTCGAGGCGACCGCCTCATCGGGCGATCTGATTGCAGCGTTCAACCTCGGCCTCTGCTTTGCCGAGGGCGTCGGCGTGCGAAAGGACGAGGAGCAAGCTGCCCGATGGGTGAGGCGGGCAGCCGAAGGCGTGGCCGATGCGCAATATGCCTACGCGCGAATGCTTCAGGATGGGCGCGGCGTGGCTGCCGATCTGAAACAAGCCCGTTGCTGGTTTGAGCGGGCGGCCAATGCTGGCATGGTCGACGCGCAGGTGGCGTTTGCCGAAATGCTTCTCAACGGACGTGGCGGCGCCTGTTTGCCTCAGGCTGCCGCGCAGTGGTTCAAGCGGGCAGCCGCAGCCGGGCACGCCGGGGCTATGTTTGCGATCGGTGCCCAGTACGCGAATGGCCAAGGTCTGTCCTTCGACCCGGTCGCAGCGCAGAAATGGTTCGCCGCCGCCGCCGAGCGGGGACATGGCTATGCCCAGCTCATGCTCGGGGGCTATCTCTGCAATGGTCGTGCCGGGGAACACAACCCGGTAGCAGGCCGCCTTTGGCTCGAGCGAGCATTTGCGCAGGGTGTTCAGGAAGCGGCGAATGAACTCTCATATTTTGCCTCGAAGGCTGGCTCTGCGGGGGCCATAGGTCTGGTGGAAGAGCTACGCTCTGTTTAGGATCCGAGCAGCGAGCACCAATTATCGCTCCTGATTGTGGTCCTCAAATTGGGCCGAGCGGACTCGCCGCTGCAGCGGAACGCCAAGGACGGTGTCGCTTAGGCAACCGCGAAGAGATCGCGCCAAGAAACCGAGATTGAATTGGCCGGCGCCTGGCCGGCGGACGCCAGTCGGGATAGGGAGCGGGCCAGACGGAACAGATCCGCCGCCGGAAAGTGGATGCTGCCCGGGAAAGCCCGTCCTCGATCTTGCCCGATTGCCGCTACCGGGGAGCAAGATTGCTTGCCATCGCATGCCGGGACGTCTCAACCGTCGACATATTCCTGCTCGAATCCAGCAAACTTAGTCAGGCCCTGCTGATCGAGCACACGAACGTGGCCCTGCCGAAATTCGAGAAACTTGCGCTCGCGCAGTTCCCGCAGCATCCGGTTGACATGAATGGGAGTGAGTCCCAGTGCGTCCGCCAGATCGTACTGGGTGAGAGGGCATTCATAGCTGTTGCGCGTGACAGAGCCGATTCGTTCCAGACGCGTCATCAGTTCGAGGAAGAGATGCGCCGTCCGCGCCAAGGCGCTGCGTCGTCCCACATTGGTGAGATGTTGAGCGACAACCGCTGCATTGTGCACGAGGGTTTCGAGAACAAGGGAGAACAGATGGGGCGACTGCATGGCCGCAACGGCAAATGTCTTGGTCGAAGCCACCAGAACTGAAATTTCGGTTTGAGCCACAAACGTTTCAAGAGCCCTGCCCGAGTAGGACTGAGTTAGGACGATGTCGCCTTTCAGTGCAAAATCTAGAATCTGTCGCTGCCCGCCGGCAAGTTCATGAGAAAGGCACCCCCAGCCCGACTCGACAATGAACATGCGATCGCAATCCTCGCCCTGATTGACGATGACCGTCTCCGCCAGATAGCGCTTCGGCGTGAATCCCAGCCTTTTGATCAGCGCCGTATCGTCCTCATACGACAGGCGTTTTTCATTCCCGCGCAAAAATGGATGTGGCGTCATTCAGAAGCAACCCCGCCCAACTACTGCCCGAACTACCTCCCTCGCATACACCGTACATTAAAATTGATGTGAAGAATATGCTCCAATGCACTATCGATGACGTGGCAACGGCAGTTTTGGTTGAAGATAACAAGTTTTTCCCGGTCGGCCGATGGCTACAAGGTTAAGTCTTATTTCTCTTGAAATTTTCCCGCATGGAATCGACTATTTCGCTGGCGACGAGGCAGCTGCGATTGTCCGCTTGCTCGGCGGCATTTCGTAACGTCATCGACGCGTCCTTAAGTAGCCCTCTAATCTCTGCTGCTGACAAAAGCTCGGACGCTTCGAGTTCCAGCAGCACGGATTCACTCACGTGCAGCGCAGCAAGCGCCACCGCTCTAGGCCTTGTGGCAAGCAGTTTCAGAAGGTCACTGCTGGGTCTCGCACGGACTTTTTTTTTGGCCATCGTTGCGTCTCAACCGTTCGGACAAGATGGTTCACGTCTCAAAGTTACAACGCCTTGACGAATTAACCGCATTTCCATGATCGGGAGAGGTCGTTCAATGTGGCGTCAGGCATCTTCCCAAAGCATACTATCCCGCTTTGAGGCAGCGACACAGAGGCAAGTGCTACCGAATTTGCCGTAGCTACGACGTCGCTATCACCTTGCGGTACCTTGCTGATAAGCGGCGCAGGAAGCATGCCTACGACCGAACCGGGGAGGGCATGATGGCAGGAATATGCATGCGGGGGGTGTGTGCGGGCAATTTGCTTCGGTGGCGAGCCGGCCTGGCTACTCCCTAAGGGTGTATGGAGATTGGCACATCCTCAGGTGATACTGCGACGATGAACCGGACGTTCTACGCCAAGCTCTATCACATTGACGGGCTCGCGCGCGCCATCGGCTGGAGGAAACTGGTCTCAGTACTCCTTCGCCGCGCACTCGGGATCGGCTCGGCGATGAAAGTTCGCTGTGGCGATCATGAATTGCTGATCAGGCCTACCGACAGCGACTTGTTTGTCATGTCACAAATTTTTGGGCACGGCGAATATGAAATTGGAAAGGGTGGACAGAGCGCGCTCAACCGGCTCGCGGCAGGATGGAGACGGAGGGGGATCATACCCGTTATCGTGGATGCCGGCGCTAACGTTGGCTACTCGTCGATTTTCCTCAGAGACCAGTATCCTGATGCTGTGGTGATGGCCATCGAACCGGATCGCCAAACGCATGAAGTCTTACTCTCGAACTGCGCCGGTCTAGAGCGGATCATGTCTGTCTACGGCGCACTCTGGTGCCACGAGGGCGAAGTTGCACTTGTCAACAGCGAGCGCCCATCGTGGGCACGGGGCGTGGCAGACGGAGAAGGCGTGCCGTCGGTCACCTTACGGGGCCTTCTTGCCAGACTGCCCAAGGCGAAATTGCTGATGCTTAAGATGGACATTGAAGGCGCGGAGCTGGAGGCAACACGAGACTGCGGCAAGGTCCTCAAGCATGTGCCGTGCATCATCGTGGAACCACACGACTTTATGTTTCCCGGCCGAGGCTGCCTCACTTTCGTCTACTCGCTTTTGAGCGGAAGGAAGATCGACAGCCTCGTCAACGGCGAGAACCTCATATTCATTGCCTCGGAACTCCTGGCAGCACCGGCAGCCTCACGGCGGCCGACGACCGGGGGAAAGCGAGCGTTGCCGGTGCGCGCGGCCAAGGCTGTGCCTTAGCGGCCACGCCAGGAGCCGATATCTGCGGTCGTCAAGGTTCGGTGCAGACGACCTTCGCCAACCACGGTTCGGCACGAACACCGTATCTCAGGATCGTCGCATCAGGAGCGACCCAGTACCTGCCTCAAACCCGTCTTGCTCACGTCCGAAGCAGGAAGCGGGAAAGGTTCGACTTGGCCTGCGGTCTTGTCCAGATACTGCATCAATGCCGTCACCAGATGGTAGAAGATGCTCGCCGGCACCTCCGTTGCCAGTGACCTTCCGCGCTCGTCAATCCTGTCGATCCACAAGCCAAGCGGCGCGGGATCGATGTGCCATCTGAACAGGCGCGCGACACGGGCTTCGATCTCAGCTTTCAGGTCAGGCCCGCCAATGCCATCCAAGGCTACGGCTGCCTTGACGGCTTCGCATTGCGGCCAGCTGCGGGAGAGCCGGTCGAGAGGGATTCCCTGCCGCGATACGGCAGCGAAAGCCAGACCTGTTGTCCGGTTCAATCCACGGGCGACCGCCGATGAATAGAGCTTCCTTGCGTAGGCGACCAAGTCTTTCTGGCCGCTCGCTCTTGCGAAATCGACAAGGAGCGAAGCCCATTCGAAGTGATGCCCCGGTTCGGTCCACTGTCCTTCATCTCCCTGCAACGGCAACCAATCGGCGTCGAAACGTTCCCCAACCGTCCAGCTTTCCTGGTCGAAGAAATGGCTCCGGAAGAGATCGATGATGCGTGCTGCCCGACGCAGATATTCACGGTCGCCCGTGGCGCCATACCAGGCAAGAAATGATTCCAGCATGTGCATGTGTGGGTTCGAAGACCGCGCACCGTTCCAGCCGGGGCTCTCGAGGAACCCGGTCAGACTGTCGTGCTCGAGGTGGGCGTCGATGAAACGAAACGTCTGTTGTGCCAGTTTCAGGGCATCGTGGTGTCCGCATCGGTGAGCTTGAGCCAGCGCCAGGAGCACGCAGGCATGGTCGTAGGCGTCCTCGGTCGGGTCGGCCACGCTGCCGTTGGCATTGAGAGTTCGCACCCACCCGCCGCGGTTCGTGCGGCCGAATCTTGCGATGAAGTCGATACCGTGTTTGATGAGTTTGTCCGCCGGACCAGTCCAGCCACGTTCCTTGGCGACTGCGAAAGCGTAAATCTGGCGAGCCGCAGTGCGCATGCGCTTGGGTTTGCCCAATGGCCTCGCATCGAAGCCCAGGGCCTCATGGAAGCCGCCGTAAACATCGTCGACGCCAGCGGTGGACCACAGCGGCAGGGTTTCTTCGAAGAGCCAGTGCTCCACGCGCTTGCGCCATGAGCCACTGATGATGATCCGGTCTTCGGAGGCAGTAAATTTCGTTTCGAGGCGTCCGCTCTTCTCCAGCTGTTCGACGATTTTTTTCACGTTCTGGCTGTGGCTGACGGGTGCGACGAATACCGCATCTGGCGTCGCCACGATCGCAACATCCTTCATCCCGACGACGGTCAGCAGTCTGCCCTGGCTTCTGAAGTAAGAGTCCTGGCAATCGATGGCGACGATATCGCCCATTGTGACATTGCCGTTGCTGTCCGTGGGGCTGGCCTCCATTAGGGATTGCCATGAGCCAAGGTCGGTCCAGTGGAACGAGGCCCTAACCATTGCGATGTCGCGCGCATGCTCCATGATTGCGTAGTCGATCGAGGTCGAGGGGACGGCCAAGTAGAAGCCTTGTGTCAAATAAAGGCCCGAGACGTCGGTCCGCGCTCCCTTGTAAGCCCGTTCCGCGGCGTCCCAGATGTCGGGCTGGAACTCGAGAAAAGCCTCCCGCATGGTGTCGGCTCGAAAGAGGAAAATGCCGGCGTTCCAGTAGAATTGTCCCGAAGACATGTATTTGCGAGCCGACTTGGCGTTCGGCTTTTCGACAAAGCGCGAAACCGAGGCTACTGCGTCAGCATCTGCCGTGGTCTCGATGTAACCATATCCGGTTTCGGGATGCGTCGGCTTGATCCCGAACACGATGATCTTTCCTGAATCGGCGGCAGGCACGCCGGCCTTGACGGTTTCCCAGAATTGCGTTGTCGTCGATATCTGATGGTCGGAGGGGACCACGAGCACAAGGGCGTCGGCTCCATATTCGGAGATCGTTTGCAGGGTGGCTATGGCGACGGCGGCCGCGGTATTGCGGCCGACCGGCTCGAAGATCGGTCTGCCGCCGTTCAGGCCGAGCGGTACTAGGTCCGAGATAACGCGCTCGGCATGCCGTTCGGAGGCTATCAGGTAGATCGGCGTCTCTCCGTCCGGCCGCGCCTTAAGGCGACGAACAGTCTTGGCAAGCATAGAGCCATCCCCCGAAAGATCGTGGAATTGCTTGGGGTTGTCTTCGCGCGAGAGCGGCCACAGCCGTGAGCCGACCCCCCCGCTCATGACAAAACTTACGATCCGGTCAGACATGGTCCAATTCCTCTCAGAATGTCTGGTTGTAGGCTCCGACCTCTGGATTGCCGCCCAGCACGCCATCGAGAGCCTCGTGTATCTCTCGGCGCCGCTCTGGCGACACAGGCTTTCCACAACCAGGACGATCTCCGCTTTGTTCGACGACGCCCAGGCCCCAGGTGCCGTCCTGAAAGCCCGTGGCTTTGATCGGGGCACTGGTTTTGAAGGCGAATGTGTTTGGACTCGCGTGTCCGACTATGTTCACGGTCACGATTTCCGCTCCGCAGTTTAGCGCCAACAGTCGTAACACGCGCCGCACGTGGCCGCCTTCATGAATTCGAGTAGCCCTATCGCCCTAGCTGCCACCCCTCATCCAATATGAGCATGCCCGCCGATGACCGAAAGGATGTCTCGTGCAAGCATGAGAGTCTTGTATTCTGCAAGGTGCGTCCCCTCTCGGGTGCAACGAGAAAGATGGCTGCAACATGCCGCTGACCGCATTCAGGTTCCCATTCGGCCAGAATGTCGACCAACGGCGGTTCGGTCGCCTGACCCGTCTTCTGGAGGTCATTCAGATGGACATCGAGAAGGAAATCGCGGCACTGCGCCCTTGCGTGGAAAGGGTCACGGACTGTGCTGCGTTCGCCCTGGAAGCGATGGAAAATGGCGAGAGTCCCGAACGCATGTCCGCGCAGATCGGTACTCTCGAGCAGAACCTGGCGATCATCCGCGGACGGCAGGCCTTGCTGGAACAGCAAACGTCATTTGTCGACGCCGCGAGAGCAGCGCTGCCGCGCGTTCTACCGCCCCACGGGTCCTAAGTTTCGCATACGCCAATTGGCGGCATTTACCTTCCGGATCACGGGAGTAATCTTCCGCAGCAGTCTGGGATCGCGGGGCCTCGGCTTTCAATGCAAAGACCGGCCGCATGCAACGGCCGCCTGCATGGAGCGGGCTGCTCTGGGTGTCTGCGTATGCCTGCAG
>NZ_RZQL01000034.1:7172-36891 GCF_003997935.1 Mesorhizobium sp. M7A.F.Ca.US.006.01.1.1
GTTCACCAATCAATGGCCCTCGATGACGGACCAGCAGGCTTCCGCCGGCCAAGAGTTCATTGGGCTCTCCGACGTTACAGAATTTGTGCTCCGCTACGCTGGAACTATCATTGCCTGCCTTGCCATGGCTCTCTTGTTGGCGGGGTTTTACAATTCGAGCACCGACCCAACTTTCATCGCCAGCGCGCAGATTCTGATCGAGCCGAAATTGCCGCAACACCTGCAGGAGGGCGGCGAAGTGGATCTGTCACTGGATACTGCCCAGGTGGAAAGCCAGATCGCTGTAATGCAGTCGGAAAAAATCGCAACGATGGTGCTCGACCAGTTGAAACTCGTCGACGATGCGCAGTTCAATCGTTCCCAGTCTCCGACTTTGCGGGACAGATTGACGAAGACCGGAGCTGTCCTGCTTGACGCCTTGGGGCTGCGGAAAAGCGCCTGGCTGCAGCATTTCGCTCTTAGCGAGCCTGCCGCACCCCCCATGCTGACCGATTTTCAGAAGTTCCGTCGGAGCATGTTGGTTTTCCGCAACGGCCTCGACGTCCGCCGAGTCGGCGTTTCCTACGCGATTGACATATCCTTCACCTCTCCTGATCCCGAGGGCGCAGCCAGGATTGCGAACGCCACGGCCGATGCCTTCGTACGTGAGCAGATCGAAACCAAGACTGACGCAGCCAAGGAAGGAGGCGCGTGGCTGGAAATGCGGCTTCAGCAGCTGCGAACTCAAATGAATGAGGCCATGGCAAAAGCGCAGCAGTTCCGGTCACGGCACGACTACAGCGTCGGCGTTGAAGCCAAAGCAGACGGGACGAGTGCTGAGCCGACGCTCGAAGAACTTGAGGTGACGGCTGAAACCTACCAGAAGATGTACGAGAGCTTCTTGCAGGCCTACACCAACTCGGTAAGCCAACAGTCGTATCCGGTTGCCGATGCAAGGGTCATCACAGCTGCGACGGCGCCGCTCAATCCGAGCGCTCCAAGGCCGAAGTTGATGCTGGCCTTCGCGGTGGTTGCCGGTCTCATTTTCGGTATTGGACTTGCGTTTGTAAGGCACGCGTTTGACTGGACCATAAGGTCGCCACGACAGATCCGCGACAATCTGGGCGTCGAATGCCTCGGAGAACTGCCGCCGATCGGCAGAAGATCGGGCCTTGTCGACCAAGTGGCAAGATCTCCGCAATCCCGATACAGCCATAGCCTGAGAAAAGTGCGAACCGAGATAAGCCTTGCGGAAACCAGCCGCCCGATCAGGTTTCTTGGGTTGACTGCCGTATCCAACGACGGTTCGAAGAGTTCGGTGGCCAGCAATCTCGCTACGCTCTACTCGATGTCGGGCCTGAAGACGCTGGTGATTGACGCCGACATCCGGCGCCCGACCATGACCCCCTCGCGGCTTCTGAGCCAGTCGGGAGCCCTCGACCTACCGTGCCAGGACCCTGTCCGTCTCAACATCGTTCGTGCTGCGGGGCGGCCGTTCGACATCCTTTCCAGTTCGACCGTGGACGCCAGACACCTCCTGGCGCCTAGCAAGATGGAGGCGTTCCTCTCGGAGCTAGCCGCTAGTGACCTTGCCGCCAACGGACTTCCTGCCTACGACATTGTCATACTCGACCTGCCGACGCTTGCCTCGGGTGCCGACGAACTGATTGTCGGATCTGTCCTGGACGGCGTGGTGATCGTTGCCGAGTGGGGCAAGACACAGGTCCAGACGCTGCAGGAACTTGTCAAGACGTTGCAGGCCTGCAGGACCCCGATACTAGGCGTACTCTTGGCCAGGGTCCGCGCGCCCAAGCGCCGCAAAGCATGAAACCGTAGCGAGACATTCTCCTTCGGAAGTTGCAAAAAGTCTAGGAGGATCATTCCTTGGGATTAGGGGGATAGCCCCTGAGCGTCACGCTACCTCCTTTGCCCTTCTTGTCGACAACCTCCGACCTTGGAAGAGTGCAACAACAAGTCGAAACAGCGATTGTTCCATGACAACGAACGCCTTCGAGTCACATCAGGCAGCCCCGATCTGGGTTCAGCCATCTCTGCCTATCCCGTCCGACAGCCGAACGGCAGTCCTGCACGTCCTTCCCGCATCCGACAACAACGGTGCCGGGGCAGTGTTGACGGACCTTTCGCCCGCGCTCAGGTTGGGAACGACGAACCCTCCTGTGGGCGGTCTCCTGAAGCGCATCATGGATCTGGTAGTAGCATTCACGGCGCTTATGGTTGCCGCGCCGGTAATGATTGTCGTTGCTCTGCTGATCAGGATGACGGCAGGAGGCCCGGCAGTGTTCTCGCATAGCCGCATCGGCTTTGGCGGAAAGCCATTCGATTGCTACAAGTTCCGCTCGATGGTCACCAATTCGGACGAAGTTCTGAAGTCATTTCTCGACAGCAACCCTCAAGTCAGGTTGGAATGGGAGGAGACCCGCAAGATCAGGAACGACCCCCGCGTCACGGTGCTTGGGTGGATGCTGCGTAAGTCGAGCCTCGACGAACTCCCGCAATTGTTCAACATCATCCGCGGCGACATGAGTTGTGTGGGTCCAAGGCCCATCGTCAAGGACGAACTAAAATGCTACGGCGACCACTTAGGGGAATACCTTCGGGCAAAGCCCGGGCTCACCGGTCTGTGGCAGGTGAACGGAAGAAGCAGCATGGACTACGCCAACCGCGTGAAGCTGGACTGCCAGTATGTGCGGAACTGGTCGGTTTGGCTCGATATCGTGATCCTGTTCAGGACGGTTTTCGCAGTCATACGTTTCGACCGGGCTTCCTGAAGTCCCGCCGTGTCACCTTTCCTTGCGCTTCCGGTGGACGGACAGGGACAGACCGATGATATAGGCGCCAGCCAAGACGAATGACAGTATCAGGAACTTAGTGACGGTCACGTAGCCCGGCAACCCGAGCCCATTCCAGGCAAAGCTTCCGACCACAAGCAGCGCAGTCGCCGCGATCAGCGCAGGAGCCTTGAAGCGCAGTCCCATCAGAACGCCTGCCGCCGATATAGCGATTACACTCATGAGCACCGACATCTCCAGTGATACCCGCAGGAACTGATCGCCTCACTGCGGCAGGGAAGGCATCGTCAGCGTGCCCACTGATATGCGGCCTCAAAGTGCAAGGCAAGTGCCGCCGGAAATTGCTAGCATGGTCGGCCAGATCATTGAACTTGAAGCGAACCAGTTCAAAGAAAGGTGCGCGGCGGTTTTCCGTGTGGAACAGCAGAAAAACAAGCACCTGCAGCGAGCTGGCAGCTCCGCCCACTCTGAACCGCTCTGGCCATGACGCCGGCGCGTTCTTTACCCGTCCAGGCGGCCACCAACGGTCTCGGGTTCGGAGGTCATGTCGAAGGCGTTGCGAGCCGGCACCCGCGCCAATCATGAAGCCTGTCAATTGGTACCTTGAACAGAAACCGTCCCTGCCTGGACGTCGTCCTCTACAGGTAGAGCAGCCAAGCCGGACGGCGGGGCGGGGATATCGATCTTCACGGTATCGCCTGGCTCGATCGGCGTCGTTTCCTCAGCCGTGAGTTCTTGCGAGCCGCTGTCCGTCGTCCTCACGATCTTGAAGATCGGCTTGGCCCTTTCGGCGCGCTCTCTAAGGGCGAGCAGAGCAGGGGCCGTGACCTCGGTATCGTGCAACAACTGCACCGCGGTGTTGGCCTTGCTGGTCACTTCATTGAGCTGCAGTTGCGTCTCGCGCAAGGCAGCAGCGACTTCGCTGGCTTGGCTATTGCCGAGGTTGAGGATCTCGATGTCGGTCTTGCTTATCTCCTGCCTGACTCGCAAGAGCGAGGTCTCGGCAACCAACCTGTCGCTCTGCATCTGTGCGACCGTTCCCTGTAGAGAGAGTTCCCGCGGTGCAACCGCCAGCCCCTTCTGGACAAGGGCCGAAACACCCGCGAGTTCCTTCTGGATAAGTTCGATCTGTTGGTCGTGGAAGGCCATCTGCTGGCCGAGCGAGGTCAGTTCCTTTTCGAGGAAATCCTTGAGTTCGCGCAGGGCACGGAGTTGCGTCGCCATGGCGTCCTTGCGGACGGCGAAGATCTTGCGCTCCTGCTCCATCGCCACCG
This sequence comes from Mesorhizobium sp. M7A.F.Ca.US.006.01.1.1, assembly GCF_003997935.1. Taxonomy (GTDB): domain Bacteria; phylum Pseudomonadota; class Alphaproteobacteria; order Rhizobiales; family Rhizobiaceae; genus Mesorhizobium. Next base: position 11,236 of record NZ_RZQL01000034.1, read on the forward strand.
CGACCGTCTCGTTCGAAGCTCTGTCCTTCAGTTGCGCAGGGAAGGCGATGTCGTTGCTGCCAGCTAGTTCTGATTCCAGCCGTGCTTTGCGGGCGAGCAGACTGACGTTGCTCAGCGCCAACAAACCCACATCGCCCTGACCCACGATGACTTCACGCTCGAGCCTCGACATGTCTTCCTCGCGTGTTCGCAGGCCGCCGGCGATTCCCAGCGCCTGCAGCACTGTCAGCCCGGGCCTGTAGGGGAACTCGCCTGGCTGCGTGACGTAGCCGACAATGTAGAACGGCCTGTACTGGACAATCTCGACAGCGACATCCGGCTGGCGGCCGAGGCCCATGTGCTGCATCAGGCGGTCGCCGATCGCGCGGGCGAGGTCGCCGGGGGCGGTGCCCTGCGCGCGTATCTGGCCGACAAATGGAAGGAAGAGCGTGCCGTCGGCACCGACGACGAAACTGTCGTTGAGAGCCGTCCATTCGAAGATCACGTCGCGTGATGCGCGCCATTCGTAGACCTTGAGCCTGACCTTGTCCTGAGGTCCGAAGAGGTACTCGGCAGCCACCGTCGGCAAGGGGCAGGCAGCCGCCGCCAATGAAGCCGCCGCCACTGTCACAAGCCATTTCCGCATTGTCTTCCCACCTTCAGATTTTCAGGATGTATTCGGGTTCGATTCGTCCCATGGCGATGTGCCGGATCGCCAGCATGTTACCCCTGAGCCTGCCCCTGCGATCGATATACGGCTCAGGCCGCAGGCTCTTTGCGAGATTCGCGGCGATATTCCTGAACATCAGCGGAAGAGCGAAAGAGGCCGGAACGGAGCCCTTCCTGATCAGATAGATCGCATTCGCAACCTGGGAGTAGCCGAACCGCTCGCCGCTGACCCGCCCTGTCTTGATACCGAGATGGACGCCCGTGATCGCGGTCACGCAGACCACGCGGCCTTTGGATCTCATTTGGCTGGTGAAGTCGATGTCTTCCTGCCAGCCGTACAAGACGAGGCGCTCGTCGAAGCGCAAGTCGCCCACAAGCGAGGAACGCAAGGACATGTTGCATCCGTATGCTCCGACATGGTCGACCACCGGCGGTCCATCATGTTTTTTGCCCTCGTTTTCCCGCAAGGCGGCTTCGGCATTTTCCCAGGTGAGGCCAGCATTCGTGGCACCGTCCCTGACGACCGTGCCCATCACCACCGCCCATCCATCATTTTCCACGAAAGCTTTCTCGACCTGCTGCAGATATTCGGCGGACGGAACGAAATCATCGTCGAAGAATGTGATGATGTCGAAGCGCCCCAGGGAAGGTACGAGAGCCCTGTTCCGCTGGGCAGCCAGTCCTTTCGGTCCGAAAACGAGTGACACCTGGAAAGGACAGCTTTCCGGCAGGTCGACATGCGAGGCGTCGGGCGCCGACACTATGACCTCATCAGGAAGCCTCGTCTGGCCGCCCAAATATCCAAGCAAACGCCCGACCTGTCCGCTGCGGCCAAGCGTCGGGATGATCACTATGAGTCTCATGCTCGATCCAGCTTCGGTTCCGCCGAAACCTAGACCGACGAGTGGACCGACACAGCCTGCATAAAAGGAGACGGGAGGAGCCTGGCCTACCGCCGGACACAGGCTTTCGGAGTATCCCGGTGACGGACCACATCCGCAAGTATTAGATGGCCATGCGCCCGTAGCGGTGTGTAGCCGATCGGACAGCTTGCCGGAGCAACGACATGGAATGGAGACTGCCAGCCTTATGAGGCTAGGGGGAACCATGCTCCACGAACGCTCTTCCGATTTGGCCGTCGCTGCCAAGATCGATGTATCCATCGAAGAATTGCCGGCCGCGCCGGGGCCCGGCTTCGACAGCAATGCCAGGATAGCGATCGTTCATGACTGGTGCCCGAATTTCCGGGGAGGGGAAAGGGTTCTTGCGCAAATCTGCAAGCAGTTCCCCAACGCCGAGGTCTTCACGCTTTTCGATTTCCTGCCACAAGAGGTGAAGGAGCAATATTTCCACGACGTGGAATTCCATACGTCTGCGGCCAACCGGATACCGATGGTCCATAAATTCTATCGATCCCTCTTCTTTTTCTGTCCCTTTCTGATCGAGCAATTCGACGTGACGGGCTACGACGCGGTGATCTCGTCGTCGGCCGCCTTCTCGCGCGGCGTCATCACCAGGCCGGACCAGCCGCATCTGTGTTATGTGCACAGTCCCGTCCGCTACGCCTGGGATGAACAATTTTCCTATCTTCAGCAGGGACGGCTTGGTTTCGGCCCCAAGGGAATGCTCTATCGCTACATGCTCCATCGCCTGAGGACATGGGATACGAGAACCGCGCACGGTCCGGACCTGATGCTGGCGAACTCGAATTATGTCCGCTCCCGTATCCAGCACATTTACGGGCGCCAGGCGCGCGTCGTTTTCCCCCCGGTCACACTGGGCGAATTGCCTTGTGTGGAGGATAAGGACGATTACTACGTTTCAGCGTCCTTCCTCGCCCCCTACAAGCGCACCGACCTTGTCATCCGGGCCTTCAACGAAATGCCGTCGCGGCGACTGGTCATCGTTGGCGAAGGGCAGCAATCAGCCTGCTTGCGGGCGCTTGCCGGTCCCAACGTCACCTTCTCGGGCTACCTGCCCCGGAAAGACTATGTGGACACCCTGGCGCGGGCGAAGGCGATGGTGTTTGCGGGCTGCGAGGATTTCGGCATAGCGCTGGCCGAGGCACAGGCCTGCGGGACGCCGCTGGTCGCCTTCGGTCGCGGCGGCGCCGTCGACATCGTACAGCGGCTAGGATCATCCTCCGAGCCGACAGGAGTGCTGTTCAAGGCTCAAACGGTCGATCACCTCAAGCAGGCAGTGGAACGGTTCGAAGAGAATAGCCGTGCCATTGCGCCGCGCGCTTGCGCCAGAAATGCAGGACGTTTTTCAGAAGAGAACTTCGACCGCGCGATCCTGGAATCGCTAGACGCCGTCCAGGCACTTCACGAGATCATGTGAATTCGGGAGCCCTGACGATCTTCGTTTCCGTATCGACGCCGTCTGCGGCCGCCATCGCCTGGAGATAACGCAGGCCCGTCGCCCTCCAGCTGTATTCCGCGGCTCTCGCCTTTCCCTTGCCCATCATCTGAGCGCGCAGGGCCTGAGAAGTGCGAAGCTGCACGAAACTGTCGAACCATGCGTCCTGGTCGTCTGGGGATGCAAACAGCGCTGCATTGCCGCAGACTTCAGGCAGGCTGGCGCGGTCTGAAACCACGACAGGACAGCCGACGGCCATCGCCTCGAGGGCTGGGAGACCGAAGCCCTCCGTGAGCGAGGGGAAAGCCAGGCATAGCGAGTCCCCGAGGAGGGCCGCCAACTCGCCATCCGAAATGCGGCCGAGCCAGTGGATGTTTCGCGCTTCGGTCCTGGCGGATCCTGACCTAAAGACGCGCGAATCCGACATGCCGACAATCGCGATTCTGAGTCCGGCTTCGCCAAGACGATCAGCCATGTTCAGGAGGAGATCCAGATTCTTGTGGGGTGCGGCACTGCCGATCAGGACAACGGTTTCCCGCGAGGCCGCCAGCCGCGTCTGTGCTGAGTGTTCAGGCTCCCACCGCAAGGCATGCTCATGGCCGTTCGGCGCCACGAAAGCCCGCTCTGCCGGGATGACGTCGCGGCGAACCAGTTCATCCAAGGAGTAGTTGGAAACGGTCGAAATACCGCACGCCGTCTTGCCGAGGGCGGGCAACAGATTCCTGTAAAGAAGTCTAAAGGCAAATGAATAGCTCTGCGGGGCATTCCAGACGTTTGCATCATGGACGCAGACGATATGCTTGCGGGAAAGCAGCGGCCCTGTGTTGCAGAGGCTGAGCAGTCCGCTGCCATCCAGGGATGCGGGGAGCTGCACCTGTTCCCAGGCATGCCCGTTCATGCCGCCGATCTCTCGACGCTCGATGCAAGCCAGGGGGAAGTCTCCGGACCCTGGAGGGTGGAGCAGTGCAAGCTCGAGGCCGCGGGTCAGCGGGTTCTGCTCGGCCAACAAGGTGTCGAGAGCGCGCACGACCTCGCGCGCGTAACGCTGAACGCCTGTTGTCGGCTGCGAAAGAAACCGCCCATTGATCGTCCAACGTCGCGCCATGTCGTCCACCCCTTGGAACTTTCAGTGTGGAACCGTCAAGACGCCAGGTCACCATGGCCATCGGGTCATTCGGCTAAGTGGCAATCATCCGGATTGGCGACGTCGGACAGCGTACCTACCTCGAACGTTTAAGGGCCTTGGTGTTCCTGGGAATGCTAGTCTGCCTAGGGTGCCGGAAGGTCGGGGAAGCTGGACATGGCCAAGCTCGGGTTCGATACGAGGGAGTCGCCGCAACCAAGATCGGCCTGGCCGGCGAACAGACACCGTGCCGACACGCCCTTGGCCAGATCCGCTGTCGCCGGCGCCGACTTCCTGATCGGCCATCCCGCTGCGGTGTGCGCGGACCGGGAAGCGCCGAGACGGCGCTGGACGATAAATGGAGACTTCACGACGCTTCGGCCAACCGGTGTGGCCCGTTACGCCCGCGAGGTCACCTTGGCTCTCGACGCCCTCATTTCAGAAGGGCATCCGCTCGGTCGCGACCTGGAGATTGATCTCGTGGTGCCGCGTCCGCTTTCGGAACCTTTGCGCCTCGATGCCATCCCCGTCCGGGTCGTTCCTGAATTCAGCAGGCCGCGACTGCCGCAATTTTGGGTGCAGGCGCAGTTGCCCTGGCATGTGCCTGGAGGATTGCTGAGCTTCTGCAATCTCGCTCCCGTCGCGCTGAGGCGCCAGATCGCGTGTATCCATGACATGCACACAAGGCTCATGCCGTCGAGCTACGCGCGAGGATTCCGCTGGGCGCACCGCTTGATCCTGCCGGCACTTGGCAGGCAGGCCGCCCGCATCACGACCGTCTCGCAACTCTCACGCAGCCATCTGATCAAGTTCGGAATCGCGCCAGAAGAAAACATCGTCGTCACCTACAACGGCAGCGACCATGCGAACCGGTGGGATGCGGCGAGATCAACTCTGGCCGTCGACCGGAGCAGGCCGTATGTCCTCTGCTTGGGGAGGCGGGACCAGGAATATAAGAACATGGGGCTTCTCGCCAGGCTGGCCCCACACCTCGACGCGATGGGTCTTGACCTGTGGATGCCAGGCGATGTCGACGAGGCCACGCTCCTGAGGTACATCCCGCAAATGCCCGGAAACATCGTCCTTCCTGGCCGCATAGGGGACGACGACTTCAAGAAGGCGCTCGAAGGCGCCCTGTGCTTCCTGTTCCCGTCACGGATCGAGGGCTTCGGGCTGCCGGCGGTCGAGGCGATGGCTTCGGGCTGCCCGGTCGTGGCCTCGACCTCGCCATGTCTTCCCGAAATCTGCGGGGATTCGGCCCTTTATGCCGATCCCGACGACGTCCAGTCATGGGCCGAAGCCATCCGCCTGTTGATGCTAGCCCCAGACTTGCGGCAGCGTTTGGTTACCAAGGGGAACGCCAGGGCGAGCAGTTATTCCTGGCGGTGGATAGCGTGGAAATACCTCGAACTCATGATTCAGGTCGACGCCGATTTCGGGGAGTTCGGCGATTGACCGGCGGCCAGTCTTCGGATTGACCTCCAGGAGAGCACGATGGACGAGAACGACTTGCGAGCATTGGTGGCAGCCGCTCATCGCGCGCGCCGGCCTCGCCGTGTAACCACCGATCCTGGCCGCAGACCGAAACCCATGCCGACCATTTCGATCTGCATCCCGACTTACAACCGCTCGTCCATGCTGGCGGAATTGTTAGACAGCATCATCGCCCAAGCTTTGGAGGACGAGATCGAGGTCGTGGTCAGCGATGATGCTTCACCGGACAATACGGTCGCCGTGGCCGAAGGCTATAAGGGTCGCATCAAGCACTACACCTTGCTTTCCCAGCCGAAGAACTTGGGAGTGGACGGCAATTTCCTGGCGGTCGTGGAGGCGGCGAAGGGCGATTACATCTGGCTGATGGGCGACGACGACCATCTGGAACCGGGCGGGCTAGCACGGGTGCTGGAAGCGATCCGGCGTTGGCCCGGCGTAACCGGTCTAACGCTAGGCGTGATCGACTATGACGTGACGATGACGCGCCGGACCGGCATCCGTCGGATCCCGCCTACACAACTGATCGCCGATGCCGGTACGCTGTTCGCGACGATGGGTGATCTGCTGGGCTTCATGTCCGCCCTGGTGATAGACCGTGCCAAATGGAATGAGATCGCATCCGAGCCTAATGTCTCGGAATTCAAGAATTACTACGTCCAAGTTTATATCATCGGCCGTGTTGTCGAACGGTTTGGAAAATGGGGCGTGGTCCAAGAACCTTGTGTCGGCTATCGGTCGGGCAACGACCAGTTCAATATCAAGTTCGGGTGGCTGGATCGCCTGAAGATCGACGTTGCCGCCTATGATCAGATTGCTTTCGCGTTGTTCGCGGACACACCCGCTGTGTGCGAAGCGTTTCGCCGCCGGATATTTGATACGCACGTGATGGCGCGGTTGAACAACGCTAAAACTGCGGGGGGACGGACCATCGCGGTGAGCGCAGCGATCAGGTACCTGTACGGCCGTTACCATGGAATGCCGCACTATTGGACCCGCGCAGTGCCGACGCTCCTTGCGCCGCAATGGATCCTGCGGAACGCACGGTCCGCATACAAGCGGCTGTCGCCCAACTCGGGCGCGTTCCGAGCGCGTGAAATGTCCAACTGATAGATAGCGGCAGCGGGGGGTGCTACCAGATTGAGGATCGCGTCAATGGGCGCAAAGGATGAAGATCGTGCAGAAGAACGGACAGGCCACCGCGAGGCCGACCTCGTAACAGAACGGTTGAGGGCTGATCGCCGATGCATTGGACCATATGACTCAAGGGGATGCTGGGGTCCCTGGGGTGGGGCGATCTTCTCAACAATAGGCACGGTCAGCTTCGGACTGATAACCCGGGTGAACGCGGAATACCATCCGGCCGCCCGGACTGCTGGGGCAAGGAGGTTCTGGCACAATCCTCAGCTTTTGAGGCTCATATCCGCCTACGCCATCGGCTACATCCACATGTCCGGAGTGGTGAGCGCCGCCCATATTGAGCCGGGTGTCTTGGACATTTTCCGTTTCGGGACGGATCTGTTCATGGTTCTGGCCGGTTTTCTTACCGCGCATGTGCTTGGGAACAATGGCAGGTCGGCCGGCGCCTATTTGCGAACGAGGCTCATTCGAATCGTGCCCTTGTATTGGGGCGTCACGATTCTCGCATTTCTTGTCGAGAACTACGCGATGAAAAGCCATCAGAGGACCTTGTCCGAGCTTTTCATGTCGCTCGCCTTCGTCCCCTTCGGACCCTACCCCATCTTGTATCCGACGTGGACCTTGCTGGTAATCGTCGAATTCAGCCTGATCATCGCAGCTTTCCAACTCGTCAACGTGAAATATGGGATCCTCTATTCCGCCGCCTTCGCGGTTCTTCTTGCGGTCGCGGGCGAGACATCAAGCATTGAGAACCCCATTTTCGTATTTTACACCAATCCGATCCTGATCGATTTCGCTTTCGGCATCGTCATCTTCAAGCTTTCCAACTCCGGGCTGTTCCCTTTCAAACTGCCGTGGAGCGGGGCCGTTACCCTCGCGGCGGCGGCAGTCGCCTTCGGAGCCTTAGCAGCAGTCTTGCGTCCTTTCTGTTGGCCGGCGCTGCCCCGTCTCCTCGCGCTCGGCATGCCGATGTCGGTCCTGTTGCTGGGGGTTGTCGCTCTGGAGCAGCTCGGTGTCTTCAGCGACTCCAAGCTCTTGAACTTTCTCGCCAAATGCACTTATGCGATCTACTTGACCCACTGGTTCGTGGCTATCGTATCCGAGAAGCTCGTTGCCGAAAGCGGAGATTCGGCGCGGCTCGCCTCGGTGCTGTTGTTCGTGACGCCCATGGCCGTCACCTGCGTTTCGGTGCTGGTTTATCTTTTTGCTGAAGTGCCGCTGACCCGATATCTCTCCGGCCGCTTCACAGGCAGCTGAATGAGACGGAGAGGCTGGCGATGAGGTTGCACCTCCCCCTACGCCTTTGGTCGATTGTCATCCCCTAGCCTTTTAGACGGCATGACCTTCCAGCCGATTTGTTGGAGGATGGGCCCGGAAACCAAGTCTTTGTCCTCGATCGTGGCGTGGTGCCTGTGCTGGCCCACATCAGGTCGCTCCGATAACCGAGGCGACCAATCAGGTAAGGGGAGCCTGTGCTGATGCCCAGCATCAATGTAGTCATACCCTGCTACAACGCTGATCGGTTCCTCGCGCAATGTATACGCAGTGTGCTTTCGCAAGGCATCGACGATCTCCGGATTGTTGTTATCGATAACGCGTCAACAGACGACAGCGTGGAAGTGGCACGCCGACTTGCCGCCCAAGACAGCCGGGTTGAAGTCGTGTGCCACGCCAGGAATGTAGGGCCAATTGCGTCCTTCAACGAAGGCGTCGAGCTTGCGCGAGGAGACTACTTCATCCTTTTGTGCGCCGACGATCTCCTGACAGACGGCTCGCTCCAACGCGCCGTTGATGTCCTCGAAAGCAATCCTGGGGCTGCTTTCGCCATAGGGTCTGATCTCAGCATGATCGAGGGGAAGGATTTTGCCGAACCAAGTCAACCAGATGGATGGCGCGTAACGGCGGGTGCCCGGTTCATTGAAGACTGTTGTCGTCATCTGGGCCATCTGGGAGTGTCCCTGGCCTTGGGAGCGGTGCTGGTCAGGATGACTGCGCAAAAGGCGGTGGGTCACTACCGTGCGTCACTCGCGCACGCGCCCGATTTGGAGATGGTGCTTCGCCTCGCGCGGTTGGGTTCAATCGTGGAATTCGAGGGCGCGCTCGGTATCCGACGCGTGCATGCAGCACAAATAACGGTGGTCCACTTTTCGGACAAATTAACGCAATTGAAAGAACGAGAGGCGGTATTCGCCAGCTTCTTCTCGTGCGAAGGCGCTGCCATGCCGGCGGCATCGGGGCTTCGTCGCATGGCAATGCGCCGGGTTGCCGATGCCGCTTATTGGTCGGCAGTCTCTCATATTGTCCGAGGAAGGACCGCTTGTGGCGTCGAATTGCTTAGATATAGCTTTTCGCTGTCTCCGATATTGAGGCTGTTTCCGCCGCTGGGCCATCTTTATCGAACGAAGGGCGCCGTCAGACGGGCCTTGGCAGTGGTTTCCGGTCGGTCGGGCTCGTCCACCCGCCAAGTGGAGCATGCGGATACAGCATAGTGCTGATCAAATCCTGTCGAGTGCCACTTTAGAGAGGCGCCCGCCTCCCTACACCATTTGTGATGACAAGCTGCTATCAGCCACCTGGCCTGCCTTGCGGAGCCAAGACAGGAACGGGCCATAGCACACATCGCAGGAAAAGAGGCTGGCGAATACATGCGCGGTACCCTCGGATTTCTGACGCCGAAGTTCCGCATTGCTCAACAGCGCGATGACCGCCTGTGCAAAGTCTGCACCACCATTGGCCACGATCGCTCCCTCATCAAGTTGGTGGGGGTCACCTGCGTCCACACCTATCGAGGTCGTCACGAGGGGGCGGCCGTAAGACATGGCCTCGGCCACCTTTATCTTGACGCCGGCGCTGCCGGAAACGAGCGGGGCCACGACAAGCTGGGCGCGCCTATATTCGGGAGCGAGGTCCGGGAGCGCTCCCACACACTCCAGGCCGGCCGCCGGCGTAACCTCACATGTGAAGGCGGCGGTTCCGACGATGCGAACCCTTGCCGTGGGGCATGAGGTTCGAACAGTTGGCCAGACCTCCTTCAGGAACCACGACAGTGCGGCACGATTTGGCTCTGTGGCATTCCCGACGAAGAGAACGATGGGCTCATTGCTGTCGGGTTGCTTTTCGTGATTGTCGAAGCCCATGCCAAGAGAGATCACGCGTGTCACCCCGAGATGGTTGCGGGCGTAGGAGGCGTCATCCTTGCTGTTGAAACCGACACACTCTGCCGCCTTCAGCGAGTTTGACAATCTCTTTTCCTCGGTCCAATTCTTGTCCGGGCCGGGGGTTGCGCCGGCCTCCCAGCGCGCTGCCCCGTTGCGGTGCTGAAGATGGCCAACAAGTGAGAAAACCCTGTTACCGTTGCGGGAGAGGCCAGGGGCGAAATGCACGGCATCGTGGAACAGTATGACGGCGTCCGGCCGTCCAGCTTCGATACGGTCAAGCACCCACTGAGTCTCTCCCTCGGAAAAGTTCTGGTCCGTCGTTGGGGAAACAGGTGCGGTCTTCCGTCCAAGGAACGATCCGGCCAGATGCCCGGACCGAAGCAACTCCGTGGATAGAAATGTTCTCTGGCCCAATCTGATACTTCGACGAACCTGCCACGAAGAAAACTGCTCTATTTCATATACGCTCCTACAGACTGGACTCCTTCGGCCGCGCGCTATGTTGGATACATACCCGTGTACCTCGTGGCCGGACTTCAGGAGATATCGCCCGAACGCCTGGATATAGGCGCCGTCTCCGCCGAAGAACGCGTCGTACGGATAGCTATGGACGATTGCTATACTGGCCATTTGCCCTCCAAATAGCTTCTCTCTCGGGCCTTCGCCGGTCGAAGTCGCGGGCTGCGTCAAGCGCCGGCCCGCGCCTCGCCTCGAAAGCCCAGCAGCACATCCTGAAACAGCTTGAGCTGCCCCAAGACGAACAGCAAGACGAATGCATAGATACTGATCAGAACCAGCCCGCCAGCCGCGAGCCGCAGAAGCGAAGGAACCTCCGGGCCGAGATAGCGCTGCACTGCCAGCGCACCCACCGAGGCCACGATGCCGGCCATCCATGGCCTCATGATCGTCCGCAACAGATCCCCGACTGAAACCGGCGTTCCGTGCAGGCTCCACACCAGGTGTGGATAGAGCCAGAGCACCAGCGCCGTCGAGTAGCTCAGTGCAACGCCCTCGGGGCCGAAGGAGATTCCTGCGCAGTAGGAAGTGATGACGAGAGGGGCGATGGCGAAAGCCAGATACAGGCTGCGCTTCTGCTTGCCGGTCGAGATGAGCAGCCAATATGTAGGGTTGATGATCCCGAACACCAAGATGGTAGGCGTGAGCAGCCGGAAGATGGTCGCCGCCCCCGTCCATTGCGAGCCCAGCACCACGGTGATGATCTCATGTGCGAACAGGAACGAGAACATTGTGATGGGAACCGTCACCGCGATGACGATCGAATATCCCTTGAGGTAGAAGTTCCGCAACCGCGCGGGATCATGCTGCATTCGTGACAACGCCGAGAACAGTACCGCACCGACGGCGCTGTTGATGGTCGCCGTAGGGATGCCAATCAGCTGGAAGGCCCGGGTATACAATCCGAGCGACGCAGCGCCCCAGAGCCGCCCGAGAAGGACTTTCTCCACATTGTAGCCAATATAGACAACGAGGTTGTTCAGCGTGACGATTCCACCGAAATGCAAGAGCGAGCGAATATTGGCGCCGCGTCGAGGCCATCCAGGAATCCACCCGGTGGCGATCCAGCAGCCCAGGCTGTTGATTGCCGGCGAGATAAGTGTCGGGGCGATCAGTGCCCAGTAGCCGTAGCCACGCAACGCGAGCAGCACACCGGACAGGATGCCCACGCACAGGGCACCCGTTTCGATCGCGCTGAGTGTGACATAACGCAAGTCGCGCTCGATCAGAGCGGCATGTTGCACGCCGGCCGCGTTAAGCAGGAAAGCTGGAGCGACCGCGATGGCGATCCTGAGTAGACGCGGCTCATGGTAGAAGGCTGATATCGTGTAGGCACTCGCGGCGCAGAGCAGCGCGAGAAAGACCCCTACCAGTATGTTGATCCAGAACAGTGCCGAAACCTGGTCAAACGAAATCTCATGCTTTTGGATGGTAGCGGAGGAAAGCCCGGCGGTGGTGAAGACGTCGAAAATGCCTGTGAGTGCCACCACCATCGCGACCAGGCCGAAATCGTCAGGGCTGAGCAGGCGTGCCAGGATGGCAATATAGCCCACCCTGAGAATCAGGTTCACCCCCTGGCTCACCATCCTGGCGACGCCACTTTGAATGGCTTCCCTTTTAAGGTTGCGGGGTTCGCCTTTGGCACTGAGGGCCTTGTGGGTCATGTATCACTGGCTGCATACGCGCTTGTTTCCGTTTGAGCTGCCGTAGCATGCCCCATGTGAGCGATTGCCTCGCCAGGCACCCGTTCCAGCCAAATTTCTCGCCACCAGGGATAGACGGCTCTTGGGCACTGCATCCGGCAATCGCTATATCTCGAATTGCACCAGACTTTTTCCAGGATGACCGCCGGTCCCCTGAGCCGGTTGAGAAGTCCGGTCTTTTCATTGACAAACGCTGTTACTCGCGACCGGACCCTGAAAGTATGGTCGCAATAGGGGACCATCTCGGCGTCGAAATACAGGCCACGGTTCTTATTATCCGTGTCTAGGGTCTTGAGGATTTCTTCATAGGACTTAACCCTGATCAGCTCCCCCGGTTGGAGATCAAGCTTGATGGTTGGAACCGGCTGGCCGGCAGGTATCGATCCCCGATATCGTGGGAATGAAACGCCACCGTAAATGTGCTGCACCTTGTCATACAGCCAGCTGACAATCACGGAGAGCCTCCCGAGATGCAGACGGCCCATGTAGTGATAGATACTGAATACTGCTGCATAGATGAATCCGACCAGGAGACGCTTTTTGCTGGCATTTCCCGATGCATAGTCTTCCACATACTGCCGGGCATCCCACCAAGAAAGTGGGGTGGTCGCATCCAGAAGTTCTGTGGCTTGGCATGAGTATCTCGGACCACCTGAAAGTGGCTGGCTCTTGGCGCGCGTACCAGCCAGCACGTCGCTTTCCGTGCAACCTTTTCCATTCGCCGCGTTGGTTCGCGGCGCGATTGCCTCGTCCGAGGACGCCACAGGCCTGAGCCATGCCTCTTTCCAGAAGACCAGGCACGCTGCCTGACAACCTCCAAACGCGTTGCCGTCGCACCTCAGATTTTCAAGATGGATGCCTCCGGATAACTTGCGTCCGCCAGCAAAATTGATCGTGTCACATGTCTTGTGCGCGCGCTTGTAAACACGAAAGCGGTGACCACAATATTGAAACATCTGTGGCATGAAAGGAAGCTCCTCAAGTCGACCATTTCTGTCGAGCGTAAGAAGGATTTCTTCCTTGGACCGAATCTCTACCCAGTCGCCGACCCTCAGTGACATGCAGCACTCCCGTCCACAGCGCGCTCCGCAACCAATGTCATTTGCCTAGTGCCGTACCATAGCATCCCTGGAATCCGACAGCCGTCCCCGAATTAGCGGTAGCTACCTTCCACTTTTGACGGAGTGGAGCCATGGCTGTCACATCACTACGATCCTTCTCTCGGACCCGAACGGTCTCCGAGGCATTTGGGCGGGCTGGTAAGGGTTAGGTGCGGTCGGGTGGAGGCCAGTCCAAATAGGCTGTGCCATGACCACCGTCTAAAGGGGTAACGAGAGCCCGCGCTCAACCGTATGGGCAAATTGCGCGAAATGTGTGCAGTCCCCACTATCCCGGATCTCGAAATCGGGCAGGGAGGCTTGTTGCCGTGTCGTTTCGTCTCGCAATCGTTGCAGCCTGCCTGCTGGCAACAGCCGCGCCTGCATCAGCCGATTTCCTCTGGGGCATCAATGGCCATCCAATAGTCTCCTATCCGGGCATTCCGGTGGAAAGGCAACTCGACTTCATCAAGGATCTCGGCCTGAAATCGTACCGCGTCAACGTTTCAGGCGTGGACAACGCGGATATGCTCTCCAACCTCGTCGACGCCGGGAAGGCGAGAGGGATCGAGATCCTGCCCGTCATCACGCCTGCGGTCGCCGATCTGGACAAGGATAGTCCGGAAGAGCTCTACGCGAGCACCCGGAAACTGGCGGTCACCCTTGCTACCAGGTTCAAGAACGACATCCGTGTTTGGGAACTCGGCAACGAGATGGAAAACTATGCCATCATCAAGCCCTGTGAGAAACGCGACGATGGTTCGCAATATCCATGTGCATGGGGACCTGCGGGCGGAACAGGACCGCTCGATTACTACGGCCCGCGATGGGTAAAGGTGAGCGCTGTCTTGAAGGGCCTGTCCGACGGCATGACAGAGGTCGATCCGAGCATAAGGAAGGCGATGGGCACCGCCGGTTGGGGCCACACCGGAGCGTTCGTGCGGATGAAGCAGGACGGGATCGCCTGGGATATTTCTGTGTGGCACATGTACGGCGATGACCCGGAATGGGCGTTCCGTGAAATCTCGAGATACGGCAAGCCGATCTGGGTCACCGAATTCAACAATCCTTATGGAAGTCAGCGCAGCGAACGCCAGCAGGCTGACGGCATCAAGCAGACGATGACGCGGCTTAGCGAACTCAAGGACAAATATAAGGTGGAGGCCGCGCACATCTACGAACTGCTCGATGAGGCCTACTGGGCCCCCGGCTTCGAAGCCAATATGGGATTGGTGAGGCTCGTGGCTCTCTCAGATGGCAAATGGCGGACCGGCGAGCCTAAGCCTGCCTACAAAACGGTACGGGACTTCACCCGCGGCCCCCTGCCGATACCCAAGCCCCATCGGGACTGCGACCCCGAGGCCGCGGCTGCGGACCAGTCCCTACCGGCGCGGCAGGCAAGTTTCGTCTACTGCCTCATTCTTGGCCGCAAGGGCGACACGGCCAGCGTCAATCAGTGGTCGGCGGCACTTGAAGACGGAGCGACCAAACTCCCCGACATGATCATGGAAATGATGCGCTCGCACGAATTCGAAACCAGATATGCCACGATCGGCCTGACAGACCGCGCCTATGTCGGGTTTCTATATCTGTTGCTTCTGAACCGGTCCGCGGACGGCAACGGGCTTGAAACCTATACCTATCAACTGCGTCAAGGCTCAATGACGCGTGAGGCCGTGGCCTTCGGAATCGCCACGTCGGCGGAGTTCAACACCGGACACGCCGCGATGCGCGAAACATCCGCGGTCGCGGGGCCTGGGTGAAATCGAACCAACAAGCGCTAATTGAGTCTCGGATCGGGAATGCTGATGACGAGGCCGATGGAAGCATCAGCGACGGTGATCAGAAGAAAATCCTCCGAAAGGATTAGGCTCGGACCACCCGAAAGGTGCACTGGCGGCAAAGGCTTCGTCCAACAGGGCATCCTGATCGCCTATTGGCGTTCTCCCTCACTGTTTTCAGCCCAAGTAGCCTTCTGGCGATCACTATCGGCTTGAGAGGTGCGCGATGAAAGTCATGGTAACCGGCCATCAAGGCTATATCGGCTCGGTGATGGTGCCGATGCTGTTGCGTGCAGGGCACTCAGTGACGGGCTATGACAGCGATCTCTACCGGCGCTGCACCTTTACAGCAGGGGGCCAGCGGGCTTCAATTGCTTCAATCCAAAAAGACGTCAGGGACGTAGATGCGCGCGACCTCGAAGGGGTCGATGCCGTCATCCACCTGGCGGCTCTTTCCAATGATCCGCTGTCCGACCTTGATCCGGACATCACTTACGAAATCAACCACAAGGGCAGCGTCCGCTTCGCGAAGGCGGCCAAGGACGCCGGCGTGTCGCGCTTCCTGTTCGCCTCATCATGCAGCAATTACGGACAGGCCGGCGACGGGATGGTGGACGAAACGGGCGAACTGAAGCCGGTCACGCCCTACGGCTGGTCCAAGGTGCTTTCCGAACGGGACATTTCTGAACTGGCCGACAGCAGCTTCTCTCCCACCTATTTCCGTCCCGCCACGGCCTATGGCCTCTCTCCCCGGCTCCGCTTCGACATCGTGCTGAACAATCTCGTGGCCTGGGCGGTCACCAAGGGCGTCATCCTGCTGAAATCCGATGGAACGCCGTGGCGGCCGATCGTCCATATCGAGGACATTTCCAGGGCGTTCATTGCCGGGCTGGAAGCGCCCCGCGAGACCATTCACAACGAGGCCTTCAATGTGGGGCAGACGGGCCACAACTACAGGATCCGCGACATCGCCGAGATTGTCGCCGAGGTCGTGCCGGGCTGCCGGCTTGAGTTCGCGTCCGATGCCGGACCCGACAAGCGCTCCTATCGCGTTAACTTCGACAAGATCGCGCTTGCCCTTCCTGCCTTCAAGCCGCAATGGGATGCGCGCAAAGGGGCCGAGCAGCTCTATCATGCCTACCGAAAGTCGAATGTCACTCTCGACGAATTCGAGGGGCCGCGCTTCCAGCGTATCGGCCACATCCGGTATCTTTTGGCCAACGGACTTCTGGACGGTCGGATGCGGGTCGCCGAAGCCTCGAAAAGACTGGAGGTAGCGGCGGGATAAGCGGTGTGGAACAGGTGAATCCCGGCGGACTCGGCTCGCCGCCAGCGTCCGTCAGCCTCGGCCAGGAAATCTATGCCTTGGCCGAACGTCTGTTTCCGATCTGCAGGAGCATCACCGGAGATGGTGTGCGACAAACGCTGGACGTCTTGTCGGGGCACATCGATTTGGAACGGCATGAAGTGCCGACCGGGACACAGGTTTTCGATTGGACCATTCCCAAGGAATGGAACATCCGCTCGGCAAGCATCACAGGCCCGGACGGACAAACGGTCGTGGATTTCGCTGACTCCAACCTGCACATCGTCAACTACAGCGTACCCTTCAAGGGGATACTGCCGCTCGAAGAATTGAGGCCGCATATCCATACGCTGCCGGAACAACCGAAGGTGATTCCCTACCGCACTTCCTATTACACCCCGACATGGGGCTTCTGCGCAGCCCATGACCGTGTGGCCAACATGCCCGACGGTCTCTATCGGGTGGAGATCGATGCCGAATTCAAAGACGGCAGCCTCGCCTACGGAGAATACCTGCACCGCGGGCAAACAGAACGGGAATTCCTGCTTTCGGCGCACATTTGCCATCCCTCACTCGCCAACGACAACTGTTCGGGCCTGGCCCTGCTGGCAGCGCTCGCAAGAAGCCTGAAGGCAAGGGAAACACGATACAGCTATCGCTTCCTGTTCGCCCCGGGCACCATCGGCGCGCTCGCGTGGCTGTCGCGCAACGAGGACCGGACATGTCTCATCGACCATGGTCTGGTGCTGTCATGCGTTGGTGACGCAGGAAGCCCGGCATACAAGCGCAGCCGCCGCGGTGACGCGCTCGTCGATCGCGCCATGGCACACGTGCTCGGGCGTCTAGCTGGGGCAAAGATGCTGGATTTCTCCCCTTACGGTTATGACGAGAGGCAATATTGCTCGCCGGGCTTCGATCTTCCGGTCGGCATGTTCCAGCGGAGCGTCCACGGCACATTCCCCGAATACCACACGTCGGCCGACAATCTTGACTTCATCAGGCCGGAGCATCTCGAGGATTCCTTCCGCATCCTGACGGACGTAATCGACATCATCGAAGAGGACTGGACGCCGTTGAACCTCTTGCCTAAAGGCGAACCGCAACTCGGCAAGCGCGGCCTCTATGCAGCCCTGGGAGGGCAGAAGTCGTCGGGCGCAACGTCGATGTCGCTGCTTTGGGTGCTAAACCTTGCCGACGGGCAGCATTCGCTTCTGAGCATGGCGGAGCGTTCGAACCTGCCGTTCAAGGAACTCGCCGCCGCCGCCAGACTGTTATCGGGACATGGTCTTTTGGCAGCAGCCTCATGAGGCCGAGGCGCCGGTTCGCCGTCTGACAAGGGGCCAGGACTTGTCCCTTTCCGACATTGCTGTCGGCATCAATGGCCAGCGGATCGAAAAGGCCGGGTCATTGTAGAGGACGCCCGTCGACGCGTGGGGCGCATAGAACTGCGATATGAGATAAGAGACCTCGGTGCCGTCCGTAAGGGTCTGCAGGCCGTGCGCGAATCCGGCGGGGATATAGACCTGCTTCATGTTCTCGGATGTCAGCTCGAAGCCAAGCCACTTGTAGCGTGTCGGTGAATTCGGGCGCAGGTCCACGACGACATCAAAAATAGCGCCGCGGACACAGGAGACCAGCTTGACCTCGGCGTAAGGCTCCTCTTGGTAGTGTAGCCCCCTGAGAGTTCCCTTTTGGACCGAACAGGACCGGCTGTGCTGGACAAATCGGGTCGCCAGACCGCAATCCGCCATCTCCTTTTCGCAGAAAAGACGGGTGAAAAAACCACGGTCGTCAACCATCAGTGTAGGCTCGATCAGCCAGACACCTTGAAGCTCCGTTTCGGTAAACAGCATGCACTTGGATCCCCCGTGCCGAGCAAGACCGGCGCGGCAATTGTCAGCGTCGCCAGCCGACGCTGGAAGGGCTACCTAAGCCTTAGGTGGCCTCTTCGATAGCGGTATATCCGGATGACGGCTTTACCCGTTCGGCGGGCCTCGCGCCGGCATTGCCGCCGCCCGCTCGCTATTAGGATTAAGGCACCCGACGGATTGGCAAATCGAACCAGGGGGGGCTGTATCCTAACCTGTGGCCATCTGCCTGCGGAGGCGCGGCAGGCATCGGTTCTGCGTAGCGCACCGCGTCTCCGTTTTCTAACCAGCAGACAGGAGCAGGGGGAATGAACATTCAGGCAGTCGAAATCGTCCGCGATCATAGTGCGGCAAGCCGGAATGTCGGCTGCAGGCTCTGCGGGTCGCGCCTGCGCCACACCCTGGTCGATCTTGGCATGTCGCCGCCGTGCGAGAGGTTCCTGCAGCCCGACCAGCTCGACCAGATGGAACCTTACTACCCGCTCAACGTGCTTGTCTGCGACACGTGCTATCTGGTGCAGCTCAAGGAGTATATGAGCCCAGAGACCATCTTCAGCGAATACGCCTACTTCTCTTCGTTCTCGACCAGCTGGGTGGCTCATTCGAAACTTTATTGCGAGACGATCACACGACGCCTTGGGCTTGGCCCTGACAGCCTTGCGGTGGAACTCGCAAGTAATGACGGTTACTTGCTGCAGCATTTTCTGCCACTCGGCGTTCCTGTGTTGGGCGTCGAGCCGGCAGCCAATGTCGCGCGCGCCGCGATCGAGAAGGGGGTGGCCACCTGGGTCGACTTCTTCGGCGTCCGGCTGGCAAATCAAATGGTGGGCGAAGGACTTCGCGCGGACCTCATCATTGGCAACAACGTCCTGGCGCAGGTGCCAGACCTCAACGACTTCGTCGCCGGGGTGGCGATCCTGCTCAAACCGGAGGGCATGGTCACTCTCGAATTCCCACACATCGAGCGGCTGATGGCGGAGAACCAGTTCGACACCATCTACCACGAGCATTTTTCGTATTTCTCACTGTTGACGGTCGACCTGATGGCGGCCCGTCACGGGCTGCGGCTGATCGATGTCGAGGAACTTCCCACCCACGGTGGGTCGCTGCGGGTCTATCTCTGCCACGAAGGCAGTGCCTGGCCGAGGAAGGACAGCATCGCCCAATTGCTCGAGCGCGAAACCAGGCATGGGCTTGGAGAGATGTCGACCTACGCCTCTTTCGGCTACAAGGCGCAGCGCGCGAAGCGTGATCTCTTGGCATTCCTGATTTCGGCCAAGGAAGAGGGCAAGACGATTTGCGGTTACGGCGCGCCTGGCAAGGGAAACACGCTGCTGAACTACTGCGCCATCGGCACCGACTTCCTGGATTTCACAGTGGACCGCAACCCGTACAAGCACGGGCGTTATACACCTGGAATGCACATCCCGATCAAGCCCGTCGACGAAATCGACGAGGCTAAGCCAGACTACATCCTCATCCTTCCGTGGAATCTGAAGGACGAGATCATTCAGCAGATGCGCCATGTCGCCGCTTGGAACGCGAAATTCGTAGTGCCGATTCCTTTCGTGACCGTAATCGATCCGTCGGAGTACGAGAAATGAAAGTCATTCTTTTCTGTGGCGGTCGCGGGACCCGCATTCGCGACTATTCCGAAAGCATCCCAAAGCCGATGATACCGCTCGGCCACCAGCCGATCCTGCGCCATGTCATGCAATGGTACAGTGACTATGGGCATGACGAGTTCGTGTTGTGTCTGGGCTACAAGGCCAACGTGATCAAAGACTTTTTCTTGAACACCCGGCCGCAAACGTTTTCCGATTGCGTGGTTACGCGAGGAGGCCAGGACGTCAAGCTCCTCGGCGACACAATCAAGGACTGGAGCATCACTCTGCTCGATACCGGTATTTGGCGCAGCATTGGAGAGCGCCTGTGGGCTGCGCAGGATCACGTCAGGAACGAGAAGATGTTCCTGGCCAACTATTCCGACGGCCTGACCGATGTCGACTTGGACGACATGATCAGAAAATTCGAGGCCAGCGGCAAGATCGGCTGCTTTCTGGCAGTGCACGCGCCGCTGACTTACCATTTGGCCGACATCGCGGAAGATGGCCGCGTGCGCGAGTTTCGTGCGGCCGAGACATCGGAGATCTGGATCAATGGCGGCTACTTTATATTCCGTCCGGAAATTTTCAACTACATGCGCGACGGCGAGGAACTCGTTGTCGAGCCGTTCAAGCGTCTGATCGATGACAACATGCTGATGGCGTACAAGCACGAGGGTTTCTGGCGTTCAATGGACACGCTGCGCGATTGGCAATCACTCGAAGACATGGTCGAAAAGGGCGACATGCCCTGGAGTATGATAGCCACCGCCGAGAAGAATAGGCGTAGTATGGGGATGGCCGCATCATGAAGGGGCTTGGTCTCGCGCGTGGCGGCGAGGAACTCTCGATTCTGTGCGTCGGGGCCCATTCCGACGACATTGAGATCGGCGCGGGAGGCACAATCCTCAGTCTGATCGCGTCGGAGGTCAAACTTCACGTCTACTGGTGCGTCTTAAGCGCCGGCGGCCAGCGGTCGGCCGAAGCCAGGGCTTCGGCCGAAGCCTTCCTCGAAGGATCCCATTCGTCCACGATCGACGTTGCGGATTTTGAAGACGGCTATTTCCCAGTTCACAGCCGATCGATAAAGCATTGGCTGATGGACGTAAGATCAAGGGTTCATCCCGACGTGATATTAACCCATGCCAGGTTCGACGCCCATCAGGACCATAGGGAGGTCAACCAACTGACCTGGAACGTTTTCCGCGATCACCTTGTGCTCGAATACGAGATTCCGAAATGGGACGGCGATCTTTGCCAACCCAATGCGTATGTGCCGATTGCAGCCCACGTGCTGGAACGCAAGATCCAACTCCTTCACGAGCACTTCGGGACACAGCGCTCAAAGGACTGGTTCGATCGGGAGACATTCGCCGGGCTTGCGCGGTTGCGTGGAATGGAATGCCGGGCACCCGAGCACTTTGCGGAGGCCTTCACGCTTAGGAAGGTCAAAATATTGTAGCGATAGCCCTCCGGGGTCGCTGTCGCAAGGATTGGTCCCCCAGGACGGCACGACCAGTTCCACGAGAGAGCAGCAACCTGGTCCTCGCCATTGACGAAGTGTCACTTCCGGCTGGTTGCTGGACAGTGAGGCAGGAGTGCTTTGGACGCCTCGCAATGGTTAGTCTTTAGGAACAGGACATATGGGAGCTGGCTATATGCGGGGCGTCCACCACGGGTGTCCAGCGGGACGGAGGTCCCTCAATTGTGCAGCAATCATCCCCCAGATCAGACGCTACGCGAGAGCAAAACGGCCCGCACGATTTAACCAAAGTTAGCGTCTCATTTGCTTCGTCACTCCACAGCCAGAGATCCTTCGGCGAAGAGATCGTTGACCTTGTAAGCGACTTCCGTCCGGTTGGTCGCCTTAAGCTTTTTCATGATGTTGCGGATGTGCACCTTCACGGTGCTTTCTCTCAGGTTCAGCTCATAGGCGATGATCTTGTTCGCCTTGCCGCGTCGGAGCGCCTGGGCGACCTCAGCCTGTCTGAGCGTGAACATGCCTGTCAAAGGTGTTTCAAGGCTGCCTGAATCTATCAGGTGCCGCATGGACAGGACACTACTTGCAGGAACGAAAATGCCTCCTGCCACCGCAAGATTGATCGCCTCGACACAGACGTCGATCCCGACAGAGGTCGGAATGTAGCCACGTGCGCCACATTCGAGAGCCGCCAGTATCTGTGCAAGGTCTTCTGTGTCGGCCAAGATCACCACAGGCACCGACCTGAACTCGGACGAAATGCGCCTGATCTGATCCGCTATGCCATGGTCGGTGACTTTCCGGCCGCCCAGGTTGAAAAGAATGGCTGCAAGGATCATCCCCTCTTTCACGCGCCATTCGTCTATCGAACCCTTGGCCTCGACGGCCATGCCGAGTTCGTGGTCTTCCAAGGCCGATGCCAGACATTCGCGATCTAGCGCCCTTCCGTCCAAGATGAGGAGGCATTCTCTGCCTACTTGTTCATGGACCGTTGCTTTTCCGCCGGACGGAATTCCTGCCGGCTCTACCGAAGTGTATTTATGCAGTTCTACTGTGGAACTCATACTCTAACCCACCCTTTTCCCAACAAAATTCGCCCTGAGGCGGCAATTAGCCCCTCACTCGCCAGTTTCTTCAGAAAGTATAGTAATGCCCACCCGTTCTGAGAGCCTGGCTGGAATTGTCCAACCTGGTGCACCCGCTGTTCCTCATTCCCAGCCAGAACAGCGTGAGTAGCTTATGGGCTATTCACAAGCGGGCGCTAACATAAGTTAATTTTCGGTAAATTTTTGAGCCACGAAATCCCGACGCCTACCGGGAAACGCGAAGCCAGGGCGGCCGCGCCGCGCTTGTGCCGACACAGATACGCGTTGCGAAGGCTCGGGCTGAGGTGGCCACCTGAGGACCATCCTCCGTCAGCAAACACATATCCAGAACGGATCCGGCATTCTGGATCTCGGCTTCCAGCGCGTCGATCAGTCTTTCGACAGCTTTGCTGGCAATATGGCTGTCAGGGTACTTGGCTTTCACAGTGGCGCACTCGTAGATTTCCTTGAATTGCCTGACCCTGCTTGGGTCCGAACATGCGATATACATCGTGGGTGTCATATCGCCTCTCCTCCTTATGGTGGATTCTAGACAACCCGCCCGTTGCCAGCCTTCGGTCCGTCACGCGCATTTCTTAGTGCCGACATAGATGCGGCCATTCAGCCCAGGATCGCATTTTGCGCCGGCCACTGCCTTCACCATCAAGGGCAAGGGCGATGGAGACGAGCGCGTCCGCTACCTCCCTTCGCGGGTGAAGGCTACCCCCTTTGACTCTCTTGCGGGGGATACTCACCTGCCGAAAGATTGGCCATCGGACAGCTTGCTGTATCCGCTCACCGGGAACTCGATCGGCATGCAGGTGTCTTTGCCGGGACTGCTAGTATGCGCGGCTATTTTGCTTGTTGCGTACTATTCAAGGGGAATGCTGATCATTGGCTTGATCGCTTCCCAGGCTTTCGGTGCGACGGCCGTGATGACCCTGAGCTTTCTGGGTGGCTCATCCCCCTTGATCTACACCTTATTCGCGGGCCTGCTCGTCACGGCCGTCGCCGCGAGACGGCGTATCTGGTTTGATCTTGGATTCGTGTTCGGAAGCATCGGGTCGATCTGGTTCCTTACAAGCCTTATGCTTTACGCAATCATCGGATCATGGCTGTTTCCGAGGTTCTTTGCGGGACAGACGACCGTATTCGTGCAGTCCAAGAACCGTGGAACAGTCGTAGAAGATTCATTGGCGCCCGTTTCAGCCAACATTTCGCAGACGGGCTACTTTATTCTTGGTGGCCTCGCCGCGATAGCACTTTGCGCCCTGCTGCTGCACTCCAACCGGATCGATCAAATCAGGCGCGGCTTCTTTTTGTGGTGCGGCCTGCACGCGGGAATGGGGCTGATCGATTTCATTGGCAAGACCGCGGGGGCGGGAGACTTTCTGGCCCCGATCAGAACCGCCAACTACGCGATTATATCGAACGCGGTCGAGGCAGGCTTTGTGCGGATCACCGGGCCTTTTTCGGAGGCCTCTTCGTTCGCCAGCGTTTCTCTCGCCTGCCTGGCATTCTGCTACAGCTACTGGAGAAAGACCAAATCACCGCTTGCGAAATGGCTGGCCGGAATCCTGCTCTTCTTGTCCATTCTGTCGACTTCATCGACGGCTTACGTCGGGCTGACACTGCTATGCATCCCCGTTGCGTTGTCCATGCTACAGTCGGTCATCAGGGGAAAAGTTGCGCGCGAAGAGATACTGATAATAGCTCTCATGGTGGTGGGCGGGACCGCCGTACTGGGCATTAGTCTTTACAAAGCCGAGGCGTTGGACCCGTTCGTCAGACTGATCAACAGCACCATCATTAACAAAGCGGATTCCGGGTCAGGCCATGAGCGCACTTATTGGAATGTAAAGAGCCTGCAGTCGTTTCTCGATACGAGCGGACTGGGCGTTGGTTTCGGCAGTTCAAGGGCATCGAGTTGGCCGATCGCTGTCCTGTCGCAGTTGGGTCTGTTTGGATCGCTGATGGTAGTGGCCCTGCTCTATGTCGTGACCAGAGGCCTGGGCGCGGTTCGGGAACGGGTGGATGCAGAGACAGATGCAATCGTGACGAGCGTCAGGAATGCTGCCCTTGCAAGCATAATTGCAATGTCGGTGTCGGGTGGCAGCGCTGATCCAGGCATCCTCTTCTTCATCGCACTTGCAGTTGTTTGCGCCACGAGAGCCCGTGCTCGGCGCGGCGTAGCCGCCTTGGAACGAAGCGTTCCGGCGCCGGGCCACGCCACCGTCAACGTCCTGTAATCCAGTTCCGCCGAATTGGCTTCGCGGTGGCAAAGGTTCCTGGCGATGTGCCAGGCCCCCGTCCTGTGCAATATCGGCAGCGAAGTCGAATAAGGGACGGTCGTCGCGATCGAGCGTGCGACAGTACCGCGGCGGTCGCTTGCGAACGAGTAGAAGGGCTGCCGGCAATGTGCATTCGAAGCTTGCGTGGCTGTATCGAGGAGGTGCAGCAGCATCGTGCGGCCTTCTCCGCTTACGTGGTCTCGGGGTATAAAAGTGATCAGAAGCCGCTGCCGTAAGTCAAGTGCGGCCAGGACAGCTGCACAAAGCTTGCTGCATCCCGACGGAGCCAACTAGGTCCAGGGCTATCGGGAATTTGTCAAAAGACTTTTATGCTGCAATCGATATTTGCTTCCATAACGGGCCGACGACTTTCGTCAGAAACAGTCACCGAAAGGTTGCTTTGTAACCCGCCCTGAACTTCGTCCTGTGCCATGGCGACCAGCATTTTAACCGCGTCTACCCGGGCCTCGAGCGCACCAACGTAGTGGGTGCCCTCTGTATCGGGAGAATGGGATTTGCCGTCCCGGATATCGAAAAAAAACAGCGGCATTTTTGCGCCCGTGCTTAAAGCTGTGCGTTCGTCAGAGCAGAAGACTTGCTTCTTGCTCACGGCTGCTTAAGGCATTCCCCTGGGGGATTCTAGCAACCGCAGATGGTCAATGGGACGCGACTGTGGAGAACTCGAATGGCGGCGATCACAAAATATTACAAGGTTTATTAACGCCAGGAAACGCTCCTTATGGGTGGTCCTGGGAGTCGCAATCCAGCCTACGTTGTAACGCGGCACGGTCGTCGATCAGATCGCGGCATCACGACATTCAGCGGTATTATCGGATCTTTGCGGGCATCAGGGCTTGCAGGGCACCGCGGAAATAGCCCGACAACGATGCTCGCCGGCTTTCCATGTCGTGAAAGGGATCAACCAAACTGATAGATAGGCCGGAAGAACGGTTCCGGTAAGCTACCGCCTCGACAACCGCATTTGTGTCGTTCGGAGTGTCCTGTCT
>NZ_RZQL01000351.1 GCF_003997935.1 Mesorhizobium sp. M7A.F.Ca.US.006.01.1.1
CACCAATTGGGGCGCCATCGCTTTCCGCACCGGTGCCGCCTACTCCTGGAGCAGCATCTCGACCAAACGATCGGTTGCTTTCAACGGCTTCACGGATGGGCTGTCGGCCGACTACGATGCCGGCACTGCGCAAATCTTCGGTGAACTCGCCTACAAGGCCAATGCCGGACAATTCAAGTTCGAGCCCTTCGCCAATCTCGCCTATGTCAGCGTCCATACCGATGGTTTCACCGAAGACGGTGGCGATGCAGCATTGACCAGCGCCGGTACGTCCACCGACGCGACTTTCACCACGCTCGGCCTGCGCGGCTCGACCGACTTTGCGCTCGGCGGCATCAACGCCACCGCGCGCGGCATGCTCGGCTGGCGCCATGCATTTGGTGACGTCACGCCGACCTCGACCTTCGCCTTCGCTGGCGGCGACGCCTTCACCATCGCCGGGGTGCCGATTGCCAGGGATGCGGCCGTCATCGAGGCTGGGTTCGACTTCAACCTCGCTTC
Source organism: Mesorhizobium sp. M7A.F.Ca.US.006.01.1.1 (assembly GCF_003997935.1). Taxonomy (GTDB): domain Bacteria; phylum Pseudomonadota; class Alphaproteobacteria; order Rhizobiales; family Rhizobiaceae; genus Mesorhizobium. Next base: position 502 of record NZ_RZQL01000351.1, read on the forward strand.
CAACGCTAAGCTCGGCCTGTCCTATTCCGGCCAGTTCGGCGGCGGCACGGTCGATCAGGGCGCCAAGGTCGATCTCGGCATCAAGTTCTGAACAGCAACAAAGGGTGTCGGCCCAACATGGGCAACGCTCGAACGGCGGTCGTCGGCTGCCTTACGGCACGATCCCCCGCGCCTGCCCTACCCTACTCTGGCGACGGCACCGGCGGCTTCGAGGTAATCGCCGTGCCGAAGGCGGCGACAACGACGGCTGCGATCCCGGCCAATTGCGTTGCGGTCAGACTTTCATGCAGGAACAGGAAGCCGGCCAGTGCGCCCAGCCCCGGCTCCAGGCAGGTCAGCGTGCCGTAGATGCGCGCCGGCATACGGGTCAGCGCCACCATCTCCAGGAAGAACGGCAACGCGCTGGAAAACAGGCCGACCAGCAGCGCGCTGACCAGGATCGACGGCGCCAGCAGCGCGGTTCCTGCCTGCGCCACGCCGAAGGGCAGCACCAGCACAGCGGCGATGGCCATGCCGTAGGCAGTGGTGCGGGTGCCAAGTTCCGCGCCGGCCTTCTGGGCGAGCACGATGTAAAGCGCCCAGAAGCCTCCAGCGGCCAGCGCCAGCATCACCCCGATCGGATCAAGCGGCGCGAGGGAATTAATGAGGGGCGACAACAGCAGGATGCCGGCCACCGCCAGCGCGATCCAGGCAAAGTCGCTGGCGCGCCGCGAGCTCAAGGTCGCCACCAGAAGCGGGCCGGTAAACTCCAGCGCCACCGCGATGCCGAGCGGAATCCTGGCGAGCGCTGCGTAGAACAGGAGGTTGAGCGCGGCGAGCGTCACCCCATAAGCGACCAGCCACGGCATAGTGGCACGCGAGGGCCGCATCTGCCAGGGCCGCAGCACCGCGATCAGCATCAACGCACCGATGACCAGCCTGAGCGTCGTCGTGCCTTGCGCGCCGATCTGCGGGAACAGGCCCTTGGCGAAGGTGGCGCCGATCTGGATCGACACCATGGCGCCCATCAGTGCCGCAACCGGCAAGGGCGCCGCTTCGCGACGGGCAATCGGCGTCGATGTCACGTGATCCCATCCTCCATACAGTCGGGTCCAAACCCGACCGGCGGCATGGAGATAGGGCGAACCAGCCGGCCTGTCGTGAGGCAGCGGCAACTGGCTGCTGGGGCACGGACTGTAGGCACGCCATGAGCCTCCCAGGCCGCGAAGCGTTCATTGCTGCAGTGCATAAGGAACAGCTGGAGATGATCCTGTAGGTGCGAGAGCGCAACGACAACGATACGCTTTAGGCGGTGGCGGCCGAGCGCTTGAAGACGATGGTGACCCGCGTGCCCTCGCCGGCACTCGACTTCACGTCGAACTCCGCCTTGGCATTCTCGGTCAGCGAGCGAGCGATCAGCGCGCCGAGCTTGCCGCGCTTGGGCCAGCTCTCGCCGTCCGGCAGGCCAATGCCGTCATCGGCGATCACGATGCGGCAGCCATCGCCGTCAACCATGCTGTGCAGCGTGATCGTGCCGCCTTCGCGCCCCTGGAAGGCATGTTTGAGCGCATTGGTCAAAAGTTCATTCACCACCAGCCCGGTCGGCATGGCGACATTGATCGACACCGGATAGGTGTCGACCTTCATGTCGAGGCGGATGCCCTCGACCGCGTGCGAGTTCATCACCGCCGACGCGATCTGGCTGAGATAGACGCCAAGGTCGACCTCATCCTTGCCATCGTCCCCCGACAGCGTCTGGTAGAGGATTGCCAACGCATCGACGCGACCTGCCAGCCTCTCGAAACGCTTCTGGTCCGGTTCGGCCGCGTTGCGCGTCTCCATCCGGATCAGCGCGGTGATCATCTGCAGATTGTTCTTCACCCGGTGCTGCAGTTCGCGCAGCAGCGTGTCCTTCTCGCGGATACGCTCGTCGATCGATCGCGGATCCTCCGTTTCGCCATGGGCCGAGACGTCGACCAGCGCCACCAGCCGGAAGCAGGCCTTGCCATTGTCGTCCTCGATGACGTTGGAATAGACGTCGACGATCGCCGGCTGGTCTTTTGTCCGCTCCAGCCGGAACGTGCCGATGAAATCGGTGTCCTCGACCACGGCCTCGACCAGCGGCCGGTCCTTCTGCTTGTGCAGGCCGGTGCCGGAAAGCGCCGCCCAGTGTTGCCGAGCGAGCGTCGCCGCCTTGAGGCCGGACAGTTTCTCGAATTCCGGATTGGCGTAGACGACACGCTCCTTCGAATCCAGGCCCGAGACGGCAATGGCTATCGGTACCTGGTCGAGGAATTTCTTGAACTGTTCGCTTTCGAGCGCGCTGGCAAGGTCCGGCGTTTCGAGCAACTGCCCGACCGCTTCGGCCTTCTGTGTATCGGATGTCATCTGCGGCGCCTGTGCTGTGTGGTCACCATCAATAACAGCGATGCGATCGCCCCGCCATCGCCAAAGCACGAGGCGGCATTTTCACGCCCCGCACCGGCGATGGGCGGTGTCGCGCAGCAGCCTCGAAGCAAGCAGTCGACGCCTTGGGAGCGCTCACGCGGCCGGCTTCGACGCCAGCCGTGGACCGGTCTTGACGTCGACGATCTCCGGCTTGCCGCTGTCCACCGTGCCGTCCCAGCCGCCGAGCGCCTTGTTGAGCGCGATGTAGTTGGTCGCCAGCAAGACGCGGCCTTGCAGCAGCGAGTCCTCGGCCGAATAGAGCGAGCGCTGGGCGTCGAGCACGTCGAGAAGGCCTGTCTCGCCGGCCTTGTAGAGCGTGCCTTCAAGGCTTGCGGCATTGCCATAGGATTTCGCGGAAGAGGCCAGCTTGCCGATCCTGATGCGCTCCTGCGACAACAGCACGAGCGCATTCTCCACATCCTCGAGCGCCGTCAGCACCGAAGACCGGTATGCGATGAAATACTGATCGCGCTGGGCCTTGGCGACCTCGACAGCGGCCTGCAACTGGCCGGCATTGAACAAGGGTACGCTGAGCGTCGGCCCGAACGACCAGCCGATCGACGAATTCTTGCCTAGATCGCCGAGCTTGAGCGCCGCCGTGCTGATGTCTCCCGTCAGGCTGACCGAGGGATAGCGGGCCGCCTCGGCCTGACCGATCTTGGCGGTGTATTGCGCGTATTGCCGTTCCGCCATGCGCACATCGGGGCGCGACAGCAGGATGTCGGCGGGAATGCCGGTCGGGATCGGCAGGCGCGGCGTCGGGATCGGCGCGACACGCTTCAGGCGATCGCTGAGCGAGGCAGGCGGCCGGCCGGCCAGCACCGCGAGACGATGCACGGCCTGGGCATAACTCGCCTCCAACGTCGGCACCGCGGCTTCGGTGCTCGCTGCCTGCCCCATCGCCTTGGCGACATCGGCGGCGGTCGCCGTGCCCGCCTGCGCCATGGTGCGGGTGAGTTCGGCGGTCTGCCTTTGCGATGCGGCCGAGCGCCGGGCGAGCGCGATGCGGGCCTGGTAACCGCGCGCCTGGGTATAATAGGAAGCGACATCGCCGACCAGGGTGAGAAGCGTCGAGCGCAATTCCTCCTGCGAGGCGTCCAGCCCGTAGCGCGCGGCCTCGACGCCCCTGCGGTTGGCGCCGAACAGGTCGAGCTCCCAGCTTGCATCGAAGCCGGCTTGGTACTCGCTGTAGGTGGCGTCAGAGCCTGATGTGGTCTCGGCCGACTTGTTGCGGGTGGCCGAGCCGGAGCCGTCGACCGAAGGCAGCAATGTGCCGGCACTCTGGCGATAGCTGGCGCGCGCCTCGCGGATTTTTGCCTTGGCGGTGGCGACATCGAGATTACCGGCAACCGCTTCGTCGACAAGCGTGTTCAGCTCGGGATCGCGCAGCCGCTGCCACCATTTCGACAGTTGCGCCGGCTGGGCAGGCTTTGTCGGCTTCTGGCCGCTCCAGCTTGCAGGCATCGCCAATATGGGCGTCTGATAATCCGGACCGACGACGCATCCCGCGAGCAGGACAGCGGTAATCATAGGCGCAAGAAGCCGCCTCGCGGCCACCGAGCCACGTTCCAAACCTGTCATGTGAAGTTTTCCTTATTGCTGGTTGGCCGTCACCGGCGTCTCGCCCGCATCTGGTTTGGCCGCCCTGCCCTTGAAGATGCGCCGCACCGTGACGAACAACAGCGGCACCAGGAAGACACCGATCACCGTCGCCGCGATCATGCCGCCCATCACGCCGATGCCGACCGAGTTCTGCGCGCCCGAGCCCGCACCGCTGGCGATCGCCAGCGGCAGCACGCCGAGGATGAAGGCCAGAGACGTCATCAGGATCGGCCGCAACCGTTGTCGCGCCGCTTCCAGCGTCGCCTCGACGAGCCCCATCCCGGCGGTCTGCCGCTCGATGGCGAACTCGACGATCAGGATGGCGTTCTTGGCGGCAAGGCCGATCGTGGTCAGCAGGCCGACCTTGAAATAGACGTCGTTGGACTGGCCGAACAGGCTCGCCGCCAGCAGCGCGCCGAAGATGCCGATCGGCACCGACAGCATGACCGCGAACGGGATCGACCAGCTCTCATAAAGCGCGGCCAGGCACAGGAACACGACCAGCGCCGAGATCGCATAGAGCGACAGCGCCTGGTTGCCGGAAAGCTTCTCCTGGTGCGACAGCCCGGTCCATTCGTGGGAATAGCCGGCGGGCAGTTGCGCGACAAGCTTGTCGATCTCGTCCATGGCGGCACCCGAGCTGACGCCCGCGGCCGCCGCGCCCTGGATCTCGACCGCCGCCGAACCATTGTAGCGCTCCAGCCTGGGCGAACCGAATGTCCAGTGGCTGGAGGCAAAGGCCGAGAACGGCACCATGGCGCCGCTGGCATTGCGGACCTGCCATTTGTCCAAGTCTTCCGGCTGCATGCGGAAGTTCGGGTCCGACTGCAGATAAACCGGTTTCACCCGCCCGCGATCGATGAAGTCGTTGACGTAGTCGCTGCCCCAGGCGGTGGAAAGCGTGTTGTTGATGTCGGCCAGGCTGACGCCCAGCGCGCTGGCCTTTTCCTGGTCGATATCGACCGAGAATTGCGGCTGGTCCTCCTGGCCGTTGGGCCTTGTGTTGGCGAGCACCTTGCTCTGACCGG
>NZ_RZQL01000352.1 GCF_003997935.1 Mesorhizobium sp. M7A.F.Ca.US.006.01.1.1
GTCGAGGCGGTCAAGGGCATCAACATCCATGTCAAATCAGGCGAAACCGTTGCCGTGGTTGGCGAATCCGGATCCGGCAAGAGCCAGACGATGATGGCGGCGATGGGCCTGCTGGCATCGAACGGCGAGGCGACAGGCAGCGTCGACTATCGCGGCCGCAACCTTCTGACGCTCAGCAAATCCGAACTCAACAAGGTCCGCGGCGCCAAGATCAGCATGATCTTCCAGGAGCCGATGACCTCGCTCGATCCGCTCTATTCGATCGGCAACCAGCTGATCGAACCGATCCGACGGCATCGCGGCCTGAATACTTCCGAGGCGCACGAAGAGGCGCTCAAGCTTTTGCGGCTGGTGCATATTCCAGATCCCGAGCGGCGGATGAGATCCTATCCGCATGAAATGTCCGGCGGCCAGCGCCAGCGCGTCATGATCGCCATGGCGCTCGCCAACGACCCTGACATATTGATCGCCGACGAGCCGACGACGGCGCTCGACGTGACCATACAGGCGCAGATCCTGATGCTTCTGGCCGAATTGCAGCGCAAGCTTGGCATGGCGATCGTCTTCATCACCCACGATCTTGGTATCGTCCGCCGCTTTGCCGACCGGGTCTATGTCATGCGCCAGGGCGAGGTTGTCGAGGAGGGGGAGGCGGAGGCCATCTTCGTCAACCCGCAGCATGCCTATACGAAAATGCTGCTGGCGGCCGAGCCGACCGGCAGCAAGGCGCCGCCGCCCGCCAATGCCCCGGTGCTGCTCGAAGGCAGGAATGTCGAAGTGACGTTCAGGATCGGCGGCGGGTTTCTTGCTGGTGAACCGCTGATGCTGCGTGCCGTCGATCACATCTCGATCCGGCTGCAGCGCAACCAGACCATCGGCATCGTCGGTGAATCCGGCTCGGGCAAGTCGACCCTCGGTCGCGCCTTGCTGCGGCTGTTGCCGAGCGACGGGCTCATCCGTTTCGGCGATCGCGACATTTCCCATGCCGACCGGCGAGCGATGCGGCCGCTGCGGCGCCAGATGCAGCTCGTCTTCCAGGATCCGTTCGGCTCGCTGTCGCCGCGCATGACTGTCGGCCAGGTCATCACCGAAGGACTTCTGGTGCATGAGCCTGATCTTTCGGGCAAGCAGCGTGATCAACGCGCGATCGAGGCCTTGCGCGAGGTCGGCCTCGACCCCAACGCCCGCAATCGCTACCCGCACGAATTCTCGGGCGGCCAGCGGCAGCGCATCGCCATTGCCCGCGCCATGATCCTGAAGCCCAGGCTGGTGGTACTGGATGAGCCGACCTCGGCGCTCGATCGCTCCGTGCAGAAACAGATCGTCGAACTGCTGCGCAAGCTGCAGGCGGACCACGAATTGTCCTATCTCTTCATCAGCCACGATCTGTCGGTCGTGCGCGCCATGGCCGACTACATCATCGTCATGAAACAGGGCAAGATCGTCGAGGAGGGGCCGACCGAGGCGATCTTCAGCAATCCGCAGCACGCCTACACACAGACGCTGATGGCCGCCGCGATCGACGTGACGCGATTTCGCCTGAGCGCCTGAGCCGGGCTCGGCACCGAGGCATTGGCTGTCCGCTCAATTCGCGGACCTCGGGCACTTGCGCGCTCGCACAGCGGCAATGGCATCCTGTTGCTGCTTAAGCCGGTCGATCCTGGCTGTTTCACGGTTGGCTACCGCCGTCTTCACGCGTGAGCCGCCGAGCAGCCAGCGTGGAACATTGGTGTTGGCGACCTTGCCGCGCGTGATTGCCGTTTGCGAGATGTCACGGGCGACGTCTCCCATCGCACTGTTGAGGTCGGTGCAGGCGATCGAATCGTATTTCGCTGGATCGACGGTTCTGCCGAGGGATGAACAGCCAGCGACGAGAACCAGCGTCATCACAAGAATCAAGGGCGGGGCTGTGGTTGAATTCAAATTCATGTCGCACTCGGCCCGCCGTTTCACTGACTCCATCAAGTCCATCGACCCTAAAGCCGACGGACCTTTTCGTCAAAATATGCGGCCGCGAAGGAACCTGCCACTGGGGCCGGCCTTTTCGGCCGACGCAGGAACATTTCAGTTACTCGAATTGCCATCTGCCGAGTGTTGGGCTCAATCGCTGGCAAACGGAGAGTGCCGGTTCCGGCGTCGTCGGGGCGGCCTTTCCTACGCTGCTTCGGCCACGAACGTCGACGGGGGGCGACCGCCGAGCACTGTCTGAGCGATGTCGGCGTCATTTTCATCGACATGCGCCGTCACCAGAACCACCCCCTCGGCAACCTCCTGATCATCCGCCTTCATGGCGGCCATGGCGAATGTTCCAAACAGACCGCCGGCAACGCCGCCACAGACCGCGCCAGCCACCGCTGTTGGCAATACGCTCGCAGCAACAGGATTGGTGCCATAGGCCGCAACGGCGCTCAGGCAGGCCAACACGCCGGCGGCAGCGCCAAGTAACGATCCCAAAGCGGAAACCCGAAGAGATCCCGCCTCGTCATTGTAAGGCCCGATGATCGCGATCTGTACGCGAGGAATTCCGGCCGCCACCAAGTCGCTGGCGATCCGCGCCGCATCGGCGGGGGAATCAAAAAGTCTGCTAATCGTCGGCATGGTCGCTTAACGCTTCGGGCTGTTCAGCAGCGTGTCGGTGAGGAATGACGCGGCAATCAGGTCGTCAACCGCGATTAGTCCCTCGCCGCCCTCCATGATGGCCGCGCCCTTCTGGAAGGTCTTCATCTCGTCTTCGGTAATCTGGGCTTCCTCCATCCTGGCCTTGATCTCTGTCATGCGCATGCTCAGGGCATGGGATCTTTTGGTCTCACGGTTCGACATGCTGCTGCTCTTAGTTTCATTGATCATTTTTGCCCGCCACCCGAATTTGGGGCAAGTGCAAGCGTTTCCAACCTGGACTTCGGTCGGGCACGGGTCGGACCTAAGTCTGACCGTGGGCCGCAACGGTCTTGCGGCGGCGCCCGCCAAAAGCATGATCTGGATTCGTGCCAAAAGGCCTTTCGTGGCCCGACTCCATCAAGAATCGGGCCGGAGATCGGGGGTCAGTACCCGTCGTTTTGGATCACCACGGGATGGTGCCGATGGTGGTGACGATGGGTGGAGACGGAACTTGTCACGACAACGGTATCGCGGTGATGATGTCGGCGCCCATGGTCATAGAACGCCACGGTACCATGGCGGCGATGGTGCAAGCGCTGACCGTCTTCGTTGATGATCTTGACGCTGCCGTGATGTCGATGATGGGTTCTAACAACCACATCGGCTTCGGCTGCCGAAGCAACAATGGGCAGTCCAAGGGAAAGCGCCAACGCACACATAATCATTGTTTTCATTGCAATTTCTCCATTCTCTTATTAGCCCTTCATTGGATAAACTGCCCCTGATTGCTTTGGTTCCGGTCGTTCGGCATGGCCCGAACGTTCACCGGTCATCGCTGACCCGGCCAAGCGACGGAACATTAGGCGTGCCTGATGGTTTTATTTCTCGCAGCCGGGATCACGATTTGGTGTCTGCTGCAGATCAGTCGGCAAAGGCTGGTCGGCCCGCGTTCTCCGCCAGAGGCGCGGGCTTCCCCCAGGCAACAGGAGAGAGATCATGAACAATATCATTTGGCTCGTTGGAGCTGTGGTCATCGTGATTGCGATCTTGAGCTTTTTTGGCCTCCGCTGAGCCGGACGCGCGTACTAGTCGGGATGTTTTCCGGAAATCTGTCCGCGAGCGCACGCACGAAAGCATCAGGCGGCCGGTTGAGGCCGTCTGGTTACTGTCCAATGCAACAGGCATCGCTGTCACGGCGAATAGAAATTCGCTCATCGGCGGGGGACGCGAGTAATCTCGCTTGAGGGCAGGTGGAGCGCCGAAGTCGGGATGCGCTAACTCTTTGTTTTTTCTGGTCGGAGTGGCAGGATTTGAACCTGCGACCCCCTCGTCCCGAACGAGGTGCGCTACCAGGCTGCGCTACACTCCGTGACCAGACCGCGGGCTTATAGCCGCCACACTTCGTTCCTGCAAGCGGCATGGCAGCACTTCTGTCGCATTTCGTAGGCTTTCGTCGAGCATAGGCCGAAAGGCTCGGATTCCCTCCTGGGATAAACGTGGCTTAAAGCCTTCTGTGCTAAGCCGCAGTCCTCGACAACTCGTAATTTCCGTCACTCGGAGTTTTCCAGTCTTGTCCTTCAGCATCGTTGGCGACGCCCGGCCCAACAGTTTCGAATTCGAAACCGAAGCGCTGATCAAGCCATCCGGCTTTCGCGAATATGATGCGCGCTGGTGGTTTGGCCATCCCGGCTCTGCGCAACTGCCGGAGCTCAATCTGATCGGCGTCCAGGCGCTCGGCATGGGGCTTGGCACGCTGATCCGCCGTGTCGGTGCCGGTCCCGATATCGTCACCGGGCATGATTTCCGCTCCTATTCGCTGTCGATCAAACTGGCGCTGGTGTCCGGTTTGATGGCTGCAGGCGCACGGGTGAGGGACATCGGACTGGCGTTGTCGCCGATGGCCTATTTCGCCCAGTTCGCACTGGACGTGCCATCGGTCGCCATGGTCACGGCCTCGCATAACGAGAATGGCTGGACCGGCGTCAAGATGGGTGCGGCGCGGCCGCTGACTTTCGGACCGGAAGAGATGAGCGCGCTGAAGGCGATCGTGCTGGCTGGTGATTTCGATCTCGTCGGCGGCGGCTCCTACGATTTCGTCCGCGATTTTCGCGCCACTTATCTCGACGATCTGACCAAGGACAAGCGCATCACCCGAAAGCTGAAAGTGGTCGCCGCCTGCGGCAACGGCACCGCCGGCGCCTTCGCGCCGCAAGCGCTGCAGCGCATCGGCTGCGAGGTCATCCCGCTCGATGTCGAACTCGACCATACCTTTCCGCGCTACAACCCCAATCCCGAGGACATGCAGATGCTGCATGCCATCAGACAGAAGGTGCTGGAGACTGGAGCCGATGTCGGGCTGGGCTTCGACGGCGACGGTGACCGCTGCGGCGTCGTCGACAATGAGGGCAATGAGATTTTTGCCGACAAGGTCGGTGTGATGCTGGCGCGCGATATCTCCAGCCAGCATCCGGGCTCGACCTTCGTCGTCGACGTCAAGTCGACCGGCCTGTTCAAGACAGACAGCGTGCTGCGCGCCAACGGCGCCGTCACCGACTATTGGAAGACCGGCCACTCCTACATCAAGCGCCGCGTCGCCGAGCTTGGCGCCGTCGCCGGCTTCGAAAAGTCGGGCCATTTCTTCTTCAACCCGCCGATCGGGCGGGGTTATGACGATGGGCTGGTCACCGCCATCGCCATCTGCCAGATGCTGGATCGCAGTCCTGGCAGTTCGATGGCCGATCTCTACCGCGCGCTGCCGCTGACCTTCGGCACGCCGACCATGTCGCCGCACTGCGCGGACGATGTGAAGTATGGCGTTGTCGAGCGGGTGGTTGCCGACTTTCAGGCCATGAAGCGGGATCGAATGGTTTTCGCTGGCC
>NZ_RZQL01000353.1 GCF_003997935.1 Mesorhizobium sp. M7A.F.Ca.US.006.01.1.1
TCCTGAAATATCATTGAAATCAATGGTCCCCGGATATCTTTGGCGGTGCGCCTCGACATATCGAGAAGATTCTGACCCTGAAAATAGATTTCACCTTCCTGGCGGGCATATTCAGGTAGAATTCCCATGATGGAGCGCAGCATCACGCTCTTGCCCGAGCCTGACTCTCCGAGAATTCCCAGAGTTTCGCCTTTCCTGAGGTCGAAGCTGACGCCATTCACTGCGTGCACTTCCCCACCACGCACGGGGATGGAAGCATGCAGATTCCGGACAGAGAGAACAACTCCATCTTTCGTATTGGGTTGATCCGCTTTCGACGGTGTCATGGATCTGTGTTCCTTCCAGGCAATTCAGATCGACATAAAGAGCTGGCCTGCCTCATGGTTTTGACAATTAAGATAGCCGAGTTTCGCTCGTGAATATCATATGCACGGCCGCGTGGGGTTCTGCGAAATTACTCTAGCTCATGGAGTGGCGACTATGTCCGGAACCGGAATCCGCCATGTGGCAGCGCACTCCGTGCGTCTTTTCGTACCCGGCGGCGGCGACCTTCGGCATAACAGCCGAACAGACGTCCTCCGCGAACGAGCACCGCGTGCGAAAGCGGCAGCCGGTGGGCGGATTGATCGGGTTCGGAGGATCGCCGAACAGCGGGACATCACGGGTTCGGTTGCGCGGGTCCAAACTGGGAGCGGAGGCGATCAGCGCTCTGGTATAGGGATGCCTCGCCCTTTCGTAGATGTCGTCCGCAGTGCCGACTTCGACAATTTGGCCCAGATACATAACGGCGACCCGATCGGAAATGTAACGGACCACGTCCAAGTCGTGGCTGATAAAGATGTAGGTTAGGTTGCGTTTTTCCTGAAGAGAGACGAGCAGATTGAGCACCTGCGCCTCCACCGATTTGTCCAATGCAGAGACGGCCTCATCAAGAATAACAAGTTGGGGATCGACCGCCAGCGCTCTGGCTATATTGACACGCTGACGCTGGCCGCCGGACAACTCATGCGGATAACGATGCGAAAAAGACAGGGGGGAAAGACCCACTTGCTGGAGCAGATCGCGTGCCACAGTGCCGGCTTCTGCGGCGCCAACGCCGTGCATTCGCGGTGCGAACGCGATGCTCTCTGCAATCGACATCCGGGGATTGAGAGACGAATAGCTGTCCTGAAAAACCATCTGCATATGGCGGCGCAATTCCCTGACAGAGAGCCCGCCGCTCGATGAAACCAACTCCCCATCGAAGATCATTTCCCCTTCGTCGGGCTTCACCAACAACATCAGTAGACGAGCCAGCGTGGATTTTCCGCAGCCGCTTTCCCCGACCACGCCCAAAACCTTTCCTTTCTCGACGCTGAAAGAGACATCATCCAGGGCTTGAACCTTCCCGACCGTTCGGCCGAACAATCCGCCCCGAATGGGAAAGTACTTCTTGAGGCCATTCACGGTCAATTGCGGCTGTTGCGGACCGCCACGCCCATGTACATTTGCATGAGTCCGTGTCAATTTCCGCTCGCTGGGGGCGTTGACCATGACTAACCTCGAATTCTTATTCGTATGTCCATAGCTGTGCGCAAACCATCGGCGATCAGATTGAAGCATACGGAAGTGATGAATATCATCGCACCGGGCATGGCTGCCAACATCAGGTCCACATAGATCGCAGGCCTAAGCGCGTTCAGCATCAGCCCCCATTCGGGCGTCGGTGGTGTCACGCCGAGGCCAAGGAAACTCAACCCGGCGGCCAAGATGATAGATATGCTTATCAGGCTTGTGGAATACACCAGTATCGGCCCCAACACATTCGGAAGAATGTGAAAGCGTACAATACTGAAGCCGTTGGCCCCACTCGCACGCGCTGCCTCCACAAAATCGAGGCTCCGCACCTGGGTGGTCACACTTTCGGAGATACGTATGATCTGTGGAATGAAGACAATGGTTAGCGACAGGATCGTGTTGGTCAATCCAGCCCCGAGCAGACCGACGATCACCACCGCCAGCAGGATAGACGGGAAAGCGAAGAAGATATCCGTTATGCGCATTATCGCGGAGTTGATGAAGCCGCCGTTGAAGCCGGCCGTGACCCCGAGGGTGCCTCCCACTAGCAGCGCGAACAGAACGGGTGCGACCCCGGACACCAGCGAAGTGCGCCCTCCATAGAGCAGGCGGCTCAGCATGTCTCGACCGGTTTCGTCCGTGCCGAGAAGATGCCCGACGGTGCCGACGGCCTTCAGCCGCGTGATGACGCCACCCGTATACGGGTCATAGGGAGCGAGCCACGGAGCGAAGATCGCCCCGGCTATGATGGCGAGCAGAACTGCGAGCGCGCCCAGCGTTACTCTATCTGTCAGGAGACGCTGCCATACCCGCTTCCAGTATCCGGTCGGGTGGTCAGTCGTCGAAACATCGGTGATCGGAATTATACTTACCGAACCTTCCGTGGAACTCATATCCAACCCTCTCTCTGCGTGCCGCGATCGGCTCACTGACGCCGGATACGCGGATCAACCACTGACTGGGCAATATCAACGGCAAGATTCAGAAGAACAAAGAAGGTCGCAAGGACGACAATACAAGCCTGCATGACAGGTACATCACGCCTGGAAATCGCCTGGTTCAACAGATTTCCAGATCCGGGCCAGTTAAAGACAGTTTCAATGAGGATGGAACCTCCGAGCAGATAGCCGAACTGAAGACCCATGACCGCAAGCGACGCGGGCGCCACATTCTTTAAGATATGCACGACGATTCTACGGCCAAGCAGACCCTTGGCATGCAGCGTTACGACAAATTCCTGGGTGAGGACGTCCAAGGTCGTCGCGCGGACGACGCGCGCGACCACGCCCATGGGAATGAGCGCCAATGTGATGGTGGGCAGAACCAGCGCCTTCAGGTCCGCTAGACTTGCCGGAAAGCCCGAAAATCCCATTCCCTGTGCTGGGAACCAATTTAGAGAGACAGAAAAAATGGCGACAAGCACGATGGCGAGCCAATAATGCGGCATACTCACCCCGGAGATCGCAAGCATAGAGAACAGCTTGTCTATCGGGCCTCCGTGGTGGAACGCAGCTGTCATGCCGAACAATGTGCCCAACGTGAATCCGAGGATAGCAGCGGGGAGTGCCAGCAGAACTGTGTTGAAGAGCGCACCTGCGAGTTCGTCCGCCACGGGTGCGCCGGTGAAGATCGAGTAACCCAGATCGCCCTGGACAGTCCTCGCCAACCATTTGAAATACTGGATGTAAATCGGCTGATCGAAACCGTAGGCAGCCGAAATCTGGGCGGCCAACCTCGGCGACGCTTCTGCGGGGATGAGAAAATCTTTCGCGTTCCCCGGCATGAGATGCATGAGGAGAAAACCGACCAGCGAGACGCCGACAAGTATCGGCACCGCATGCATTAATCTGGCAACTATGAACTTCAGCATGACGCATCCGATGTCGAGTTGGGTTCACACGGTACGGCGAGAGTGCAGGACAACCATGTACTGACCAACACCTTATCTCGAATTTTGATTTGGGCTGTCGCTCGTGGATGTCGGAACTCCGCGAGCGATCACTATGCGCGGTGCTTAGTGCTATTGTCGAGGTCTTTATTCGACGACGATCCCAGTAAAGTCCTGATACCAGCTTTGCGCTTGGTGGTAGTTCTTGACTTTGCTGGAGATGGCGCGCGGATTGAGGTCATGCACCACAAAAAGCCACGGCGCTTCGTCGACGACGATCTCGTGCACACGGCGCATCAGGCCGTTCACGGCTTCCGGCTCAAACGTGGCGCCAATCTGGTCGACCAGTGCGTCGATTTCCGGACTTCTCCATCCTCCCCAGTTCAGGCCGTTCGGCGCGATCGCGTTCTCGTGGAAGACGCGCCCGAATGCGGATGGCTCCGGGTAGGGCAGCGAGATATTCATCGCCTGGCAGCCGAGCGCGACGGCGTCGCTCGCGCCCTTTCGCAGCGCCACGAGCATCGTGCCCCATTCGACGATCTCGTACTCAACCTGAACCCCAACCTCTCGCAGGTTCTGCTGGAGATATTCGTTCATCGGCAAAGGAACCATTTGCCCAGAGCCACCGCTGGAGATCATGACCTTGAAGCGTAGGGGATTTTCTTCGCTGTAGCCCGCCTCCTGAAGTAGCGCTTTTGCCCTGTTCGGATCAAACCCATACTCGATGGCCGGATTGCCGTACCAAGCGTCGTCCTTCGTGACGAAGCCAGTGGCCGGCTGAGCGGTCTGATTGAGCAGGTCGACCAGACCTTCGCGGTTGATGGCGAAGTTGAGCGCCTGGCGGACGCGCTTGTCGCGGAATGGGGACCCTTCGCTGAAGCTGAAAACCCAGGGCCAGCAGTGCGGGTAGGGACGGGTAACCACCTCGAATCCCGCCTGCTTCAAACTGGGAATGGTGTCCGGAGGAGGCACCTCGATCCAGTCGACCTGCCCCGAACGCAACGCGGCCAGACGGGTTGTCGGTTCTGGCATTGGATACACCGTCATCTTTTGCAACTTCGGGACGCGATCGGGATTCCAGTAAGCGGTGTAGGGCGTCATCTCGACACTGACTCGCGGGCTCACGTTGGAAATCATGAACGGCCCCGAGCCTGCGGGCTGCGCGGCGAAGGCATTCCAGCTTCCGACCTCGTCGTAGCGCGCTTTGCTCACGAACAGCATGCGGGGAAGGAGTTCAGGCAGGTAGCTCGCAGGACGGTCGGTTGTGACCTCCACCGTCATATCATCAATCGCGCGGTAGCCGGAAATCATCGGCAGGAACGCCTTAACTTGCACCGATGGGATTTGATCGAAATGCGGCGCTTCGGAATTATAGACGCGGTCGAAGTTCCAGGCGATGAGATTGGCATCGAGCTTCGCACCGTCATGGAACAGCACATTTTCGCGCAACTTGAACGTCCAGGTCGTTCCTGCACTATCGACGGACCATTCCGTCGCCAAACTAGGCCGAATGAGGGCTCTGTGCTCGGGTGCCCCAAGGAGGTCCCAATCGGTCAGCGATTCGAAAACGGGGCAGCCGAGGAATCGCTGCCCTTCGGCGCCGTTGTTGGGTATCCCACCTGTGGTCGGTAGGTCGGCGGCCGTCATCGCAATACGCAGATGACCGGTCTCGGCTAGCGCGTGCCGAGCCCAGCCGAGAGCCGTTACACCCGCGACTATCGCGCCGGAGGACTTCATAAAAGTTCGTCGATTGATAGTCATTTCATGACTCCGAATCTCTGTGTGTCATCAATTGATCGATGTTCAGACGTTCTTTTCAGTCCGTCCGCCGGGACGCGGCGGTTGGCTAAATTTAACAACAAGCGGAGAACGAGCAACCAAAAAGACGCAAAGATTTAACCGCACGGCGCGAAAGTCTTTGCCGATTGGAAAACGGCAGGCGGAGCGGCGGACGTCGTCCTCTCCCCCCGGCCCCGAATAACCGCCAATTCGTTGGGGTGCCATATTTCCC
>NZ_RZQL01000354.1 GCF_003997935.1 Mesorhizobium sp. M7A.F.Ca.US.006.01.1.1
GTGTGGAGATCATCGGTCTTCTCGATGCCGGCGTCGTGCATCGTTGCCGCATCGACACCTGGATCGAAGCCAAGAACGCGCGCGTGAAATCCCTGTCCGGCCATGCGCGCCATGCTGCGGCCGATCTTGCCGCAGCCGACGAGCCCAAGCGTGGCGCCGGACATGTCGCGCCCCAGCCAGCGTTGCTCGGGCCAGATCCAGCCATCACGCGACACCGCCGCCGTGATCGCCGGCAGCCGCTTGGCGAGCGCGATCATCAGGGCGAAGGCGCCCTCGGCGACGGTTTCCTCGGCATAGTCCGGCACATTAACGACAGGAATGCCGCGCCGCATTGCGGCAAGGATGTCGATGGCATCGACGCCGACGCCATATTTGACGATGCCCTTCAATCTGGGAGCCGCCTCGATCACCCGTGCGGTGATCGGCGTGTAGCACATCAGCAAAAGATCGGCGTCGGCAACGGCCTGCACGAGATCCGCTTCGGGGATGCCGTCCGGCAGCGTCACCAGCTCGACACCCCTCGCCCGCAAGCCGGCGTCAATGCCGGGGCATTCGAGCTCGCGGTCGGTGCGCACGGCCTTCACGGTCAGGCCGCCAGCACGGCACTCTCGACGATGTCGAGCGCGCGGTCGAGGTCGGTTTTCGAAATGACCAGCGGCGGCGACAGCGTCAACACGTTGCCCTGGCTGATCTTGAAGCTCAGCCCCCGTTCAAGGCAGGCATAGAAGACGCGCTCGGCGAGATCGCGTGCCGGCTGGCGCGTATCGCGATCTTCGACGAGCTCGACGCCGACCATCAGTCCCCTGCCCCTGACGTCGCCGACATGGGGCGAGCGCGCCATCAGGTCGTGCATACGCTCCAGCATGTGCCGGCCAAGTTCGGCCGCACGCTCGACCAGCCCTTCCTCCAGGATGATGTCGATCGTCGTCAGCGCGGCGCGGGTCGTCACCGGGTTCTTCTCGTGGGTGTAGTGACCGATCGCGAAGCCACCGGTGACGTCGAGATCGCGGCGCGCTATGACGGCGGCGATCGGCAGGATGCCGCCGCCGAGCGACTTGCCGAGGACGACGATATCGGGCGTCACATCGTCATGCTCGTGGGCGAAGAATTTTCCGGTCTTGCCGAGGCCGGTCGGGATCTCGTCGAAGATCAAGAGCGTGCCGTGCCGGTCGCAGGCCTCGCGCACCCGCTTCCAGAAGCCCGGCGGCGGAGGGTTTGGCGTCGCCCGCATCGGTTCTGCGACGACCGCCGCCACGTCCTGCTCGCGGCCCAGAACATAGGCGATCATGTTGGCGCAGGCGAGGCCCGATGCTTCCAGGGAATCGTGGCCATAGGGGCAGCGATAGCCATCCCACGGCGCGACATGTTCGGTGCCGGTCATCATCGGGCCTGATATGTGCGATCGGAAGGTCGCCTCGCCGCCGACGCTGGCTGCGCCGAAGCCGGCGCCGTGGAACGCATCCCAGAACGACACCGTCTTGAAGCGGCCGGTCGCGGCGCGGGCGATCTTCAGCGCGACCTCGATGGCATCCGAACCACCGGTGGTGAACAGCACCTTGCCGAGATCGCCGGGTGCCAATGCCGCCAGCTTCTCCGCCAGCTCGACGGCGGGCTCGCAGGTAAAGCGGCGCGGCGCAAAGCAGAGCTCATCGAGCTGCTTCTTGATGGCGGCCACAAGCCTTGGATGGCCATAGCCGAGGTGATGGACGCTGTTGCCGTGGAAATCCATGAAGCGGCGGCCGGCGGTGTCCTCGATCCAGATGCCTTGCGCCTTCGCGATCGTCGACAAACAGGGGCTGGACAGGCTCTGGTGCATGAAGGCGGCCGCGTCGCGATCGAGCAGGCCGCGGATCCGCGGATCGTCCTGCCCGGCATCCCAGCGGCCGCGAGCCGCTGTGGTGTTGGAATCGCCTTCGGTGTGCACAAGCTCTTTGATCGCGGCCATCATGGTCTCCGAAACGCGAATGAGGGAGCGGCGAACGCTCCCTCGATTGTTCTATCCGTCAATGCCGTCCGGTCAGGACCAGGGCAGCGAAAATGTCTTCACATTGGTGTAGCTCTTCATCGCCTCGATGACGCCTTCCTTGTAGCCATTGCCCGAATCCTTGATGCCGCCGAAGGGCGACATCTCGATGCGGTAGCCCGGCACTTCCCAGATGTTGACGGTGCCGACCTGAAGGCCGGCGATGTATTTCTGCATGCGCGGAAAAGAGTTGGTGCAGACGCCCGACGACAGGCCGAAGGCGGTCGAGTTGGACAGTGCGATCAGCGCATCGTCATCGTCCGGCGCGCGAACGATCGGGATGATCGGCCCGAACGTCTCTTCCATCACCAGTTCGGATGTGTGCGGCACGCGATCGACGACGATCGGCGGCAGCAACGCGCCCTGGCGACCCGGATTGTAGAGGATTTCGGCGCCCTGCTCGGCGGCCATGTGGACGCGCGCTTCGAACAGCGCCGCCGCCTTCTCGTGCACGACGGTGCCAAGGTCGGTCAAGCGGTCCATGGGGTCGCCGAAGCGGATCTTCTTCGCCCGCTCCAGCACCAGCGGCACGAAGCGGTCGGCGACGCTTTCCTGGATGAGGATGCGCTTGACCGCCGTGCAGCGCTGGCCGGAGTTCTTCGTCGCTCCGGCCACTGCAAGGTCGGCTGCCTTGGCCAGATCGTCATCGGAGAGATCGTTGAGGATGATCAGCGGATCGTTGCCGCCGAGTTCCAGCACCTGGCGCTTGTAGCCGGCGGTGCGGGCGATCATCTTGCCGACCGGCACGCCGCCGGTGAAGGTGATCAGATCGATGTTCTCGTTGGTGATCATCTCGTTGCCGATATCGGTCGGCCAGCCGGTCACCACCGACAGCATTTCGGGCGGCAAGCCGGCTTCGTAGAGGATGTCGGCCAGCAGAAGCGCCGTCATCGGCGTCAGTTCGGTCGGCTTGACCACCACGCAATTGTTGGTGGCGATCGCCGGCGCCACCTTGTGCGAAACCATGTTGAGCGGATGGTTGAACGGCGTGATCGCCGAGATCGCTTTCAGCGGTTCGCGGGTGGTGAAGATCTTGCGCGCCTTGCCGTGCGGGGTGAGGTCGCAGGAAAAGATCTGGCCGTCATCCTGGATGCACATCTGCGCCGACAGCGTGAACACGTCATAGGCGCGGCCGACCTCGTAGAGCGAATCCGCCTTGGAGATGCCGAGCTCGAGCGTGATGAGATCGGAGATTTCCTCCCGGCGCGACGCCAGCGCTTCCGCCGTGCGAAACAGGATCTGCTGGCGCTCGTAGCGGGTCAGCTTCGATTTGTAGCCGGCGGCGATCTCGAAGGCTTTTCGCGCGTGCTCGGCACGCCCGGCCGGCACGGTGCCGATGACGGTATCGTTCCAGGGATAGCGCACCTCAACGACGCCGTCGGCATCGACTCGTCTGCCGGCAATGCGCATCGGCTCGTGGCGAACTTTGATGGCAGGGTCGAGTTTGGTCATGTCAGTGTTCCCGGTGCTCAGAGAGCTACATCGATCTTTTGTTGGCGAGGCCATCGCGTCTTGGCAATGGCTTCCCCCACTCCGTCGCCGCTTCGCGGCGTCACCTCTCCCCTCTCCGGAGGGAGAGGAAGGGAGCCAAGGCCGGCGAGCTCAGCGCCCTTCCTCTCCCCCGTCGATCGGGGGAGAGGTCGCCCGAAGGGCCGGAGTGGGGGTCGACCAGTGCCATCATGGACGGCGACACGCCCTACCGGCGATCCAACTCACTCAGCCCGCCAGCGCCGCCGCCATGGTGGCGTAGTAGAAGGCGTCGAAGTTTCTCAACACAGGTTCGTTCGGCAATTCCGGCAGCACACGGTTGACGATGAACGGCACTTCCTGCTCGGTCAGCCCGCCATGTGAGCGCAGCGGCTCATTGAGCGCCGCCAGATCATGGCGATGTTCCGAGGTGCCGATCGTCTTGTTCTCGGTCGAGATCAGCACGATATCGCCGATGCGGTCGGCCGGCAGTTCGAAGCGTTCGCAGGCCGTCGGGCTGTCGACGACCAGCATGATGCCATCGATCTTGGCCAGCCGCGCCATGATATCTGCCTGGTCGGCGCCATCAGGCAGATAGGCGGTGGCAAACGAGCCAAGTGCGCCGTGATGCACGACATAGGGATCGGTGATCGGCAGGATTACGCGAGCGGCGTCCTTGCCAAGCCACTCGTCGAGCAGGTCCTGGACATAGACGACGTCGGGCGAACCGTCCGCCTTGTGCTTGGGCTTCATGCCATGGTCGGCGGTGACGACGATCGCCGCGCCCAGCGCATCAAGCTCGGTCAGGTACTTGTCGAACATTTCGTAGAAGGCGTTGGCCTGTGGCACGCCGGGCGCATATTTGTGCTGCACATAGTCGGTGGTCGTCAGGTACATGATGTCGGGGCGAAATTCCTTCAGCAGCTGGACGCCGGCGGCGAAGACGAATTCCGACAGCTCTGCCGAATAGACCTCCGGCACCGGCAGACCGAAATGCTTCGAGGCATTGGCGATGCCATGCTCGGCTACAGTCGTGGTGTCGGACTTCTCCGCCGAGAAACACAGGGCGCGGCCTTCATCGAAGGCAAGACCCTTGCCAAGCAAGGCACGCAGCTTGTCCTTGGCGGTGACCACGGCGACCTTGGCGCCTGCATCGTAGAAGGCTTGGAAGATGGTCGGCGCGCGCAGGAAGCGCGGATCGTTCATCATCACTTCCTTGCCGGTCTCGCGCTCATAGAGATAGTTGCCGCAGATGCCATGCACGGACGGCGGCCGGCCGGTGGCGATCGACAGATTGTTGGGATTGGTGAAGCTCGGAATGACCGAGTGCGCAAAACGCACAGTGCCCTTCTGCTTTATCCTGACCAGCGCCGGCATCAGCCCGGCCTCGATGGCTTCGTCGAGATAGGCCGGCTCGCAGCCGTCAAGGCAGATAGCGATGGCCGGCACACGCGGCCAGGCGTAGGTGCGGCCGTTGACCGCGACGTTGATGGGAGACATCTGGTTCATCTGATATCCTCGAAATCGGCCGCTTCAGGCGGCGAGTTTGGCGCGTTCGGCGAGTGCCGCGGCGGGTGGGGCGGCGGTGTCGACACCCATTTCATGCAGCGAGAAAGCCGCCGCCTCGACGACGCGGCGCATGACATGTTCGTCCATCTGGCCGATGCAGCCGATGCGGAAGCTATCGACGGCGGTCAGCTTGCCCGGATAGATGATGAAGCCCTTGTCCTTCATCAGGTTGTAGAAGCGGTCAAAGGCAAAGTTGGCATGGGCCGGATTGAAAAAGGTGACGATGATCGGCGACAGCCAGCGGTCTTTCAGCAATGTTTCGAAGCCGAGCTCGCGCATGCCGGCCACCATGACATCGCGGTTCCTGGTATAGCGGGTGCCACGCCCGGCAACGCCGCCCTCGGCCTCGTGCTGGCG
>NZ_RZQL01000355.1 GCF_003997935.1 Mesorhizobium sp. M7A.F.Ca.US.006.01.1.1
CCGTAACTGTCGACGATCAGGACGGTCGCGCGGCTGAGAACCTCGTCCGGAAAGTCCGGCGCAGTGCCCAGCATCGCTTCGTCGTCATACGCGATGAATCGCTCCCCATCCGAACCGACGGTGATCCGCGAGCGCACCGGGCGCGCGTGCGGGTGGCGCGGCGCGAACGCGGTTTCAACGCCGCTCGCAACGAGATCGCACAACACGGCGTCGTCGGCGGCACTGCCCAGCCATCCGACGAACCCGGCGCTTCCGCCGAGCCGCGCGACGGCGGCAAGTGCCGTCGCGACATTTCCCCCGAAAGCTCGGGCACTTTGCAGAACCTTCCCTTTGCCCGCCGACAACGGCTGATCGACATAGACGATGTCGTCGATCGCAATAGCGCCGAAGCCGAGGATTGAAGGGACGGTGGGCATCGTTCAGGCACCCGCCTTCGCCAAGGCGTCTTGCGCCGAAAGGCCGTCGTGGATGACGCCCCGAAAGGCAATCGCTGCCTTTTCCGGATCGCCATGCCCCCAGAGATTGCGGCCCACCACGGCACCGCGCGCACCGGCACGGATGGCGTCCGCCGTCTGCTGAAGGGCGCCGAGCAACGTGTCGGTCTTCGGACCACCGGCGATCACAACCGGCACCGGGCAGGTCCGAACGGTCTCTCGAAACGACTCGAAATCGCCCGTGTAACCGATCTTGATCACGTCGACGCCGGACTCGTAGCCGATGCGTGCCGCATAGGCGATCTCGTCGGGGGTGAAGACGATTTTTGCCCCGTCGGTGAAATCGCGAGGGTAGATATGCGCCACCACCGGCATGCCGTAACGGGCCGCCGCGTTCACCGAATCGGTCAGCCAGCGTATGTATTTGCCCTCGGTCGCGCCGCGCACCGGAATGGCCACGGCCAACGCATCGGCGCCAGCGCGCACCGCATCCTCGGGCGTTGCAATCAGTTCACTGATGCGATCGTCCGGGGTGAAGCAGCCGGCCTGGATCACCAGGCAAGCCTTGCCGGCGTATTGCGGCCACAGATGGCGCGCGGTGCCAGGCTGGATGCTGACGTAGTCGGGTTTGCCTACCATGACGCGTGCAAGCGCGCCCGGCAGGTCGGCAAGACCTCCTTTGCGCACGTCGCCATAGCCGACAAAGTGGTCGACCGCGCCGCCAAAAAGATTCCCTGATGGATGTGAGAAGAGGCGCGCCAGGCGCACCTTGGTTCCGAGGCTCATGAGTCCAAAACTCTCCAATCGATTGATTTCAAAATCCCAGACCCAGTGTTTGCGAAAGAAAAGACAAATGCAATCTTTCGAAAGCTTTCGAATTCGCATATTTTGATAGAGTGAATCGAGGCCAGGGTGATCGCTTGGCGCATGGAGGCAAGGACAGGGCAATGTTGTCAGAGCAGAGACGCCAATCGATCCTAGGTGAAGTGCAACGCAGCGGACAGGTTCGCATCAAGGACCTGTCAGACGATTTTGGCGTGTCGGAAGTCACGGTGCGCTCCGACCTCGAGATACTGGACCGCAAGGGATTGCTGACCAAGACCCGCGGCGGCGCGGTGACCCGGACCACGGATTCGACCACGGCCGCGTTCGCCCGGCGGATGCAAACGAATCTCGATGCAAAGAAACGCATCGCCCGGGCAGCGGTAGAACTGTTCGAGGACAACCAATCGGTCATCTTCGACGGCGGCTCGACATTGATGCAGGTTGCCATGTTGTTACCGCCGCTCAGCAACGTCGTGGTCGCCGCCACGGCGATGAATATCGTGCAGCATCTGATGCATCGGCCCGGGCTCGACGTTCACATGATCGGTGGCCGGGTCTATCCAGACACGGTGAGCACGCTGATCACCGATGCCGACACGGCTCTCGGCGGCTTGGTCGCGCATCAGGTCTTTGTTGGAGCGCATGCGATTGACTCGTCACTGGATGTGGTCGACGTGAACGAAGACATGGCGCGAACGAAGCGAAACCTCGTGCGCATGGCCCGGCGCGTTGTCCTCCTTGCGGATTCGAGCAAATGGGGCGTCAGCGGGACCTCCAAGGCCTTTTCGCTGTCGAGCGTCGATGTTGTGATCACCGACGAT
Source organism: Mesorhizobium sp. M7A.F.Ca.US.006.01.1.1 (assembly GCF_003997935.1). Lineage (GTDB taxonomy): Bacteria > Pseudomonadota > Alphaproteobacteria > Rhizobiales > Rhizobiaceae > Mesorhizobium. The sequence continues at coordinate 2,081 of NZ_RZQL01000355.1, forward strand.
GGCCTGTCTGGGCCGATACGCACCCAGCTTGATAGGACCGGGGCCAAGGTGATCTATGCCTGACCCCGTCGCGGTCCCCGGCCGCGGCGGAAATATCCGATGCGCGCATGACCCACGGCATTCGCATCGGCGGTCAGCCGTTTTTTCATGTCGGTCATTTTCTCCTCCCCAGGACTGGCAGCCTCCCGATATCGCGCCAGCATTTTCGCATGTTGTATAAAAATTTTACGCGCGTCAATATTTAAAATGCTGTATTGCCCTTTGCGAAGGCGATCCGTTACCTCTGGGCGGATCCGGCAGACGATGACTGCGTTGGGAGGTACGATCGAAAATGCACGGGATATCAACGACGAAACTCGGGATCGGCGTCATCGGATGCGGCAATATCTCGATGACCTATCTGCGCAATGCCGCTCTCTTTGGCGGGATCGAGTTGCGCGCGTGCGCCGATATTTCGGCCGACATGACGGCAGTACGGGCGGAGGAATATGGCATACGGGCACTTGGCGTCGATGCGCTGCTGGCCGACCCCGAGATCGAACTTGTCCTCAACCTGACCATTCCGGCGGCGCATTTCGACATTTCGTTTTCGGCACTTTCGGCCGGCAAGCACGTCTTCACCGAGAAGCCGCTCGCCACCTCGGCCGCCGATGGACGGCGGCTGGTCGACGAGGCGCGGTCACGCGGCGTGCTGCTCGGCTCGGCGCCCGACACTTTCCTCGGTGCAGCCGGGCGCCGCGCCCGCCGGCTGATGGATGACGGCGCCATCGGCCGCCCGGTCACCGGCACCGCCTTCATGATGGGCCGTGGCATGGAGCACTGGCATCCCAACCCGCAATTCTACTACCAGCCGGGTGGCGGCCCGGTGTTCGACATGGGGCCTTATTATCTGACCATGCTGGTCAATCTGCTCGGCCCCGTCGAGCGCGTCATGGCAATGGCAACACGCGGCCAGGATGAAAGGCTGATCACCGCCGAGGGGCCCTTCAAGAACACCACATTCAAGGTCGGCACGCCGACCAACGTGCTGTCGCTGCTCGAGTTCCGCTCCGGCGCAACCGTCACCTTCGGCGCCTCATGGGATGTCTTTCGCCACTCCAACCACCCGATCGAGCTGCACGGCACCGAGGGCTCGTTGCGCTTGCCCGACCCCGACACGTTCGGCGGCACGGTGTCGCTGTCGGAACGCGGCACCGACTGGCAGGATTTCGCCAGCGAAGGCGAGCTCTATGGCGCCCGCAACTGGCCTTACGCGGCACCCGACCGCGCCAATTACCGCATGCTCGGCGTCGCCGATCTGGTGCGCTCGCTTCAGACCGGCAACGCGCCCCGCGCCTCCGGCAGCCTTGCTCTGCATGTGCTGGAGATCATGGAGGCTATCCTGCGCTCCGGTGAAACACAGGGCTCGGTCGCCATCGCGGGCGATGTCGTCCAACCGGCCCTGCTGACCGAGGAAGAGGCAAGCAGCCTGTTGGCCTGAGGGTATGATCATGACGCTCGATCCGGATGCGCTTCGCGTCCTCGAAATTGGTCGTGCAGCGGGCGGCAAGCCATTCGAGACCGGCAGCGTGGCGACGGCGCGCGCCGCTTACAACGCCTCGTTTCCAGAACTACAGGGCGAGCACGAGCCGGTCGCAACGACCTTTGAGCAGCAGATTGACGGGCCGAACGGGCCTGTTACGCTCCGCATCCATCGCGGCGTCGGCGCGCCACAATGCGGCGCGCCGGCGCTGCTCTATCTGCATGGCGGCGGCTGGGTCATCGGCAATCTCGACTCACATGACGAGATCTGCCGCCTGATGGCCAATCTCGGCAACGCCTTCATTGTCTGCCCCGATTACCGCCTGGCGCCGGAACACAAATTTCCCGCCGGGCTCGAGGATTGTCTGGCAACCCTTCGGTTCATGGCCGAGCATGCCGCCGATCTCGGCATCGACATCAGACGCATCGGTGTTGCCGGCGATAGCGCCGGCGGCAACCTCGCCGCCGTGCTGGCGCTGCTCGCGCGCGATGGGCTCGCACCGTCCCTTGCCGCGCAGATCCTGATCTATCCCAACACCGATGCGCGGCAGACATCGGACAGCTACAGGCGTTTCGGCGACGGCTTCGGGCTCACCGCAACCACCATGGCGTGGTTCCGCGACCATTATGTGCGAACGCCGGACGACGTGCTGGACTGGCGCGTCTCGCCCTTGCTGGTGCCCGATCTCGCCGGCGTCGCGCCTGCATTCGTGGCGCTTGCCGGCTGTGACATCCTCGCCGACGAAGGGGCAGCCTATGTAGCGCGCCTGCAAGCCGCGGGCGTGCCTGTGATCCTGCGGCAATGGCCAGGCCAGATTCATGGCTTCGTCTCGATGGGGCGCTATGTTCCCGCTGCCCGGCAAGCGGTGGCCGAGGCAGTGGCGGCCTGGCGTCACTTCGAGAAGGTTGCTGACGATCAGGCCGACTGACGCATCACCAGGGTGGCGCCGAGCTTGACCGTACGGGCCAGGCTTTGCTTCGGCGGGTCGGCCTCGTCCAGCAGAGCCAGCAGGATCTCGACGCTGCGGCCGGCCATGGCGGTGAAATCCTGCGCCATGGTGGTCAGCGCCGGGCAGGTATAGCGGCTCAGCGGATGGTCGTCGTGCGCGGCAACGCGCAGATCGCAATCGGGCCTGCGGCCGACCTTCAGGCCGCGCGAGAACGCAGCCGCCATCACGCCAAAGGCGAGACGATCATTGGCGCACAGGATGGTGCGGCCAGGCAAGGTGCCGGCCTCCAGCATTTTTTCCGTCTGCTCGTAGCCGATGCGTTCGAAGTCCCAGGTGTAATCGCGCGCGGCCTCGATGACGATCGGCTTGAAACCGGCGGTCTCCATCGCAACGATGTAGCTCTCCTGGCGTTCGCCGGAGTTGTGGTTGACATGCGGAATGTCGAGATAGATCGGCGGCTCGCCCGAGCGGCAGAGATAGTCGACAATGGTCGACACGCTCTGTCGGTTATCGTTGCCGACGAACGGCGTATCGCCCTCGATATAGGTGTCGAAATAGACGATCGGAATGTCCTGCCCAAGCTTGTCGAAGACGCTGCGGTCGGAAGCCAGGCCGAGCGGGGCGATGATCGCGCCGGCGACCTTCAGCGATAGCAGCGTCCTGACCGACTCTGCCTCCAGCTTCGGCGAGCCATGCGAGGAGATGACGATCGGCCAATAGCCCTCGTCGCGGCAACGAAATTCGATGCGGCTGACCATCTCGGCGTAGAACGGATCGGTGATCGTCGGCACGACGATGCCGATGTTGCGGGTGCGCTTGCGGTTGAGGTTGCGGGCGAAAAGGTTGGGCTGATAG
>NZ_RZQL01000356.1 GCF_003997935.1 Mesorhizobium sp. M7A.F.Ca.US.006.01.1.1
CCGCCGGCGATGGCCAGTCCGGCCAGCGGTCGACCAGCGCAACCGCCTGGTTGTTGGTGCCGGAGACGACGAGTTCGTCACGCGAATAGCCGGTGCCATGGCCGAGGTCGAGCGGCAACTGGCGCGGCGGGTCGGTCGGCTGGGCAGTCACTTCAGCGACGCGGTTGCGTGCGGTGGCCGCCGCCGCGATCGGCCGGAAGCTGCGGCACAGGTGCCGCGCCGCGGCCTTTGTAGAGCGGCGATTCGAGATAGCGGGCTATGGCGAACCGCACCAGCACTGCGACGGCAGCCGAAGCTGGCACCGCGATCAACAAGCCGACGAAGCCGAACAGCGCGCCGAAGGCAAACAGCGAGAACATCAGCCATACCGGGTGCAGGCCGACGCTCTTGCCGACCAGCCGCGGCTGCAGGATGTTGCCCTCGATGAACTGGCCGATGAAGAACACGACCGCGACCGCGACGATCATCGTCCAGTCCGGCCAGAACTGGACGAAGGCGACGCCGACGGCCAGCACCAGCCCGGTCAGCGAGCCGACATAGGGGATGAAGGAAATCAGCCCGGCGAACAGGCCGATGAGGATGCCGAAATTCAGCCCGGTCAGCGTCAGCCCGGTGGCATACATGGCGCCCAGCACCAGGCACAGCGTGCCCTGGCCGCGCACGAAGCCAGCCGTGGCGGTGTTGATGTCACGTGCGATGGCGCGCACGGTCGCGACGTTGTCGCGCGGCACCCAGCCGTCGATGACCGCCACCATGCGGTCCCAGTCGAGCAGCATGTAGAAGGCGACCACCGGCGTCACCACGAACAGGCTGACCACCGAGACCAGCGCCATGCCGGAACTCCACAGCGAGGTGAAGACGGTGGTGACCAGGCCGAAGCCGGAGGTCAGCAGCGAATTCAGCCCGTCGCGCAAGCTGTTGGCGTTGACGCCGAACTTCTGTTCCAGCCATTTCGGATCGAACGAGGTGATCAGGCTCTGCAGCCGGGTCAGATATTCCGGCAATTTGCCGGCGAAATCGGCCATCTGCGTGGCCAGAACCGGAATGAGGATGACAAAGGCCAGGACCAGCACGATGAGGAAGGTGATGAGGATGACCACCGTCGCCATGAAACGCGACAGGCCGAGCCGCTGCAGCCGGTCGGCAACGGGATCGAGGAAATAGGCAAGCACCATGCCGGCGACGAAGGGCAGCAGGATGGCGCTGAAAACATAGAGGAAAAGCGCCAGCAGCGCGGCGCCGGCCAGCCAGAAGAAGATCTGGCGGCGAAAGGTCGCGGACGCGGCGATGTCGGCGGCCGCGGCCTCGATCGCCGCTTCTGTCTCGGTTGTCCGGATTGGAGCCTTCGTCATGTCAGCTCATGTGCCTCAGCCAAGTCACGAGATAGGCTGCGGCCGAAGCCACGGTCAAGACCCCGGACAGCAATATGAGAACTGGCCTCAGCGGGTCGAGATTAACCGACAGGGCAAGTTCACCCAGCACAACCGCCGCCAGCACGATCTGAATGGCAGTGTTGGCCTTCGACACGAAAAGCGGTTTCATCTCGACCGGATGGGCCATGACGGCGGACAGCAGAACCGCGCAGACGATCAACGCGTCGCGCGACACCATGGTGACGACAAGCCACAGCGGCAATTGCCCGATGAGGCCCATGACCACGAACACCGAAACCAGCAGTAGCTTGTCGGCGATCGGATCGAGATAGGCGCCGAGCGTGGATTGCTGGTTGAAACGGCGGGCGATGAACCCGTCGACGCCGTCCGAAATGCCGGCGACGAGGAACCCGGCAAAAGCCCAGTCCCAGCGCGCCTGCAGCATCGCCAGCACCACCGCCGGCACCAGGACAAGGCGCAGGATGGTGATCAGGTTGGGGATGGTCAAATGCCTGGCACTCCTCTTGGTCGGAGATAGATGATGAAGATGGCGGGTGGCAACAAGGGAGAAGCCGCTGATCTCCCCGTACGGGAGAGCGACCTTCAGCTTGGCTTTCGCCAATCACGAGCGCCTATACGCGCGCGCTGTCCACGGTTTTGTAGGCCGAGATGGCCGTTATCCTTGCGGACAGAAACCGTTCATGCGAAGAGCCCGCGACAAGGAAAATTGTTGAACGGGCACCAGAAATGAGCAAGCGCGACGTGAACAAGCGCAAGAACGGGCTCACCTATGCCGAGGCCGGTGTCGATATCGATGCCGGCAATCTCATGGTCGAGAAGATCAAGCCGCTGGTGCGCGCGACGCGCCGGCCGGGCGCCGACGGCGAGATCGGTGGGTTTGGCGGCCTGTTCGACCTCAAGGCGGCCGGGTTTACCGATCCGGTGCTGGTGGCGGCCAATGACGGCGTCGGCACCAAGCTCAAGATCGCCATCGATGCCGGCAAGCACGACACGATCGGCATCGACCTCGTCGCCATGTGCGTCAACGACATCGTCGTGCAAGGCGCCGAACCGCTGTTCTTCCTCGACTATTTCGCCACCGGCAAGCTCGATCCCGACCAGGGCGCCGCGATCGTCGGCGGCATTGCCGAGGGCTGCCGCCAGGCCGGCTGCGCGCTGATCGGCGGCGAGACGGCCGAGATGCCTGGCATGTATCACGGCAATGACTACGACCTCGCCGGCTTTGCGGTGGGCGCCGCCGAACGCGGCCAGTTGCTGCCCACCGATGACATTGTCGAAGGCGACGTGCTGCTGGGCCTGGCGTCCTCCGGCCTGCACTCGAACGGCTATTCGCTGGTGCGCCGCATCGTCGCCGTCAGCGGCCTGTCGTGGAGCGATCCGGCACCGTTCAACGACGAGGCCACTCTGGCCGAAGCACTGCTCGAGCCGACCCGCATCTACGTCAAGTCGATCCTCAAGGCGATCCGCAACACGCATGGTATCAAGGCGCTCGCCCACATCACCGGCGGCGGCTTCCCGGAAAACATCCCGCGCGTGCTGCCCAAGGATTTTTCGGCCGAGCTCGACCTCGAGGCGATCGACGTCCCTCCGGTGTTTTCGTGGCTGGCCAAGACCGGCGGCGTGGCGCCGGAAGAAATGATGCGCACCTTCAATTGCGGCATCGGCATGATCCTGGCGGTGGCGTCCGGCCAGGCAGCACAGGTCGCCGCCGTGCTGCAGGAGGCCGGCGAGACGGTGACGCCGATCGGCCGCATCGTGCCACGTCGCGACGCCGGCGTCATCTATCGGGGCTCGATCGGCCTATGAGCGCGCAGAGGAAACGCACCGTTGTCCTGATTTCGGGACGCGGCTCCAACATGACCGCGCTGATTGCCGCGGCCAGCGACCCGGCGTTCCCGGCCGAGATCGTCGGTGTCATTTCCGACAAGGCGGATGCCGCCGGGCTCGGCATCGCCAGGGCGCGCGGCATCGCCACGCAGGTCGTCTCGCGTGCCGACCATGGCAGCAAGCAGGCGCATGACGCGGCAATAGACGCGGCGCTCGCGGCCTTCAACGCCGAGATCGTGGCGCTGGCCGGCTACATGCGCATCCTCACCGCCGGCTTCGTCCAGAGATGGCAGGGCCGCATGATCAACATCCACCCTGCCCTGCTGCCGGCTTTCAAGGGGCTCGACACCCATGCGCGCGCACTGGCCGCCGGCATCCGCATCCATGGCTGCACCGTGCACTTCGTCACCTCCGAGATGGATGACGGCCCGATCATCGCACAGGCGGCCGTGCCGGTGATGGTCGGCGACACCGCCGATACTTTGGCAGCCCGCGTGCTGAAGACCGAACACAGGCTCTATCCGCTGGCGCTGGGACTGGTTGCCGAAGGCAAGGCGCGCATGGAGGCCGGCCGCACCGTGCTTGCCCACTTTGCCGACGATGCCGACAACGGCACCTCGGTGGTGATGGCGCCGGATCCGCTGCGCGAGGAAGCCGACCTGGAGCATCTGGCGCGCATCACGCCTTGAGAGGCCTAGATCGGGAATGATAACGGTGCTTAGCTTGGAACCGCCAAATCAGACTCGGTGCCAGACCGAAACGGACCGGCTGCGCAGAGCTTGGCTGGAAGGGTTGGAAAGCGGCCCGTTCGATCCCTTCGACGTCGAGGCGATCAAACAAAAGGCCCGCACTCGTCTGACCAGTCTCCCTGGTCCTGACCAACATCGATGAAACAGCTTCTCCTGCTTCGTCACGCCAAATCCAGCTGGGACGACCCTGATCTCGATGATTTCGACCGGCCCTTGGCCGAACGCGGATCGAGGGCAGCCCGGTTGATGGGACGCGAACTTGCGGCGCGCGGCTGGCTGCCGGACCTGGCGCTGGTGTCGGCGGCGCTGCGCACCCGCGACACCTGGCGGCTTGTGGCGGCGGAGCTGCCCGTCCAGCCCCGGATCGCATTCGTCAAGGCGCTGTACGATGCTTCAGCGGCGGACATTCTGAGCCAGATTGGTCAAACCGACGCTTCAAGCGGCTGTTTGCTGGCAATTGGCCACAATCCGGGCCTGGAAGATCTGGCCAGACAGCTTGCCGGGCCGGGGTCAGACGCCAAGGCGCTCGCGAGACTTGAGGAAAAATTCCCGACGGCAGCCCTGGCCCGGGTGGTCTTCGAAGGCGACTGGTCCGGCCTGTCGAGCGCCCCGCTGACGCATTGTGTGCACCCGAAGGATTTGGGCTAGAATTCAGGCGCGGCGGGCAAGCTGCCACTGGGCAGACTTCGAACCAACGGTTCATGCCGACTGCACAAAATCGGCTGCTCAAACGATGCCCCGATTGTTGCTGGTTCCATAAAAAACAAGAGCGGCGGGCAAAGCCCACCGCTCTTTGTGGTCGCAGACTTCAGAAAATCAACGACCCCAGATGCCCTGGCCCGACTGAGCCGGCACGTTGGCATTGGCATCACCCTGCGTCTTTACGGACTTCGGGATCGAGCCGGTGTGCGTGGTGTCGATGTTGGACACGGACTGGTTCGCAACAGGCTGGTTGGCATTGTAAGAGCCATAATTGTCGCTGCCGGCAAAAGCGGTGCCCGTGGCAACGAGGATGGCGGCGGCGGTGAGAGCGATCTTGGTCATTTTAATTACTCCTGAGTTCAAGGTTAGGTTGATATCGGCAGTCGCGATTAGCGACCGAAGAGGTTGCGGTCAGCGCCCTGCGAAGCGGGGGCCTGGACCGTCTGCGTCGACTTCGAGATCGAAGCAGTGGCCGACTGGTCCACGGTGGCGGCAGGCTGATTGGCGTTGGCCGAGCCATAATTGTCGCTGCCGGCAAAAGCAGTGCCCGTGGCAACGAGGATGGCGGCGGCGGTAAGAGCGATCTTGGTCATTTTAATTACTCCTGAGTTCAAGGTTAGGTTGATATCGGCAGTCGCGATTAGCGGCCGAAGAGATTGCGGTCAGCGCCCTGCGACGCTGGGGCCTGGACGGTCTGCGTC
>NZ_RZQL01000357.1 GCF_003997935.1 Mesorhizobium sp. M7A.F.Ca.US.006.01.1.1
AGACAGTTATAAGATAGACTGTATTGAGTTGCAAATATTTCTTTTAGAAAACTATCTAAAACTTCCACTAGAATTTATTTACAAATTCCTTGAATTCGAATAATTAAATAGTTTGCCTTGTATCCTACTTATAGCGTTCACGACACGTCAACGGTTCATTGGGATCGAATCGGAACGTCTGGCGGCAACTGGATTGAACGCTGTATCGAGTTAGGTTAGTGATTGTGTCACGAAAAGAGCAATAGTGAAGAAAATCTGGGGGGAATATGCAGTTCGATTCTGGTGATGAAGCATTTCTGATAAAGAGCATTATGCAAGGGGATGCGCTTCTTATTCTCGGTGCTGGTGCATCCGTTTCATCTAAAAATTCCTATGGCCAGCCCGTTAAAACCGGTGGATCATTGGCTAAGCTGCTCGCTGAACGCGCCGCGCTTCCGTACGAGTCCGAAACTCTGACGGAAGTAGTATCCGCAGTTCGAGGTCAATACCTGAGTGATGTTCAGATTGGTTCGATTCTTGCTAAGGAATACAAAGGTACATTCCCGTCTGACGAGTTAATATCTCTTTTGCAAGTTTGTTGGAGGCGAATATATACATTTAATTATGACGATTCGATAGAAAATATTCAAAAAAAGACTGCCCAAATTCGTCGATACTACAATGGTATGGTTGACTCCGCCGCCGAGTTTGAAGGTCCGCGTTTTCTTCATGTCGTGCATCTGCATGGAGATATCAATAAACCTGAGTAAGGCACATTATAAGCAATAAGAATTATTGGTACGAGCGAGCTGGACAGGATTATATTTCGTCGTGTCCGATATTCATCGGTGCGTCGATAAATGAGCCGATTCTACTAGCAGAAATCGAGAGAGCGAAAAACAACGGTCGGTTCTCTTCTGGCCGTGGGTATGTAGTGACTCCAGATAAGCTGTCTCCTATTAAAAAAGAAGGTTTGAAGTCGAAGGGGTTGGTGCATATCGAGGGCACGCTCAAGGATTTTGCAGCTTGGGTCAAATCTGCATTTCCAAACGGGAACGATGCTCGTGAAGTAGTGGCGAAGGCCAATGAATTTGGCGCTACAGCGCTTAACTCAATTACAGCCTCAGACATAGACGTTGCGCACTCCCTTTATCCCATTTCTGTTAGGACGCTCGCCGAGCGCTTGAAGCAGATGCGTCCAGGCGAGGAGGCTCTGATGGGACGGCAGTTCCTCCAAGGTTTTCCCCCGAGCTGGATGCTGGCGGCTTCCAAGGTTCCCGTTCGCCTTGAGGCATTTGAAAGTTTGAAAAAGGAGCTCTTTGAGTCAATCGAACGAGGCGATCGACTTTTTGTTGCAACAGGGCAGGCCGGGAGCGGGAAGACAACCGCAACAATGATGGCGATACTCGATTACGCTAGCGATAATCCGGACGTGCCTATTTATGAGATGAGCAGAGATGTGGTGTCCACCACCAAGGCGTTCTCATTGCTGAATAGATTGCATGGTGAGCGGTGCATAGTTTTTGCCGGAGATCTTTTCGTGTATGGCGACGGATTCTCGGACTCTCTTCTCTCTATAAAATCCGGTGGTGTAACGGTTGTTTCCTCATCTCGCACGGGTGAATGGAACGAGCACCTTTCGCGATATCTGGGGGAATTTGCGCGCCCGGCCTTGTTTCAGCGATTTGTAAGACGGGACTATGATCCGTTGATCGATCGTCTCGTAGAATATGTACCTGCGCCGCGTTTCCGAAAGATGACACGATTGCAGCAACACGCTGAGCTAGCGAAATCGAAAAGCCAACTACTAATAGCTCTTCGGGAAGCGACAGATTCTGAGAATTTTGATGATATCATTACGAATGAATTTGAAAAACTCCCAGACGCAGACACTAGGCGCCTTTTGTTGATCGTTGGTGTGTCGACGTTAGCCAGAATTGGGGTAAGCGCGGACGTGGCCCGTGAGGCCTACTATAAGTTAAAACCTACGAGGACATTTGATAAGGCCTTAGAAGCTCTTGATGGAATAGTATCTTATACAGAAAGTAGACGACTAATTGCTAGGCACGACCTATACGTTAGGCATATATTTGACGAGGTTGCTAATTTTGACGACATACGTGACGCAATTAGGGAGCTTCTCAGAACGTATATAAAATATAATATGCCTGTTGTTAAGCATGTTCACAGGCAAGACGCGCAGTTATTTAGATTCATATTAAATCACACGTTTGTTAGCGAAATAACGCAACGTAACGGACGCCATGAAGATGGATCTGTGATTTATTCTGATTTTGAAACGGACTTTCAGCTTGATGGACATTACTGGCTTCAATACGGCCTTTATTTGGCTGCCCAGGGCAATCTGACGGAGGCCATTGCCATGATGCAGCGTTCGATAAGCGCTTATTCCGGCAACCCATACGCAGTTCACGCTCTTGCTGATCTACAGCTGCGGTCCGCACGGCAACGCGCGCAGTATGACGCGGTAACGCGCGACCTTATTGATATTGCCGTTAAAACCCTCAGTGTGATGGATTCGCAGCAATCTTTGAAAATTGACCAATATCCTATCGTGACATTATCGCTTGGACATGTTGGAGCGCTAGTTAAGCATTCACAGTCTGACTTGGCTAAGAAAGTTGCGAAAGACTACTATGAGCGGGTAAAATTTCTTTCGAGGAATGTTTACTCTTCGATGCTTGATAGGGCTGAAGAAAAGCTTTTCCGCTATATTACTTTGGGTGATTGGGGAGATTCGCAAAGCGCAGCGAAATCGAAATCTGGGCGGCAGGCAAAGCACCGCCGTTAGTCTAGCTGACTCCGCAGTTATCGATGCGCTTCGCGTGCTGACACAAGTGGAATGATATCTTAGGGTTACGCAACAGGACCGGATAACAAAGGAGCCTTAACTTCACGCAAAATACTCCTGCAATGGCCTGACCTCCAGGCTCCCAGCCTTCAGCGCCGCAATCGCTTCCGCCACAGCAGCCGCACCAGACAGCGTCGTGTAATACGGCACCTTCTGCATCAGCGTGGCGCGGCGCAGCGATTTGGAGTCCGACACCGCCTTCTGGCCATCCGTCGTGTTGAAGACGATCTGCACCTGGCGGTTGCGGATGGCGTCTTCGATGTGGGGGCGGCCTTCCAGCACCTTGTTGATCTTTTGCGCGTCGACACCGTTTTCGGCGAGGAAGCGGGCGGTGCCTGATGTGGCCAGCACCTTGAAGCCGAGGCCGGCCAGGCGCTTGACCGCCGGCAATATGCCTTTCTTGTCCTCGTCGCGCACCGAGACGAACAGCGTGCCGGAGCGCGGCAGGTCGACGCCGGCGCCCAACTGGCTCTTGGCGAAGGCCAGCGCGAAGTCGCGGTCGAGACCCATGACCTCGCCGGTCGAGCGCATTTCCGGTCCGAGCAATATGTCGACGCCGGGGAAGCGGGCGAAGGGGAAGACGGCTTCCTTGACCGCGATGTGGCCGGGGTTCCTGGGGTCGGGCATGGCGCCGTAATGGGCGAAGGCGTCTTCCAATTTCTCGCCGGCCATGATGCGGGCGGCGATCTTCGCAATCGGACGGCCGATGGTCTTGGCGACGAAGGGCACGGTGCGCGATGCGCGCGGGTTGACCTCCAGCACATAGACCGTGCCGTCCTTGATCGCGTACTGCACGTTCATCAGGCCGCCGACATGGAGCGCGCGGGCAAGGGCTGCCGTCTGGCGCTCCAGCTCGTCGACCAGCTCCGAAGGCAGCGAATGCACCGGCAGCGAGCAGGCGCTGTCGCCCGAATGGATGCCGGCCTCCTCGATGTGCTCCAGAATGCCGGAGACGAAGGTCGCCTTGCCGTCGCAGAGGCAGTCGACATCGACCTCGATGGCGCCAGAGAGATAGGTGTCGAACAGCAGCGGGTTCTTGCCCAGCAGCGTGTTGATCTGGCCGGTCTTGTCGTTGGGGTATTTCTGCTTGATGTCCTCCGGCACCAGGCCGGGCACGGTGTCGAGCAGATAGGTCTGCAGCATGCCCTCGTCATGGATGATCTGCATTGCGCGGCCGCCCAGCACATAGGACGGGCGCACCACCAAGGGGAAGCCGAGCTCGCCGGCAACCAGGCGGGCCTGCTCGACCGAATAGGCGATGCCGTTCTTCGGCTGGCTGAGGCCGAGCTTGTGCAGCAGCTTCTGGAAGCGGTCGCGGTCTTCGGCCAGATCGATCATGTCGGGCGAGGTGCCGAGGATCGGGATGCCGGCCTTCTCCAGCGCGTCGGCCAGCTTCAGCGGAGTCTGGCCGCCGAACTGGACGATGACGCCGACCAGTTCGCCCGAGGCCTGTTCGGCGCGCAGGATCTCCAGCACGTCTTCCGCCGTCAGCGGCTCGAAATAGAGCCGGTCGGAGGTGTCGTAGTCGGTCGAGACCGTCTCCGGGTTGCAGTTGATCATGATCGCTTCATAGCCGGCGTCGCGCAGCGCAAAGGCGGCGTGGCAGCAGCAATAATCGAACTCGATGCCTTGGCCGATACGGTTCGGACCGCCGCCGAGGATGACGACCTTCTTGCGCGACGAGACCTGCGCCTCGTTGGCCAGCGCGCCGGCAAACGGCACTTCATAGGTCGAGTACATGTAGGCGGTGGGCGAGGCGAACTCGGCCGCACAGGTGTCGATGCGCTTGTAGACCGGATGAACGTCAAGTTTTTCGCGAATCTTCGCAATCACTTCGACGTCCGTTTTCGTCAATGACGCGAGGCGGGCATCCGAGAAACCCATGGCCTTCAGCATGCGCAGATTGACGGCATCCTCGGGGATGCCGTGCTCGCGGATGCGGGCTTCCATGGCCACGATGCCGGCGATCTGTTCGAGGAACCACGGGTCGATCTTGCACATGGCGTGCACGTCTTCCAGCGAGGTGCCCATGCGGATCGCCTGCGCCACCATGCGCAGCCGGTCGGGGGTCGGCGTGCCGAGCGCGGCGCGGATGGCGTTGCGGTCGTCGGCATGGTTGGCGGTCGCAGCACCGTAGCCGAGGCCGGGGATCTCGATCTCGTCGAGACCCGTCAGGCCGGTTTCCAGTCCACGCAGGGCCTTCTGCAGCGATTCCTGAAAAGTGCGGCCGATGGCCATGACTTCGCCGACCGACTTCATGGCGGTGGTCAGCACCGGCTCGGCGCCGGGGAATTTCTCGAAGGCGAAACGGGGGATCTTCGTCACGACGTAATCGATCGACGGCTCGAAGGAGGCGGGCGTGGCGCCGCCGGTGATGTCGTTCTCCAGCTCGTCAAGCGTGTAGCCGACGGCGAGTTTCGCCGCGATCTTGGCGATCGGGAAACCTGTCGCCTTCGAAGCCAGGGC
>NZ_RZQL01000358.1 GCF_003997935.1 Mesorhizobium sp. M7A.F.Ca.US.006.01.1.1
CAGAGCTTCTTGAAGCGGTCGTCGAAGCCGAGTGGAACGATCTTCTCCCATGACGCCCAGAACCGGTGGCGCCATTCGGCCAACGTGCGCGCGTAGTCATCCGGAAACACGCGCTCGCGCAGATGGGCAAGGCCATGATCCTTGCCCAGTGTCTTCAGGATCGACGGTGTCGGCAGCATGCCGCCCGGGAAGACGTAGCGCTGGATGAAATCCGGCCTTGCGCGATAGGTGTCGTAGGCGGCTTCGTTGATGGTGATGATCTGCAGGCCGGCGGTGCCGCCAGGCCTCAGGCAGGCCTTCATCTTGCCGAAAAACACAGGCCAGTATTTCTCGCCGACCGCCTCGAACATCTCGATCGAGGCGATGCGGTCATAGGTGCCGGTTTCGTCGCGATAGTCCTGCAGCTTGATGTCGACCTTGTCGGCAAGCCCGGCCTTGGCGATGCGAGCCGTTGCAAAATCGTGCTGCTCGCGGCTGATCGTCAGCCCGGTGACGCGGCAGCCGATCTCGCGTGCTGCGAATTCGGCGAAGCCGCCCCAGCCGCAGCCGATTTCCAGCACATGGTCCTTCGGACCGATCCCTGTGTCTTTCGCCAGCGCGCGATATTTGGCGGCCTGGGCGCTTTCCAGGTCGTTGGCGCCGGTCGTGTAGAGCGCCGAGGAATAGGTCATGCTCGGATCGAGCCATTCCTTGTAAAAGGCGTTGCCGAGATCGTAATGCGCCGAGATGTTGCGCTTCGAGCCGGTGCGCGTGTTCTGATTGAACCAGTGGCGGATGCGCTGGACCGTGTTGATCAGCCAGCTGGTGCCGCCCGCGATACGCTCGCCAATGACCGAATTGATGACGAACAGCTCCAGGAAGCTGGTCACATCAGGGCTTTCCCAATCGCCGTCCATATAGGATTCGGCTACGCCGATCGTGCCGCCGGAAAAGGCGCGGCCGGGCAGGCGCCAATTCTTCAGCACCAGTTCGGCATCCGGGCCAGGTCCCTTGCCGCCGACGAGGACGGCGCGGCCGTCCGGCAGCCTCACCTTGAGCGAACCGCGCGGCAGGTTCATCGCCGCCGACAGCACCATGCGCGCTTTCGCCGGCAGACCTTTGACGATCTCGGCGAAATTGAACTCATCGAGCCTGACCGCGTCGCTCAATGCTGCGCCAAAAAGTTCCTTTTGTGCCATCTCATGCCCCCTGGATTTCCGCGGTGTCGGGGCAGATTGCCGAGCCACGGTTCTCTTGGACCATTCGCCAGGTCCGAGCGCCGTTGCCGATCCCGGGCGCTGACCGGCTCAGTGACGGGCGGGCTCGAATGAAACACGCGCTCCTTTACCAGAGCTTCAGCGCTTCCCAGTGAATCCCTGCGACAATCTTCCACGTCATGCGGGGAAACTTCAAGAGGCAGGCCGCAAGCGGGGCTGTGCCACGCGGATTGCTTGCGCCAGCGAGAATCCGCCTTTTTGCACAGCAAAGGCCGAGCGCGCAAAAAACGCCTATGGCCGCAGAATTGCTCGTGCGATAGATTTAGCCATGCGTTATGTAATCGTCATTGCCGCCATCGCGTTTTTCCTGATCTGGGATGGCATGTACAATCAGGGCCGCTATCTCGACACCACGGTGAGAGAGCTTAGGCATGTTGTGCGATATGTTACCGGCAAAGCTTAATTCCTGTGGCAGCAGCCGCGACATCCTAGTCGATTGACGCCAACGTCCTGCCGTCACAAAAGACCCCAGCATTTTGATCGAGGAGGCGGGGTTGATCCGGCATATCGTTTTCTTCAGCGCGCGGCGAAAAGAGGATGTTGAGGCCGTGCGCACCGGCTTGCTGGCGCTCGGCAACATTCCTCATTCCAGCCTGTTCGAGGTCACGCTCAACACCAAGGTGGATCCGCTGTCGGATGAGGTCGACGTGGTGGTCTATGCGGAATTCGCCGATGACGCCGCGCTGGCCGCCTACAAGGCACACCCGCTCTATGCGCAGACCACCAGCAAGGTCAAACCGATGCGCGAGCTGCGCTATTCCGCCGATGTCGTTGCCGGAAGCTGATCGAGGCCTTGTCCCAACTGGGGCCTTTTTCGACGCCCGGAGAACTGGCCGACGAACTAGCCGGGATTGCTATCAAGTCTTGAACCGATTTGCGGAATGATGCACATCGCGCCTGCATGACCCAAACCGCAGCCGCAGGCACTCATCCGCTCGATCACCTGGTGCTGCCAACGCAGAGCCTTGAGGTGGCGCGAGCCCGGCTCGCCGCGCTTGGCTTCGTCGTGGCTCCGACCGGCATCCATCCCTTCGGAACGGAAAACTGCTGTGTTTTCCTGGCCGACGGCACGTATCTCGAACCGCTGGCGGTCGGCGACGAGCAGGTGGCGGCAAAGGCTATCGCGGAAGGCAATGTCTTCGTCACGCGTGATCGCGCCTATCGCGACAGCAACGGCGACGAGGGATTTTCCGCCATTGTTCTAGGTACGGGCAATGCCAATGCCGACCATGCACGCTATGTCGATGCCGGCGTCTCGGCGGGAGACATGCTGGGTTTTTCGCGCGCCTTCACCGACCCCGCCGGCAAAAGCGACATCGCATCGTTCAAGCTTGCCTTCGCGGCCGGAGCCGAAGCCACGGACGCCTTTCTGTTTGCCTGCGAGCGGGTCAACGCGCCGGATGTCGACCGCACGGCTTTGCAGGCCCACGCCAATGGTGCGACAGGAATTGTCGAGATCTTGGCGGTCAGTGATGCGCCTGGAAAGCAGCATGGGCTGATTTCCGTGGCGGTGGATGATCCGGCCGCCGACAGGCAGGGCGGCATGTTTCCCTTGCCGAATGCAGATTTGAGCGTGCTTGACCGCGCGGCTTTCACCGCGCGCTTTGGCCTGCCGGCCGGCGCGCCGACGGATCTGCGTTTCGCAGCGGTAGTCTTTTCGGTTCGGAACGCCGATGTGACATCGAGGCTGCTTGCAGCCAATTCCGTCCAACACGATATAGCGGGCAGTGATATTGTCGTGCGGTCCGCACCCGGACAGGGCGCGGCTTTCATCTTCCGGGAGATTCCATGAGCAAGCCGCAAGCGTCCAATTCGATGGCGCCCAATTCGTCTGTAACCGTCGGCAATGTCGTCTTCGACAACAGGGCGGCTTTGTCCCTGATCGCCGGCCCGTGCCAGTTTGAATCGCGCCAGCATGCCTTCGACATGGCCGGCGCGCTGAAGGAACTGACCGGCAGGCTCGGCATAGGCCTTGTCTACAAGACCAGCTACGACAAGGCCAACCGCACCTCGCTGTCGGCGACGCGCGGCGCCGGCATGGACGCGGCACTTCCCGTCTTCGATGAACTGCGCAAGGAATTTTCGCTCCCGGTGCTGACCGATGTCCACACCGAGGAGCAGTGCGCCATCGTCGCGCCGCATGTCGATGTCCTGCAGATTCCGGCTTTCCTGTCGCGCCAGACCGACATGCTGGTCGCCGCGGCGAAAACCGGCAAGGTGATCAACGTGAAGAAGGGACAGTTCCTTGCCCCCTGGGACATGAAGAACGTCGTCGCCAAGATCACCGGATCCGGCAACGCCAATGTGCTGACCACCGAGCGCGGCGCCTCCTTCGGCTACAACACGCTGGTCTCCGACATGCGCGCTCTTCCCATCATGGCCGAGATCGGCGCGCCGGTGATCTTCGATGCTACCCATTCGGTGCAGCAGCCGGGCGGGCAGGGGGGCTCTTCGGGCGGGGAGCGCCGCTTTGTCGAGACGCTGGCGCGCGCGGCTGTCGCTGTCGGCGTTGCCGGCGTGTTCATCGAGACCCATCAGGATCCTGACAACTCGACCTCTTCCGACGGCCCTAACATGCTGCCGCTGAAGGACATGCCCGCCCTGCTCGAGCGGCTGATGGCATTCGACCGTATCGCCAAGGGTCTCTAGGCCAGACACATCCTCTGCCGACTGCCCGCGCTTGTGGAAGGCGCAAGCCGCCTGTACGCTCGACCGGCAAATGAGCGTTTTGGCAGGAGGAAGCCATGTCTGTCGCCCGCGTCACCGAAATCACATCGTCGTCGAAGAAGAGCTTTCAGGACGCCATCGAACAGGGAATTGCGCGCGCATCCAAAACCCTGAAGAACGTCGAAGGCGCCTGGATCCAGGACCAGAAGATCGTCGTCCAAGGCGGCAAGATCGTTGCTTATCGCGTCAATATGAAGGTCACCTTCATCCTCGCGGAGTGATCGGTCGACGCCGAAAAAGTCGGGAACCTTCGCCTGCGCCCCTCATTGTCCAAGTATGGTTCAACGACAGTGAGGAGCATGATCATGACAACCCAGACAGGCCACACCCAAGCCATTGCCGCTTCGCGGGTCATCGGCACATCGGTCTATAATACCGAAGGCACGAGCATCGGCAGCATTGAGGATGTGATGCTCGACAAGATGGCGAACGGCATCATGTTCGCGGTGATCGGTTTTGGCGGCTTCCTCGGCATCGGGGAGAAATATCACGCCATTCCGTGGGCCAGCCTCGACTATGATGAGGACATGGGCGGCTATGTCGTGCCGTTCTCCAAGGAGCAGTTGAAGGCGGCACCCGCCTATTCGATCAACGAACTGACCGACGCGGATGGCGAGACCGCTCGCGACGAATCCTATGAATATTACAAAGTCACGCCTTACTGGCACTGACGGCCCAAAACCAAAATGGCCCCGTTTCGGCAGGGCCATTTTTGGTTTGATGCGGCAGTTATTCGCTGATGTGCAAGGGGACCATCGCCTTCGGCGGCGACTGCTGATTGTCGCATGACGTCAGAAAGGCCGCCGCGATCAGGAACAGACTCACGATACCACTCAACTGGGACATGGCGAAACTCCTCCTGTTTCGCCCCGCGCGCTGCACCTTAACCGGAACTCAGCCCACCGTACATGACTTATGATGACAGCGATTGCGCTTCGTGAATCGTTCGGAGGCTGATGCCGCGCCAATAATTGCCAGCCTGCCGATTGCCTTTTGCAGCACTTTGGCTAAGACGTGCGGCATTCTTCAGATCAATCGAGGACATCGCAAATGACCGCCATCATCGACATTGTCGGGCGTGAAATCCTGGACAGCCGTGGAAATCCGACCGTCGAGGTCGACGTCATTCTCGAAGACGGCTCGATGGGCCGCGCGGCGGTGCCGTCGGGTGCTTCCACCGGCGCCCACGAGGCGGTTGAACTGCGTGACGGCGGCGCCCGCTATCTCGGCAAGGGCGTACTCAAAGCCGTCGAGGCGGTGAACGGCGAGCTGTTCGAGGCGATCGGCGGCATGGAAGCCGAAAACCAGATCCATATCGACCAGACCATGAT
>NZ_RZQL01000359.1 GCF_003997935.1 Mesorhizobium sp. M7A.F.Ca.US.006.01.1.1
ATCTCAACCTCATCAACATCCGCGACGGCGGCGTCAACGGCGTCAAGCTGACCTGGGACGAATGCGAGACCCAGTACGAGGTAGAGCGCGGCGTCGAATGCTACGAGCGGCAAAAGAGCCATGCCGGCGCCGCCGCCTGGAATCCGCTCTCGGTCGGCATCGCCTATGCCATGATCGACCGCATCACCGCCGACAAGGTGCCGCTGATCACGGTCAACCATGGCCGTACCGACTCCACCGACGGGCGTGTCTTCCCCTACGTCTTCCCGCTGCTGCTCAATCCCTACAGCGAGACATCAGGCATCGTGAACTACATCGCCTCCAAGGAAGGCGGCATCGACAAGCTGAAGGGCAAGAAGATCGTCGTGCTCTATCACGGCTCGCCCTATGGCAAGGAGACCATCCCGATCTATGAACTGCTGGCGCAGAAATACGGCTTCACCGTCCAGCAGATCGAGGTGCCGCATCCCGGCAACGAGCAGCAGTCGCAGTGGCTGACCATCCGCCGCGCCAAGCCGGACTTCGTCGTCCTGCGCGGCTGGGGCGTGATGAACCCGGTGGCGCTGAAGACCGCGGTCAAGGTCGGCTACCCCGTCGATCACATCGTCGGCAATGTCTGGTCGAACTCGGAAGAGGATGTCATCCCGGCCGGCGATGCCGCCAAGGGTTACACCGCCATCACCACCCAGGCTTCCGGCAACTCCTACCCGGTGGTGCAGGAGATCGTGAAGACGGTCTATGGCGCCGGCAAGGGTAACCTTGAAGACAAGGCCCGCATCGGCTCGGTCTACCACAATCTCGGCATCGTCAACGGCATCCTCAATGTCGAGGCGATCCGGGTCGCGCAGGAGAAGTTCGGCCACCGCACGCTGACCGGCGACGAGGTCCGCTGGGGCTTCGAGCATCTCAAGCTTGATCCGGCCAAAGTCGAGGCGCTCGGGGCCAAGGACCTGTTCCACTCGATCAATGTCAGCTGGGACAACCATGAAGGCGAAGGCTACGTGACCTTCCAGCAGTGGGACGGCAAGAAGTGGAACGTCGTCTCCGACTGGATCGCGCCGGACTGGGCGCTGCTGCGGCCAATCATCGAGAAGTCCGCCGAGGCCTACGCCGCCGAGAAGGGCATCAAGCTGCGCACCGCCGACGATGCCAACGCTGTGACCACCAACTGATCAGTCAGTGCGGGCGTCGCGGACCAAGTTTCCGTGGCGCCCGACCTGTTCGGTTTTCGAACCGCGAAAGAACAGCCTATGCCGAACGATGACGTCATTCTTGCCGTCGACACGGTCCATGCCACCTACAACCACGCCATCACGGCGCTACATGGCGTTAGTTTCGAGCTCAGGCGCGGCCAGATACTGGCATTGCTCGGTGCCAATGGCGCCGGCAAGACCACGACGCTGAAGGCCGTCTCCAACCTGCTGCCGGCCGAACGCGGCCAGGTCAATGCCGGCACCATCCGCTATGACGGCGCGGATGTCTCGCGCCGCAAACCGGGTGATCTGGTGCGCGCCGGCCTAGTCCAGGTGCTGGAAGGCCGCCACTGCTTCAAAAGCCTCACCGTCGAGGAGAATCTGATCGCCGGCGGCATCGGCCGCAGCGGCAGCCGCGCCGAGATCAACGGGGATCTCGAGCGGATCTACGGCTATTTCCCGAGGCTTCGGGAAAAGCGCCGGACATTGTCCGGCCTGACCTCCGGCGGCGAACAGCAGATGACCGCCATCGGCAGGGCGCTGATGTCGCGGCCGCGGCTGCTGGTCCTGGACGAACCGTCGATGGGGCTGGCGCCAATCATCGTCCAGGACATCTTCCAGAGCCTGAGAAAACTCAACCGCGAGACTGGCCTATCCATCCTGGTCGCCGAGCAGAACTCCGCGGTGGCGCTGCGATATGCCGACCATGCCACGGTGCTGGAGAACGGCGTTTCCGTTCTCGCCGGCGCGGCCGCCGAGCTTCGCCAGCGCGAGGACATCAGGGCCTTCTATCTCGGTCAATCGAACCCCGGGCAACAGGCGTCACCCGCCACCAAGCCCGCCCATCTCCACGCCGTTGCCTGAATCGAAATCCCAAGGAGCAGTGAAATGACCGTTTCGACCGTCAAAACCGACAAGGCTTCCGCCGCCGTGCCGCCAGTCGCAAGGCCGACCGCCCCGGCGCACATCATCAAGGACGACGCCGAGGCGATTGCGATTGCTCATGCGCTCGCCGCGGAATTCGTCAAGGACTCCTCCAAACGCGACCGCGAGCGGATCTGGCCGGTCGCCGAACTCGATGCATTCTCGCAAAGCGGCCTGTGGTCGATCAATGTGCCCAGAGCATTCGGCGGGCCGGAGGTGTCCTACGCGACGCTGGCGAAGGTGATCGAGATCATCTCGGCGGCGGATTCCTCGATCGGCCAGGTTGCCCAGAACCATCTCGGCGTCGTAGCCGCCATCCGCACCGTGTCCGACGCGGACCAGCAGAAGCTGCTGTTTGCCGAAGCGTTGAAAGGCACCCGGTTCGGCAACGCCTTCTCCGAGTTCGGTTCCAAGCGCGCCGCCGATTTCGAGACCCGCTTCACCGATGCCGGCGATCATGTGGTCGTCAACGGCCGGAAATTCTATTCGTCCGGCGCGCTGCTTGCCCATCTCGTGCCGATCGTGGCGCTCGATGACGAGGGCCGCGCCTGGTATGCGATCGCCGACCGCGGCGCACCCGGCCTGACCGTCATCGACGACTGGTCGAGCTTTGGCCAGCGCACGACCCTGTCCGGCACCGTCATCATCGACAACGTCAAGGTGCCGAAGACGCATCTGGTCCCCGGCTACAAGGGCTACGACAAACCGACCGCCGACGGCGCCATCTTCCAGATCATCCAGGTGGCGGTCGACACCGGCATCGCCCAGGCGGCGATCGACGAGACCGTCGATTTCGTCAGGACCAAAAGCCGCGCCTGGATCGACAGCGGCGTCGACAACGCCTGGGACGATCCCTACACCATTCAGGCCATCGGCGACCTGACGCTGCGTCTGCACGCGGCGCAGGCGCTGCTCGAAAAGGCCGGTCATGCGATCGACCAGGCAGTGATCGAGCCGACCGCCGACACGGTGGCGCACGCCCAGATCGTCACCGCCGAAGCAAAGATCCTGTCGACCGAAATCGCCATCGCCGCCACCAACAAGCTGTTCGAACTGGCGGGCACACGCTCGACCTTGGCCGAACACAATCTCGACCGGCATTGGCGCAACGCGCGCACGCACACGCTGCACGATCCGGTGCGCTGGAAATATTCCATCCTCGGCAAATATTTCCTCAACGGCGAAAATCCGCCACTGCACGCCTGGAGCTGATTTCCCACCGGCGGGCGGGCGGCCCGCCACGTCAAACCTTCGACCATCCAAGAGGCCACTGCCATGTCAAATCCAACAGTCGTCGGCTTTTCCGGCAACATCACCCGGCCGTCAAAGACGCGCGCCTTCGTCGATCTGGTCACCAGGGACATCGCTGCCAGCCACGGCCTGTCGGCGAGCACCTATGATATCGAGGACCTTGGTCCGTCGCTGGGAACGGCGAAATGGGCCCGCGATCTCGACGGCCAGGCGCGCGTCATCCTGGAGGCGATTCTCGCCGCCGACGTGCTCGTCGTCGGCTCGCCGACCTACAAGGGCAGCTACACCGGCCTGTTCAAGCATTTCTTCGATCTGATCGATCCGGCAGCGCTGCGGGGGAAGCCCATCGTGTTGACGGCGACCGGCGGTGGCGAGCGCCATGCCTTGATCGTCGAGCATCAGCTGCGGCCGCTGTTCGGCTTCTTCGAGGCTTTCGCGCTGCCCACGGCCGTCTATGCCACCGACAAGGATTTCACCGACGGCGTACTGCGCTCCGAGGCGATCCTGAAGCGTGCCGCGCAGGCGGTCGACGAGGTCGGCTTCGTGCTGGCCAACCGCTCGGCCGGTAGGATCGCCGCCGAATAGCTTGCCGTCGCCAGATTGCGCCAAGGTCTAAATCAGCATGGCGGGTAACATCGCTTACGCAATTTACGACCGCCCGCTAAAACGTTCCTGTCTGATTCGTCTGGGACAGGAACGTCATGAGCAAAGCCCTCACATCCTTCGCACTGGTCGCCGTGCTGACCGCCTTGCTCATGGCATTGAGCCTGGCTGTGGCCAGGCACGGCTACCCCTACGGTGCGATCGGCGTCAGGCGCCTTGACGGCATTGCCGATGCCGGCGTGTTCATCCCGATTGCCGCCGTCTATTTCTTCAGCGCGATGCTGATGATGATCCTGCCGATCAGGGCGGCCGGCATCGTCCTGACCCATGCCGCCGACGCCCTCTTCTGGACCGTGATCGCACTGTTTGCGACCATCGTCGGCTGTCTGGTCGCCAGATGGGCTTTCGGCCAGGGCAGCGCCGTGTGGGCATTGCTGAACTGGCGGTTCCTGTTTGCGGCGGCGATCGTCGGTTGTCACTTCGTCATGAACGAACTGCGCCGCAACGTGCTGCTGCGCAGCCTGTTCTTCGTGGTCTTCGCCGCCGCGACGCTGGCCTGCCTGTTCTGGTCGTTCACGCTCTGACGTGCCGTAACCGGCTACTTCGCTGATCCGGCGGCGATGTTGCCGGCCGCCGTTTCCATCCATGTCCAGAGATAGGCGGCAAGACCGCGATCGACATGGATGCGCAGCTTGCCTTCACGGCGATAGACGATGGCGCTGATGCCGGCGAAGGACAGCGCTGCACTGGCACTGGCTTGGCCCGGATCGAGCGTCGTTCCACGCGCGATAAAAGCGTCGAGCGCCGTGCCCTCGGCCTCGAACATTTGCAACCCAGCACTGATCGCCGTCACCGCGAACCCGTCTGCATGCCAGCCCGTGGCGATGGCGAGCGGGCTCTTCGACACGACGAGCAACCGGTCGCGCGCCAGCCGCGCCGCATAGCGGTCGCCCTGCGCGATACCAAAAGCGCCCACGCCAGTTCCGTCGACGCCCGAAGCCCGCGCCCACGCGTCGAGATCGCCGCTGACCAGCAACTGGTTGAGGCCGAGGGCTGCTCGTATCGCAAGGTCTGGCGTGGCGATGACTGCATTCTGCCAGTCCGGCGCGGCGGACCATTTCTCCGCGAGATCACGCATGCAGCCGCTCTCCTGCCGGGTCGAAGGCGCAAGGGGCGGTAATTGTCGCCTTGCTGATCTTGCCGAGGTGCTGGATTTCGATCACCTTGCCGTGGCGGGCCGCGCCGCGCTCGATCAGCCCAAGGG
>NZ_RZQL01000360.1 GCF_003997935.1 Mesorhizobium sp. M7A.F.Ca.US.006.01.1.1
ACATCGGCCGCCGTTCCCGACGAAGCGCAGGCGGCACTGGCTCGCCAATTGGCGACGACAGCAACGACGCTGGACGAGCTTCGCCAGCACATGGCGGCATTCGAAGGCTGCAACCTCAAAGCCACCGCCAAGAACCTGGTGTTCGCCGACGGCAACCCGGAAGCCGCCGTCATGCTGGTCGGCGAGGCACCCGGCCGCGATGAGGACATCGAGGGCCTGCCCTTCGTCGGCCGCTCGGGCCGGCTGCTCGACCGCATGCTGGCCGCGATCGGGCTCGACCGCACTTCAGTCTATATCGCCAATGTCATTCCCTGGCGACCGCCGGGCAATCGCACGCCGACGCCGCACGAGACCGAGATCTGCCGGCCGTTCATCGAACGGCAGATCGAGCTGGTCAATCCGAAGGTGCTGATCAACCTTGGCGGCCCGTCAGCCAAGACCTTGCTCAACACCTCGGAAGGCATATTGCGGCTGCGCGGCAACTGGCGCGTCCACACGACGGCGTCCGGCATCGCCATCCCGGCCATGCCGACGCTGCATCCGGCCTATCTCCTGCGAACCCCGTCGCACAAGAAGCTGGCGTGGCGGGATTTCCTCGAAGTGAAGGCAAAGCTGCGCGCGCTTGGGTGATTGGCCAATCTCCCCCCTCGTGGGGGAGATGTCCGGCAGGACAGAGGGGGGCGCGAAGATCGCAAGCCTTTGCCTTGCCCGCTATACCCTACGAATGAGTTGAAGGACTCGTGATGTCGATCGCAAGGTCGGCGGGACAGCGCCCCCCTCTGCCTTGCTAGGCATCTCCCCCACGAGGGGGGAGATTGGCTGTCACCTCCGCTTTCGCCAGTCTCGAACGTGGATGCTGTGCCGATAACCTCCGAGGTAATTGAATTACGTCTGCTCTGGGCCTAGTCATTCACCCATGACAACAGCTCAAACCTCCGCCGGCAGCCTCATTCGCGAGTGGCGCACCCGCCGCCGCATGTCGCAGCTCGACCTCGCCATGGAGGCCGAGATCTCGCAGCGGCATCTGAGCTTCGTCGAAAGCGGTCGCGCCGCACCTTCGCGCGACATGGTGCTGCATCTGGCCGAGCAATTGTCGATACCGCTCAGGCAACGCAATCAATTGCTGCTCGCCGCCGGCTTTGCCCCTAGCTTCGGCGAACGCTCGCTGACCGACACGACGCTGGCGCCGGCGATGGCGGCGGTGGAGATCGTGCTCAAGGGACATGAACCGTTCCCGGCACTCGCTGTCGACCGGCACTGGAACCTGGTTTCGGCCAACGCCGCCATCGCTCCCTTCCTCGCCGATGTCAGCGAAGCTTCGCTGCTGACGCCGCCGGTCAACGTGCTTCGCCTCAGCCTGCATCCCGGCGGTATCGCGCCACGCATCGTCAATCTCCAGGAATGGCG
The DNA here is from genome assembly GCF_003997935.1 of Mesorhizobium sp. M7A.F.Ca.US.006.01.1.1. GTDB lineage: Bacteria > Pseudomonadota > Alphaproteobacteria > Rhizobiales > Rhizobiaceae > Mesorhizobium. Next base: position 1,408 of record NZ_RZQL01000360.1, read on the forward strand.
CACGCACCTGCTTGAGCGCCTGAAACACCAGAACGACGCGAGCGGCGACCCGGTGCTGGTCGAGCTGGAGCGTGAGCTGAGGACTTATCCGTCCGGCCTCAGGGGCAGCCGGCCGTCGCCGGTCGAGCCGAACGCCATCGTGCATCCGCTCAGGCTGGCGCATGGCGATCAGGTGCTGTCGTTCATCAGCACCATCACCGTCTTCGGCACGCCGCTCGACGTGACGCTTTCGGAACTGGCGATCGAATCGTTTTTCCCGGCCGACGAGCAGACGAGGACGGTGCTGGTTCGGTTGGCGAAGGAGCAAGCCGAGCTGTCGTAATCACCCTTCAGGCAAAGATGCCTTGCGTGTGCGGGTGCGCTCCAGGCCAAGCTGGCGCTCGCGCCAGATGATGAAGATGCCGGCGGCGACGACGATCAGGCCGCCGACAAGCATATGGAGCGTGGCGACGTCGCCGAAGACGAGATAGCCGACGACGACGCCGAGGATCATCGACGTATATTCGAACGGCGCCACGACCGAGGCTTCGGCATGGCGATAGGCCGCCGTCATCAGGATCTGCCCGAGGCCGCCGCAGAAGCCGGCGGCAACAAGAAGAGCCGCCTGGAGCGGCGTCAGCGCCTGCCAGCCGAATGGCAGCGACAGCAGCGACATGACGCTCGCCGTCACCGAAAACCACAGCACGATGGTCGCCGTGCGCTCGCTTTGCACGAGATTGCGCACCAGGAGCATGGCGACGGCCGAGATCGCCGCCGCGACAAGAGCGGCCATGACGCCAAGCACTTCCTGGTCGTCGAGCGCCTCGTCGGAACTCAGCAGCGTCAGTTCCGGCCACGAGATGATCAGCACGCCGACCAGGCCGACCGCGACCGCGCTCCAGCGATAGACACGGATGGCCTCGCCGAGGAAGATCGAGCTGAACACCACCACCAGCAGCGGCTGCGCATAGTTCAGCGTGATCGCTTCCGGCAGCGGCAGCCGGGTCAACGCAAAAAAGCCGAGCCCCATGGCGCAGACGCCGACCAGGCCGCGGGCGATGTGGTTGAACGGACGCCTGGTGGTGAAGGCAGTGCCGAGTTCCTGCCTGAAGGCCAGGAAGGCGATGATCGGGAAGATGGCGAAGAAAGAGCGGAAGAAGACAATCTGGCCGGCCGGAACCGTGCCTGCCGCTTTGATGCAGGTCTGCATGCCGACGAAGACCGCCACCGACACGATCTTGAACATGATGCCGGTGAGCGTGTCGTGCCCGCCGGCATCATCGCCGGCTGTGGCCGAGGGGCTGCGGGGGCCCGCTGTCACGCTCCCGACGCTTCTCGGATCGTCGCCCAGATACGCGCCGGCGTTGCCGGCATGTCGATGTGCTTGACGCCATAGGCGCGCCAGAGCGCGTCGGTCACCGCATTGAGTGCCGCAGGCGTCGAGCCGATGGTGCCGGCCTCGCCCGCGCCCTTGATGCCGAGTGCATTGGTCGTCGACGGCACGTTGCGGGTCTCGAAATGGAAGAACGGGAAATTGTCGGCGCGCGGCATGGCGTAATCCATGAAGCTCGCCGTCAAAAGCTGTCCGTCCTCGCCATAGATAGTGTCCTCGGTCAGTGCCTGGCCGATACCTTGCACGACGCCGCCATGCACCTGGCCGGCGAGCAGGATCGGGTTCACGGTGACACCGAAATCGTCGACGATGGTGTAGCGGACGATCTCGGTCGCGCCGGTGTCGGGATCGATCTCGACCTCGCAGATATGGGTGCCGTTGGGATAGGTGCATTCGTCCTGCACGAACTCGCCAAAGCCCTTGAGATCGTCGGGCGTCTTGGCGGCCTTGGCGATGGCGGAAAAATCAATCGAGCGATCGGTGCCGACGATGCGGGCAACGCCGTCGGACAATTCGATGTCGCCGGCAGAAGCCTCCAGTTCGTCGGCTGCGATGCGCTTGATCTTGTTGGCCAGATCCTCGCCCGCGCGGGAAGCCGATACACCTCCCAGCGGAATGGAGCGCGAGCCGCCGGTGCCGCCGCCGGCCTTCAATTCATCGGTATCGCCCTGGCGGACATGGATCTTGTCGATGTCGAGATTGAGCTTTTCCGACAGGAACTGCGCATAGGCGGTGGCGTGCCCCTGTCCGTTCGTCTGGGTGCCGATCTTCAGCGTCACCGTGCCGTCGCCATTGAGTTCGACAAAGGCCGGTTCGGAGCCTGGAAAGGCACAGGCCTCGATATAGGTCGCCATGCCGAGGCCGCGGATTTTTCCGCCGGCCTTCGATTGCGCCAGCCGCTCAGGAAACGCTTTCCATTCGGATTGCTCGATGGCGCGCTCCATATGGCCTTCGAATTCACCGGTGTCGTAGAGGCGGCCGGTTTGCGTCCGGTAGGGAAACTGCTCCGGCCGGATGAAGTTGCGGCGGCGGATCTCCTCGACAGGCAGGCCAAGATCATGGGCGCAGGCATCGACCAGCTTTTCCAGCAGGAACGCTGCTTCCGGCCGACCGGCACCGCGATAGGCATCGACCGGGCAGGTGTTGGTGTAGAGGCCGGTCACCGAGACGTCGAGCGCCTGGATATCGTAGACACCGGTCGACATGGTGACGCCGATATAGGGGATGAACGGACCATATTGCGAGATATAGGCGCCGATGTTGGCGAGCAGGTCCACCTTCATGCCGAGAAAGCGGCCGTCCTTGTCCAGCGCCATCTCGGCCGTGACGAAATTGTCGCGGCCTTGCGCGTCGGTCAGGAAGTGTTCCGTGCGGTCGCCGGCCCATTTCACCGGGCGGCCAAGCCGCTTCGCCGCTTCCAGCACCAGCGGATACTCGCGGTAGACGAAGCTCTTCGGCCCGAAACCACCCCCGACATCAGGCGTGATGACGCGCAACTGGCCCTTCTTGATCTTGAACACGCTGGCCAGGATATACTGCATGGAGTGCACGCCTTGCGACCCGGTGGTCAGCACGAAGCGCTTCTCCTCGACGTTCCATTCGCCGATCGCGGAGCGCGGCTCCATGTAGTTGCACACCAGCCGGTTGTTGACGAACTCGATGTGGGTGACATGGGCGGCCTTGGCGAAAGCCGCTTCGGTCTTTTTCCTGTCGCCCATGTGGTAGCTGAAGGCGCGGTTGGAACCAAGCTCCGGCCAGACCAGCGGCGTGCCTTCGGCAAGTGCATTTGCGGTCCCGGAGGCGGCATCTTCGCCGTCATAGTCGACATCGATCAGTTCAGCGGCATCCTGCGCCAAGGCACGGCTGTCGGCGACGACGAAGGCAACCGCATCGCCGACATAGTTGACGCGGTCGCGGCACAGGATCGGGATGTCGCGCGTCGGCGCCTTGGTGCCATCCGGCTGTTCCTGCATGACGCCGGATTTCAGATCGCCGAGATGGGCAAGGTCCTTGCCGGTCAGCACCAGATGGACGCCAGGTGCCGCCTTCGCCGCCTCGGTCGAACCGATGGTGAAGCTGGCCTTGGCGACCGGCGAGCGCAGGACGTAACCATGCAGGACGCCAACCGGCTGGATGTCGTCGGTATAACGGCCCTGGCCCTGAATGAAGGCGGCGTCCTCGCGCCGCAGCACGGATGCGCCCATGCCGAATTTCGGTGTGACGACGGTCATGGATGCCTCGCGATGATGACAGGAAAACGAACGCCTGAAATAGGCATTGCCTCAGTTTTGTCGAGGGGCCGTTTCGTGTAAAGAGCGCGGACTTCAAATTTCTTGGACCAGCGGACACAATCCGCCGCCAACGCAATCGACAGGAAAACCCACGGAATGCGCACGGACACCGGCCAGGTCTTCAAGCT
>NZ_RZQL01000035.1 GCF_003997935.1 Mesorhizobium sp. M7A.F.Ca.US.006.01.1.1
CGCGCTTGATGGCGGCGAAGTCATGCAGCGGCTTCAGCGCCACCACCAGCTGCGCCGTCGAGCAGTTCGGGTTGGCGATGATGTTCTTGCGCGTGAACAGCGAGATCGCGTCCGGGTTCACTTCCGGCACGATCAGCGGCACATCCTGGTCGTAGCGGAAGGCCGACGAATTATCGATGACGACGCAGCCCTGCTTGCCGATCTTCGGCGACCATTCCTTGGAGACGCTGCCGCCGGCCGACATGATGCAGATGTCGGTGTCGGAAAAATCATACTGGTCGAGCGTCTTCACCTTCAGCGTGCGATCGCCGAACGACACTTCCGTGCCCTGGCTGCGCCGCGACGCCAGCGCCACGACTTCGCTTACCGGAAAGCCGCGCTCTTCCAGTATGTTGAGCATTTCCCGGCCCACATTGCCAGTGGCACCGACGATCGCTACCTTGAAACTCATCGAAAAATCTCCTGTCCCTCTCCGCTTGGTTTTTGGAGAAACCCGCTGGCCGGTGCGGGTTCCGTCCCCCGGGCCGAACCCGGGAGAGGGTGGTTAGGCCAAGGGAATCACACCGTTTTGGTGGTGGTTTTGGCCATAGTTTTGCTGGAACGAGGAGACGCGCCGACGCGCCCGGCCCAATGATGTGCATTGAGGCTGGGGGCATCGAATGCAAGAAGAGCCATCAAAAGGCCGCGCATCGAAACTGTCCCGTTCGGTGCCGGCTTTTACGCGGTTTGCGTCAAGAGTCAATTGCCGAGCGGCGCCTGGTTTTGCGCGCGCCCTGTACAATCGCGGCTGCGCGAAGTACGAACGGCCAAGATTGTTTGGCTGGCGCTAGGCCCGCCCCGGCATGTGCTCCGTGATGAGCGCGGACCCTAAAATTCCGAAAGAGTGAGATGTCCAACTTCGAAGCACTTGTTCCAGCGCTTGCCAGGGCGCTGGAGAAACGCGGCTATTCCGAGCTGACGCCCGTCCAGAAGGCGGTCGTGGCACCCGAACTCGGCGAGGCCGATGCGCTGGTTTCGGCGCAGACCGGCTCCGGCAAGACGGTGGCCTTCGGCCTCGCTCTGGCGCCGACCCTGCTTGAAGGCGCGGAGCGCTTCGGCCACGCCGCCGCACCGCTGGCGCTGGCGGTGGCGCCGACGCGCGAACTCGCCTTGCAGGTGACGCGCGAACTGGAATGGCTCTACGAGCTGACCGGCGCAACCGTGGCTTCCTGCGTCGGCGGCATGGACATGCGCTCGGAGCGGCGTGTGCTGGAGCGCGGCGCCCATATCGTCGTCGGCACGCCCGGCCGGCTGCGCGACCACATCACCCGGCGCTCGCTCGACATGTCGGCGCTGAAGGCGGTGGTGCTCGACGAGGCCGACGAGATGCTCGATCTGGGCTTTCGCGAAGACCTCGAATTCATCCTCGACGCCGCTCCGGCCGAACGCCGGACGCTGATGTTCTCGGCCACCGTGCCGCGCTCGATCGCGACGCTCGCCCAAGGCTATCAGCGCGATGCGGTGCGCATCTCGGCCGCCGGCGAGGAGAAGCAGCATCTCGACATCGAATACCGGGCGCTGAGCGTCGCCCAGCCCGACCGCGAGAACGCCATCATCAACGTGCTGCGCTATTACGAAGCCAAGAACGCGCTGGTGTTCTGCAACACGCGTGCCGCCGTCAATCATCTGACCGCGCGCTTCAACAACCGCAACTTCTCCGTCGTCGCCCTGTCGGGCGAGCTCAGCCAGAACGAGCGCAGCCATGCGCTGCAGGCGATGCGCGACGGCCGCGCAAAAGTCTGCATCGCCACCGATGTCGCGGCGCGCGGCATCGACCTGCCCAATCTCGAGCTGGTCATCCACGCCGATTTGCCAACCAACCCGGAAACCCTGCTGCACCGCAGCGGTCGCACCGGCCGCGCCGGGCGCAAGGGCGTCAGCGCGCTGATCGTGCCCAACAGCGCCCGCAAGCGCACCGAACGGCTGCTGCAGAACGCCGGCCTCAAGGCGACATGGGCGAGCCCGCCCTCGGCCGACGACGTGATGCGGCGCGACGACGAGCGCATCCTTGCCGATCCGGTTTTCGACGAGGCGGTGAAGGAAGACGAGCGCTCCTTCATCGACGCGCTGCTCGCCAGGCATGGCGCCGAACAGGTGGCCGCTGCCTTCGTGCGCCAGTGCCGCGCCAGCCGCTCGGCCCCCGAGGACCTCATGGAGATCGCGCCCTTCACGCCGTCGCGTGAGAGACCGGCAGGCGAAGGTTTCGCGCGCCGCGACGAGGCGCCCAGCCGCCGCGACGATTTCGGCGACAGCGTCTGGTTCTCGCTGTCGATCGGGCGCCGGCAGAATGCCGAGCCGCGCTGGCTCATCCCGATGCTGTGCCGCACCGGCAGCATCTCGAAGCGCGAGATCGGCGCCATCAAGATGCAGCCGGAAGAGACCTACGTGCAGATCGCGGCTGACTGGGCCGACCGCTTCCTCGCCGCGATCGGTCCCGATCGCAAGCTGCAGGGCAACATCCTGGTGAAGCGGCTCGACGGCCAGCCCGATTTGTCGCGCGCCGGCTACCAGCCGCCAAGCCCTGACAAGAAACCGCATCGCGGCAAGGCGCCGTTCGACCCCAACGCCCCGGAGCGCAAATTCGAAAAGCGTGCACCGGCAGCGGCCGATCAGCGCCCGGCAGCCGCGCATGAGGCAAAGCCGTGGGCCAAAAACCCCGGCAAGCCGAAATTCGACACCAACGGTGCGCCCAAGCACAAGAAAGCGAAGAAGCGGCCCGCCTAAAACCTTGAGCGGCTCGACGCGCTTGCCTGCAGGCCTGCCTTGATGGCGGCCCAGCTTGCCGCCGCCGGCGTCGGTCGATGCTGCTCTGCGATGCGCTCCGCCAGCAAGGACCGCCAGTCGGGGTCTTCCGCCATCCTGCGGATCGCAGCATACCAGCCGGCCTGGTCATTGGAATCGATCGCCGGCATCAGGCCGCCGCTCGCCTCGATCAGCGACGGCGCGGTCGAGACGATGACGGGAATGCCGAAATCGAGACATTCCGAGGCGCCGTAGCCCCAACCCTCGATATGCGAGGGAAAGACGCCGAAGGAAGCGCTGCGGTAGTATTGGATGAGCTCCTCATCGCTGATCGCTCCGGTGAACGTAACCCGCTCAAGCAATCTCGGATGGGCCTTGAGATAGGCGCGCAGCGGATCGATCATCCAGCCCCAGCGCCCGGCGCAGACGAGCCTCGGCAGCTTGACGCCCTCGTCGAGCGCCTGCTGCCATATCCGTGCCAGCAGGATGTGGTTCTTGCGCACTTCGATGGTCGAACAGTAGAGCACGAATGGCTCGGCGGCCTCAATGCGCGAAGCCTCGCCCATGCGCGAAGCCGTCTCGTACAGGATGGAAGGCATCGGAAACCGGTATACCACCGGCTGCGTGACGCCTGCCTGTTGCATATGATCGGTCAGCGTCGCGCCAACTTCGTCGGATGCACAAAATGCCGGCGCGCCGGAGCGCACGAGGTGTTCGAGATATGATCCGAACCTGCTCTCGCCAGGGCTCATACCAACCAGGTCGGGGCGCAGTGTCGGTATGAGGTCGTGGCAAAGAAACGCGAGGTCGCCGGCGCGCTCCGAGACGGCGGCTCGGTCATCCCCGGTCAGAATGTGATGGCTGATCAAGACAAGACGTTCAGCCTCGGCCGGTTGGCTTGGAACATCCTGACGCGGGGCCGACCGGATCCGCGCCCGCTGGTACAGACGATAGGCTCGGATCAGCAGCTTCGTCGCCTGATAGGCAATGCCTTTGCGGCCATGGGTCACCGTCTTGGCGAGATGGCGGTCGGCGTCGCGCTTGCCCCATGGCTGTTGCCTCACCGCTTCGAAGGCCTGCGACATCGCTGTGCGTCTCCCAGGCCATCGTTTGAGGCGCCGGGGTAGGATCTCGCCGGTCCCGACATGGTCCTGCTCGAAAGGAGCGAGGGGGCGAAACCGGCCTTCCCATGGTCGGAACGCCACCACCTCCACGCAAGGGTCGGGATCAGCCAAGGCTGCGCTGATGAGAAAGCTTTCCACCCGTGGGATGCCGACAAGTCCCTGGCCGGACGGCCAGAACGTCAGGCCAGTGGCGTCGATGGCCAGCCTGGGAGACTTTCTTTCCCGTCCATCTTCAATCGCGGTTTTACTGTCAGGACTCTCGACTGTCATGTTCTGCTTCGGCCGGGGGCGGTTGCACTCGATCCCTTATGCTTCATTTGCCGCCAGTACGGTAGCCGTGCTGCCCGGTATTGCCCATCGGCTCGGCCCTGTGCCACCTTCGGCTGGGACGTGGCGAGCGGGGATGGCAAATGCGCGGCGAAGTGCTTCACTATGACGAGGACCAAGGCTTTGGCTTCATCTCCGGGGCCGACGGGAACCGCTACACCTTCACCCGCGAGAGTTTACGCCGGGAAACCGCCATGCCCAACGGTACCGTCGTCGAGTTCCAGCCAGGCGGCGGCCAGGCACGCGACGTCTTTTCGATCGCCGCCCCGATCGCCGCTGACCCCGGCATCAAGGCCGCATCGGCCCAAGCCAGCGTTCCGCCTGCAGCGGCGTCTCCTGCGCAGCATTTCGGCCGGTCTTCCGAGACAGCCGAGCCCAGCGATCTCTGGGGCTATTTCTGGCGTGGCGTGACGCAGAACTATTTCAATTTCGCCGGTCGCGCCCGTCGCAAGGAGTATTGGGGTTTTTTCCTGTTCTGGGTGGTCTCGCTGCTTGTCATCGGCGGCATCGGCCTTTTCGCCGACAACGAAATGGGCAATTTCGACAGCAGCGTATCGGCGGCGGTAACCGTCGGCCTTTGCGGCACCTTCGTTCTGGCGACATTGCTGCCCAGCCTCGGCATGACCGTTCGCCGCATTCATGACATCGGCCTGTCGGGCTGGCTTTATCTGGTGGTGCTGATCCCGACGATCGGCAGCCTGATCATCCTGGTCTTCGCACTGATCCCGACGCAGGCCCGGGAAAACCAGTGGGGGCCGGTGCCGGCCGGCGTCAGGATTTAATGTGACGTGCATGTTGAAATCTTAGGCAACCCTGGGTAGTATTCCCTATCGCTGCATAGATGGGGGTACGCATGCGGGGCGCAGTGCTTCACTACGACAAGGATCAGGACTACGGCTACATCAATGGAGTTGACGGCAAGCGTTATTTCTTTACCCGTAACGATCTGAATCAGGGGGCGGCCTTCGTCAGCGGCACCCTCGTCGAATTCCAGCCGGATGACGGCACGGCACACAATATCGTCGCCGTGAATTCGACCACGACCTCGTCACCCCGCCGCCAGCCCACTCGTTCCACGGGACTGTGGGCATACTTCCGGTACACGGTGAGCGTGGACTTTTTCAATTTCAAAGGACGCGCTCGCCGCAAGGAATTCTGGGCCTTCTGGCTATGCTCGACCATCGTGCTATTCGTACTGCTCGGCCTTGGAATACTCGTCGATCTGGCTATCAATGGCTTCCGCGACGTTTCGAGCAGGAACGCGATCGGATTCCTGCCCTTCTTTGTTTTCGCTTTGGCACTCAACCTGCCATGGATCGCGCTTGCCGTGCGGCGTTTGCATGATGTCGGCCTGAGCGGCTGGTTTGTCTTGCTCTGCTTCATTCCGGTTATCGGCGGGGTGGCGTTGCTGGTCTTGGGGCTTGCGCCGTCTCAACTGGGCGAAAACCCCTGGGGGCCGGTGCCGGCGGGCGTCAGGATCTAGGGGCGATCGCCTTCAACGCGTCACCCGAAAGCCTGAGAAAGACCTTCTGGCCGTGGCGCTCGGCGCCAAGCCGGCCGTAAAAACGCAGCGCGCCTTCGTTCCAGTCCTCGGTGGTCAGGTCGATCCGACCGATGCCTTCGCGCAGGCAATGATCGGCGAGAAAGCCGATCAGCGCCCGGCCGACGCCGGCGTTGCGGGCTTTGTCGCGCACGAACAGGTCTTTCAGGAACAGCAGCCGCTCGAGATCGATGCCGGGATGCGCGATCGCCACCGACGCCAGGCCGCTAACCTCGCCGTCGACGAAGGCGAGCGCGAAATGCGGATAGGCCGGGCTTTCCTCGCCAAGCCATTTTCGTGCGGCAGACAGGGCCCGGTCGGCATCGAGAGGCGGCTGCCGGTAATGCGCCGCCATCTCGCACAGTATGGCCGCGAGTGCCGCGGCGTCCTCGATCGTCGCCCAGCGGACGTCGACCGCCACGGTATCAGCCCAGGAATTTGGCGATGATCGCGTCGCCCATCTGAACCGTACCGACCTCGGTCATGCCGTCGGACATGATGTCTTTCGTCCGCAGGCCCGCGTCGAGCACGGCGGCGATCGCGCTTTCGACGCGGTCGGCTTCCTCGACCATCCCGAAGGAATAGCGCAGGCACATGGCGAAGGACGCGATCATGGCGATCGGGTTGGCGATGCCCTTGCCCGCGATGTCGGGGGCCGAGCCGTGCACCGGCTCGTAGAGCGCCTTGCGCTTCTTGGTCTTCACGTCAGGCGCGCCGAGCGATGCCGACGGCAGCATGCCGATCGAGCCGGTCAGCATGGCGGCGATGTCAGACAGCATGTCGCCGAACAGATTGTCGGTGACGATGACGTCGAACTGCTTTGGCCAGCGCACCAGCTGCATGCCGCCGGCATCGGCCAGCATGTGGTCGAGCTTGACGTCGGAATAGCGCGCCTTGTGGGTCTGGGTGACGACCTCGTTCCACAGCACGCCCGACTTCATGACATTGCGCTTTTCCATCGAAGTGACGTGGTTCTTGCGCGTGCGTGCCAGTTCGAAGGCGACGCCCGAAATGCGCTCGATCTCGAACGTGTCGTAGACCTGCGTGTCGATGCCGCGCTTCTGGCCGTTGCCGAGATCGATGATCTGCTTCGGCTCGCCGAAATAGACGCCGCCGGTCAGCTCGCGCACGATGAGGATGTCTAGACCCTCGACCACCTCCTGCTTGAGCGAGGAGGACGCCGCCAGCGCCGGATAGCAGATGGCCGGGCGCAGATTGGCGAACAGCTCCATGTCCTTGCGCAGGCGCAGCAGGCCGGCCTCAGGGCGCACCTCATAGGGCACCGCATCCCATTTCGGACCGCCGACGGCGCCGAACAGCACCGCGTCGGCCGCCATCGCCTTTTCCATGTCGGCATCGGAGATCGCCGCGCCATGCGCGTCATAGGCGCAGCCGCCGACCAGCCCCTCATCGGTGGCAAAACCGCTGCCCAGCTTGTCGTTCATGACCGCGATCAGTTTCTTGACCTCGGCCATGGCCTCGGGACCGATGCCGTCGCCGGGGAGCAGGAAAAGATGCTTCGTTGCCATGGAGAAACCGTCCTGGAAAGAATTTGAACCGCGGCCTTGCTAAACGCCAAGCCGGTTGTGCGCAAGGAGTAACGCAGCGATCAAGGACAACCTCGTTCGTTTGCGATCCTTCGCGCCCGCCTCTGCCCCGCCAGCTCCCCGCAAATTGCAGCGCCTTGCCTTCACCGATGCGAGAGAATGTTGACCAGCCGGCCGAACGGATCGCGCACATAGAAGCGGCGCACGCCCCAGGGCTCGTCGGCCGGTCCGTATTCGATGGCGAAGCCCGCCGCTTTCATGGCATCGAGCGCCGCATCGACATCATCGACCTCGATCGAAAGATCCGGCACCGGCGTTTCGGAGCCGCCTTGCGCCATGAAACTGACCTGGACATCCATCTTTGCTTGCGAGCCGTAGGTGGCGATCCAGCCAAGATCCATCAGCACATCGAGGCCGAGCACATCCTGGTAGAAACGCTTCGCCGCCGCGACATCCGATGTCTCGATGTTGGCAACGATGCGCCGGACCTTCATCGTCGACCTTTCATGCCGTGCGCCGCAGCGCCGTCACCTCGATCTCGATCTTCATTTCCGGTTTGTTGAGCTGGCAGACGATCATCGTCGCTGCCGGCCTGATGTCGCCGAACGTCTCGCCGAGGATCGGAAAGACCACGTCCACGAAGGCCTGGTCGGTGATGTAGTAATGCGCCCGCACCACGTCAGCCATCTCGAAGCCGCCGTCCTTCAGCGCCTTGCCGATCGTCGCCAGGCAATTGCGCGTCTGCGCCTCCACCGTCTCCGGCATCGTCATCGTCGCATAGTCGTAGCCGGTGGTGCCGGACACGAAACACCAGTCGCCCTGCACCACGGCGCGCGAATAGCCGGCGGTCTTTTCGAAGGGGGAACCGGTGGAGATCAGTTTGCGCATGGGTGGTCTCCTTGTATTGATCCGCGTCCGTCTAGCAGAGGGAAGGTGGTCCGGTCGTGGGCCAAGCCGGGCCGACCGTTGTCACGATGTGGCAAGCGCAACCTCGGGGATTGGCCAGAGCATCCTCGCGTCGTCTTGCGGCCGCTGCGCGTTTCGCCAACGCCTTCCCCCACTCCGTCACCGCTACGCGGCGCCACCTCTCCCCCCTCCGGAGGGAGAGGAAGAGCGTCAAGGCTGGTCGAGCTCGCGCCGCCTTTCCTCTCCCCCGTCGATCGGGGGAGAGGTGTCGAGCGTAGCTCGACGGAGTGGGGGTCGATCTGTGCCGCGTCATCCGGTGGCGAAGCAAGGAGCGGAGGATCTGCTCGTCGCTCCGCCCGTGACGAAGGCGCGCGATGCCAACCCGCACCCCTAATTCGCCGACCCCTGCGCCTTGTCCAGCGCCGCCTTCACATCCGCCGGCCATGTCGCCATATCAGGCCAGGCGTTCGGCTGGCCATTGTCGCCGCGGCGCGCGAAGTAGAGCTTGTGCTGGGCCGGGTCGACCGCCATGAAACCGTCATTGCCGCCGCAGTCATGCGGCACGCAGCCGCTGGCGTAGAAGGCGCCCGAAGCGGTCTTTTCCGTGCCGCCGCCGACCAGCAGGCTGGTCGCCATGTCGGGCATGTCCTTGCCGAGCAGCGTCTCGGCTAGCCTGTAGACGGCCTCGTTGTGGAAGGCGTCGATGATGTTCTGGTACTTTTCCGGATCGATGTCTTTCCAGTCGGTGCCGGGTTCCGGCATGTAGCTCAGATTGCCCGAAATCGTCAGCCCGTCGGTCGGCGACCATTGCAAAGCCGGCTTCTGATCTCCCGGCAACAGATAGGGCACGAAATAGATGGCGTTGTCGGACACCGCCGAGGGCGGCGCGCCGCACTGGTCCTGCTCGACTGTCGTGCTCTGGATGGTGCCGCCATCCGGTTTCCAGACGATCACCGTCGCCGGCCCGCATTGGTTGCCGCCATCGCCGACATCGAACAGCGCCACCTTGACGCCGCCGACCTCGACTATTTTGTCGAAGAAGACGTCATAGTTGCTGGCCAGCTGCTTGCCGTCATAGGCAAGCACCTTCTCACCGTCCTGTTCCGGTTGGGTGATGGTCAGCGTGCCACCCTCGAAGGGTACAGGCGCTTGGCTGTCGTCATCGGAAGCGTCGGCGGCGTCTGTGCCCTGGTCGGTGGCAGGCTTTTCGACCGCAGGCGGAGCGGCGGGCGTCTGCGTCTGGGCATGGCTCAAAGTGGCAGCCGTCAAAAGAAACGCCAGCCCGCAGGTGCCAGCAAGAAGCGAACGAGTCATGACTGTCCTCCGCTCAGTCGCCACGAACCCGGCCTGTGGCGGCTGGGTCAGATCCTGCGACTCAGGCCCAGGGGCGCTGTTCGGCGTTGCGCTTCTCGAACGAAGCGATGGCGCCGGCCTTTTCCATGGTCAGGCCGATATCGTCGAGGCCGTTGAGCAGGCAGTGCCGCTTGAAATCGTCGAGGTCGAAGGTGACGACGCCGCCATCCGGTCCGCGGATTTCCTTGGCCTCGAGGTCGACCGACACCGTGGCATTGGAGCCGCGCGAGGCGTCGTCCATCAGCTTCTCGAGATCCTCGGGGCTGACGGTGATCGGCAGGATGCCGTTCTTGAAGCAGTTGTTGTAGAAAATGTCGGCGAACGAGGTCGAGATGACGCAGCGAATGCCGAAGTCGAGCAGCGCCCACGGCGCATGCTCGCGGCTGGAACCGCAGCCGAAATTATCGCCGGCGACCAGGATCTGCGCCTTGCGGTAGGCCGGCTTGTTGAGGACGAAATCCGGGTTTTCCGAGCCATCGTCCTTGTAGCGCATTTCGGCGAACAGGCCGGTGCCGAGCCCGGTGCGCTTGATCGTCTTGAGGTAATCCTTGGGGATGATCATGTCGGTGTCGACATTGACGATCGGCATTGGAGCGGCGACGCCGGTGAGCTTGGTGAACTTTTCCATGGCTTTTGCCCGTGTTTCCGTTGCGGGGGGATTGCTGAGGCACGGTTTACACAAAGCCGGCAGCAAATAAAAGGCAACTGTTCGTTCATGGTGGCACAAGCCAGCCCGATGGTGCAGTCTGGCGGCCATGGCAGAAAACGCACACGTCCTCTATAACAGCGAGGCCGCGCTCGACATCGCCGAATTCCGTCGCGTGCTGGTCGAATCCGGCCTCGGCGAGACACGGCCGGTTGATGATGAAGCACGGCTGCGGGCGATGCTGTCGGGCGCCAATCTGGTGCTGACCGCGCGCCTCGACATCGAGGGCAAGCCGCTGATCGGCGTTATCAGGGCGATCACCGACTTTTCCTGGGTCTGCTACATCTCCGAGCTCGCCGTTTCCCGATCGGCACAGGGGCTCGGCATCGGCAAGGGCCTGATGGACGAGGCGCGGCGGCAGCTTGGACCATCGGTCGCCATCAGCCTGATCTCCATGCCCGACGCCGTCGGCTTCTACGAACGTATCGGCATGAAGCGCATGGCGGATGCCTTCTGGTTCGACCGCAAGGGCTGAGGCCAGCCCACGTGCCGATGACGCAGTGTCTTGATCTGCGTTCCGCTTGATCCACATCGCGAGGATGGAAAAGCAGAGATGCTTCGTTGGCACGGCCGGTTGGGGAATTCCGACCCGATACAGGGATGATTTCCCACAACCCGGCTCGCATCTCGAACGTTACGCCCAGCGCCTGCCGATCGTCGAGATCGACACCTCCTTCTACAAGCCGCACCGCCACGATACCTATGAGCGCTGGGCGGGTTCCGTCCCTGAGCATTTCCGCTTTGCCGTCAAGACACCGAAGGCGATGACGCACGAGCTTCGTCTCGCCGACTGCGAGATGGTCGCCGAGGCCTTTCTCCAGCAGGTCGGAGGTCTCGGCGAAAAACTGAGCGTGATTTTGGTGCAGCTTCCACCGAGCCTGCCGTTCGAGCCGGACGTCGCCGGCGCGTTCTTCGACATGCTGAGGTTGCGAACCCAGGCAAGGCTGGTCTGCGAGCCGCGCCACCCAAGTTGGTTCGATGCGAAGGCCGATGCGCTTCTGGCCTCTCGCCAGGTTGCGCGTGTCGCCGCCGACCCGGCTGCAGTCCCTGCAGCGGCGGTTCCGGGCGGCTGGCCCGGCCTCGCCTATTTCCGCTGGCATGGCGCGCCGCGCGTCTACTATTCGGACTACGATGCTGAAACGCTCGATCGAATCGCTCGGCAGGCGAATGCGGCGGCCGCTTCGGGCGCGGAGGCCTGGTGCATTTTCGACAACACGGCGGCAGGGCACGGACTCGGCAATGCTCTCGAGGTTGATGCGATGATCATCTAGACGCGGGCCAGCTCAAATCACATTCAATTCCCGAAACGCCCGCCCTTCCGCGACACGGCCATACCCGAACGCCGAGCAGTCCACCGTGCGATAGCCGCCATGCACGATCAGCTCGGCCAGCGCCTTGCCGACCGCCGGCGCCTGCTGCAGGCCGTGGCCGGAGAATCCGTTGGCGAAGATGAAATTCCCGACCTGCGGATGCGGACCGATGACCGCGTTCTGGTCGAGCGTGTTGTAGTCGTAGTGGCCGGCCCAGGCGCGGGTCGGCTTGATCGCCTCGAAGGCGGGAATGCGGGTCGCCAGCACCGGCCAGATCACCTCTTCGAACAGCGGCCAGTTTACCTCGAAGTCGCCGGGATCGGGGGCGCGGTCGCCTTCCTCCGGTTCGGCGCCGCCGGTGAGGTAAACCGAGCCTTCCGGACGGACATAGATGCCGGAGGGATCGACCAGCAGCGGCATGTCGGCATATTTCTCGCGCGCCTCGAAGACGAAGACGTTGCGCTTGCGCGGCTCGACCGGCAGCTCAAGCCCGGCCATGGCAGCCACCTTGCCGGCGTTCGGGCCGGCGGCGTTGACGACGATGCCAGCCTCCAGCGTCTCGCCATTGCCGAGGCTCACTCCCGTGACGCGGTTGCCATCGCGCGCGATGCCGGTGACATCGGCGGCGATGAAATCGACGTTCTTCTGCCGCAGCGCCTTGCGGAACAGCGTCAGCATCGCATGCGCGTCGAACCAGCCTTCGCCGGTGCGGCCATAGGCGCCGGCTGAAATGCCCTCGGCCGACAGCCACGGGAACCGGCGCGTAAGCTGGTCGGCATCCTCCAGCACGATGTCGGCGCCCTCCGCGATCTGCGCCTCGTGATTGCTCTTGAGGATCGGCAAGCCGTCCTCGCCGGCAAGGATGAGGTAGCCGCCCTCGCGAAAGCCGATATCGGCGTCATCCCCGAACTCTTCCTTCAGCCGCCGAAACAGTTTCAGGGTGAACTGCGACAGGCGGATGTTTTCCGGGATCGAGAATTGCTGGCGGATCGAGGCCATGGACAGCGTCGTTGCCGCATGCGCGAATTGCGGATCACGCTCGACCAGCGCGATCGTGCCGGAAAACCCTTGCTCACGCAGATAATAGGCGACCGAGGAGCCGACGATGGCTCCGCCGATGATGACGATGTCGTAGCGCATTTTCTCTCCGATTCGGCCGATAGTGTCCGTCACGCCACCGGCAAGACAATCTCGAAGCGCGTGCCGCGTTCGCTGTCAACCAGCGCGATCATACCATCATGCGCTTTCAGGAGGGCCAGCACGATGCCAAGGCCCATGCCGGTGCCGCCCTGTTCGCGCCGCGTGGTGAAAAACGGCTCGAAAATGCGCGCCCGGTTGCTCGGCGAAATGCCGGCGCCATCGTCGCTGACCAGGAGGCTCGCCTTGCCGTCGGCGCTCGTAGCGGAGACAGAAACCTGTGTCGCGCCGTGCCTGGCCGAATTGTCGATGAGATTGGCCAGCACGATAGCCGCGTTCTCGGCCGATATGCGCAATCTGATGTCGCTGCCGGCTCCGACGCAAACCGCCAGCCTGTTGTCTACGGGAAGCAGCGCCAGCACCGCACCGATCGATGTGCTTTCGCCGCTCGGCGCCAGGTTTTCGGCGCGCGTCAGGTCGAGCAGGCGCCGCACCAGCAGATTGAGCCGTCCCGCATCGGTGACGATATTGTTGGAGAAGCGCCGCCGCTCTTCATCATCCATCGCCGCGCCGGAATCACGCAGCAGTTCCGCGGCGCCCTGGATCGCCGTTAGCGGCGATTTGAGTTCGTGCGAGACATGGGTGGCAAAGGTCTGGATTGAGTCCGAGCGCGCCTGAAGCTTCTCGGCCATGTCGAGGAAGGCTGCGGACAGCTCCGCCATCTCTCGCGTGCCGTGATGGTCGAGCGGCCGGATCGCCGTGCGGTCGCCGGCGGCGATGCGCTCGGTGCGGTCGATCAGCGCATAGATCGGCCGGCTGACGGTGCGCAGGAAGATGAGGCCGATGAGCAGCGTGCCGCCGAGAATGGCGATCGCCGCCAACGTCACCTTGCCGCGTTCGCCATAGAGATGCTTGATGATGTTGTTGGGCGTCCGCGACACATAGACGACGCCTGCGACCTGGCCGTCGACAGCGACCGGCAGGGCGACGAAGACGCGCACCTTGGTGCCGCGGCTGACCGAATAGAGCGGTGGCGTCGGCTGGTCGGGAATGCGCAGCCTGAGCGCGCTGGCATAGTGGCCGGCAAGTGCTGTGCGCACCTCTTCGACCGCACTGAGCGACTGGCCGACCTCGCCGCGCCCGGCAATGACGACGCCCCGGGGATCAAGCAGCCGGAAGCCGGCCAGCGTGGTTTTCTGGGTGACGTCGAGAATACCGGACAGACGGGTGCCGATCGCGGCAAAGGCGGGATCGACGATCGCCGGCATCGCCGCCGGCCGGGTCGGCAGCATATAATCGGAGGCAAGATCGAGTTGCGGTTCGATTGGCCTGTAGAGCGGATCCGGATTGACGCTTCGGCTTGAATCCCAGCCTGGCCCCGGCATCGGCGCGCCGAGCTTGTCCGGCGCAAAGCCGGCGTCGCGCACATCCTGCGCATAGATGGCGGCGATGGCCGCGCCTTGCACGATCAGCTCCGCTTCGGTCTGGCGGATGAGCTGGTTCTCATAGAGGCGGAAGAAGAACAGGCCGACCAACGGCAAGGCCATCACCATGATCAGGATGGCGACGACGACCGTGGCAAGCCGTGGCCGCCATTTGCGGCCGGTCCATTTGCGCGAAGCCGTCAGCCGCATCGGCCAAGCCGGAAACCGACGCCATGCACGGTCTCGATGGCATCCAGGCAACCCACTGCTGCCAGCTTGGCGCGGATGTTGCGGATATGGCTGTCGACGGTGCGGCCGGCGACGTGGATGTTGCCGGCATAGGCGCTGGCCATCACCGCGTCGCGGTCGAGCACATGCGCCGGCCGCGCCAGGAACCCCTTCAGGATCGAGAATTCGATCCCCGTCAGCGACAGCGCCTTGCCGTCGAAGCTGGCGGCATGGCTGGCCGGCGCCAGAGCCAGTTTGCCGTGCGAAAACTGCCTGTCGTCGGCTGGTTCGGGCGGCACCGGGCGGGCGCGCCGCAGGATGACATTGACGCGGGCGACCAGCTCGCGCGGGCTGAATGGTTTCGTCACATAGTCGTCACCGCCCATTTCGAGCCCGAGGATGCGGTCGATCTCCTCGTCGCGCGCGGACAGGAACAGCACCGGCACATCGGATGTGTGCCGCAGTCGCCGGCAGACCTCCAGCCCGTCCATTTCCGGCATGCCTATATCGAGCACGACAAGGTCCGGCGCCCGGCGGCCGATCGCCTGCAAGGCGGCGGCACCGTCGGCCACCCCTGTCGTTTTCATGCCCGCCTTTTCCAGCGCGAAGCAGATCACCTCGCGGATATGCGGATCGTCGTCGGCGACGAGGATGTGATGCGGCATGGATCAGCGGCCCGGCAAGGAAGGTTCGATAGGAGAGGGAATCACGGGCGGCCCCTTGGTGTCGAGAGTGCGCAGCAGCCGCCAGTCGCGAAAACTCCACGCCCGCCAGTTCTGCTGGATAGTTCGATACCAGATTTCGTCGCTGCCGCGCACGCCAGCCAGTTCGCGGACCGTGCCGGCGGCAGCCGTCCGGCTCTCGTGCTCGAGGAAGCGATCAAGTGCGAGAAACGCGCCCGGGCCGAGCGAGTGCAGATACCAGGCGTCGAGGGGAATGCCCTGGCCGGTCATTTCGAGGGAATGGTCGACATTGTAATTGGCGATCGTTGCTGCGAAATTGATGAAGCAGCCGGCATAAAGCGTCAGGGATAACGTCAGAAGATTGGCGGACAGCAGCCATTCGTTGGATTTTCTAAGCGCGATGCGAGCGATGATCAGGGCAAGGCCTGCTGCCACCAGCCCCATCCAGACGAAGGCGGCGACGCGCCAGTAGGTCAATGCATAGATGCCGATATAGAGGTCGAGCCGCAGGATCGACGAGATGACCAGCATAATGTTCTGCGCCACCCACGCATAGACCAGCCGGCGGATGAGCGGATCGGCCGAGGTCTCGCTGCCCGGCCGCAGCGCCGCCAGCACGAAGCCCGCGGCAAGCAGCGCGGTGACGATCAAGGGATAGGCGCCACGATGCGCATAAGCCGCGTAGCTCAACCCGTCGGGCAGTGCCACCCCGCCCCACAGATAGGCAGCATCGAGCGCCGTCTGCAGCGCAAACAGGATGTTGAAGACGATCAGGGCGCGCAGGATGGCGGCCTTGCCGAACAGGATGTCTTCGATGGTGGTGACGGTTTTGTCGGCTTGAGCGCTGACCGCCGGCGCCGCGCGCGGGATGCGGCGAACCAGGCGCGGCAGGCGTGGCCGCAGAAAGGCCCAGACACCGGCGAGGACGAACAGCCAGAAGGCAATCCGCGCCAGCTGGATGAGATCGAGCAGCCTCACGAGATCGATCAGCGACAGCCAGTAATCGATGACCGGATTGGCGGCGCCGAACAGCGCCAGGAAGACCGCGCCCAGCGTCAGCGGCATCACCCAGACGGCGATGGCCGCTAGGCGGACGCGGCGCCGGCCGAATCGCCGCGCCGTCCTGCGCCAGCGGGTGAAATCACTGGCGAAGCGGAACGGCGCCGCCAGCCCGAACAGTGCGACCTGGCCAGCAATGCGGGCGATGCTGTGCCGCAGCCGCCCGCTCAGGGAAAGCGAGAAGACGACCAGCGCCGCAAGCGCTGTTGACACCGACAGGGCGCTGACGTTTTCGGCGAGCGTCAGCAGCGCGACAAGCAGCGCGGCAGGCTTGAGCCAGACCCTGCCGTCGCTGAAGGCCGCCGGGTGCACGGCGACAACCGCGGCGGCGATCAGCAAGGCGAACAGGAAAACCGTGATCCCGGCAGGCTGGCCGTAGAACAGGAAATCCGCCAGTGCTGCCAGCAGCACGGCAACACCGAAGCGGCTGCAATAGCTCGGGGCGGCGGAGAACAACGCTGTCATGACCTGGCTTTCCTGATGGCCTTCAGCCGGGTTGCCGGCGGGCTCTTGCGGACAAAGGGAACAAGGGTTGCGACGGGACACGCGCGCGGCGGATCGACCAGCCACCAGCCCTCGCTACGCAGTCGGTAGGGCAGACGGAGTTTCGCTCGCTTTTGCATGCCGCTTGTTTGTCAGGCGGGCGGGGAAAGGATGGGGCGGATGCGAGGAGGTTTTCCGCAGGCCTGTGCAGTTTTCGTGCAGGGCCTGCGCCTGAGGGCGCTGCCTGCCATCCTTTCCGGACGTTGGCGCTGCCCCAGCCAGGCTCCTTTCCTCTCCCTCCGGAGGGGGGGAGAGGTGGCTCGGCGAAGCCGAGACGGAGTGGGGGAACCAGCTGGCAACCGCCGCGAACGGACATAGGAAGGGCACTAGGCGCAAGCATCGCCTCGCCTTGCGCCCAAGGGTCGACCCCCACTCCGTCGAGCTTCGCTCGACACCTCTCCCCCGATCGACGGGGGGAGAGGAAGGACCCCCTTCCGCAACTGCTGCGAAGGACGGGCAGGCAAGGGGCAGCACAAGCTTTCGCGGTTGGCTCGTATCAGGTACCGGCCTTCCGCTTGCCTCCACCAACCGCACGCGGCATAGATCAGGCATGACCGAAACCTACCGCCCGCGCCGCTCTGTGCTCTACGTCCCGGCCTCCAACGACAAGGCCTTGGCCAAGATTGCGCAGCTTGCCTGCGACGCAATCATCATCGACCTGGAAGACGCAGTCGCCCCGGCCGACAAGATCGCCGCCCGCGAAAAATTGGCCGGCATTTTCGCCGGCCATTCCGAGAGACGCTGCGAGATAATCGTGCGCGTCAATGCGATATCAAGCGAATGGGGCGCCGACGACCTGCTGGCTGCCGCAAGCTGTGAACCCGACGGCATCCTTCTGCCCAAGGTCGACACGCCGCGCGACCTGCTCGAGGCCGGCGATGTGCTCGACGACAATTTCGCTCCCGACAGCGTGAAACTATGGGCGATGATCGAGACGCCCAAGGCGGTGCTCAACATCGGCGCCATCGCCGAGCTTGGCCGCGACCCGGCCTCGCGGGTCAATTGTTTCGTTGCCGGAACAAATGACCTGATCAAGGAAACCGGCGTGCTGGCGACGCCCGACCGGCGCTACCTCGTGCCATGGCTGATGCAGATGGTGCTGGCCGCACGCGCCGGCGGCATCGACATGCTCGACGGCGTCTCCAACGATTTTCGCGACCTCGACGCTTTCACACATGAATGCGTGGAAGCCGCGGCCATGGGGTTCGACGGCAAGAGCCTCATCCACCCGGCCCAGATCGAAGCCGCGAACCGCGCCTTCGCGCCGTCCACGGAAGCGGTGGCCGAGGCGCGCTCGGTGAAGGAAGCCTTCGCGCTCGCCGAGAATGCCGGCAAGGGCGTGATCGCGGTGAACGGCAGGATGGTCGAACGGCTGCACCTGGCGCAGGCCGAAAAACTGCTGGCGAAGGCAGCCGCCATCGGGTCATAAATGCTCGATGGATGCGAGCGGGCTATAGCTACTCACGACAGGAATTGAACAATGAAACTCTACCGCTTTCTGTCCGGCCCGGACGATGCCAGCTTCTGCCACAAGGTGACGGCGGCGCTGAACAAGGGTTGGCACCTGTTCGGCTCGCCGACCTATGCCTACGACAAGAAGGCCAAGACCATGCGCTGCGGCCAAGCCGTGGTGAAGGATATCGACGGCCAGGAATACGGGCCTGACACCAAGCTCAGCGACTGGTAGTCGACGCGCGCATCCACAGCCAGCCGGCCAGCCAGGCGATCGCTGCCGCAAGCACCACCAGGCCCAGGTCAAGAGCCCACTCCGGCACGAACGCACGGAGCGCGATAGGCACCGCGCCAATGAAATAGAGGGCGAGCGGAATGCGCGGCACGCCTCTTGCAACGACAAGAGAGATTACAAAAGCGAGCGTCCCAAGCAGAAAAAGAACCGAACTGACGACCAGAGCCAGTCCGAGAGGACCGGCGCGCAGGTCGATGATGGTTGTCAGCGGAAGCTTCGAAAATACGAGATTGATCACCACTTCCACACCGACCAAACTTGCCAGTGCAACGAAGTTGATGAGAAACGCGATGGTGCCGAACAGGCCCGCGCGCCGGCCAAAAGCGAGAAACAGGCCTACGACAAGACCAAGCGCCAATATCTCGGCAACTGGCGCGAGAAGTTGCGTCAGATCGGTGGTCGCGATGAGCGCGCTGCGTTTGGCCGCGTTGACCAGAAGAATAAGCGCGCTTCCCACGCCGGCGACGGAGGCAAGCCGATAAAGCGTAGCGCTGGGCACAGCCGCGCTCGACTGGACAGTCGTGGGATTCTGCTTGTTCTGAGGTTCTTCGGCTGAACTCCTCAGCGAAATCAACGATTGCGGACGGCGGGGTTCGGCGGTTCTGGCAGACATGTTCGTCTCCTCATTCTGGGAAAACGGGGAGCCCGCGAAGACCGCAGGCCTGTTCCGATCCCATATGTAATCACTGCTTATATTCTCTTGTCTGCATTGTAAACAGTGATTACATCATATCGCGGATCGTGCTACGGACGCGTGAAGCAGCTCACCGGAACGAAGGAAAAGAGATGGCAAAAGCCAAGACGCCTCACCGCACCGGCTACCACCATGGCAATTTGCGCGACACGTTGATCGATGCTGCAATCCAACTTGTCGAGGAAGGCGGCCCCGACAATGTGAGCGTGCGCGAAGCCGCAAAGCGGGCCGGCGTTTCCCCCGGCGCCCCCTTCCGGCATTTTCAGTCGAAAACAGCGCTGCTGACCGCAGTCGCCGAACAGGCCATGAACCGGCTGACAGAGGCCGTTGCCAATGCACTTTCAGAAGTCGACAGCGCAGATCCCATCGTGGCCTTCGAAGCAATCGGACAAGGCTATCTGGAATGGGCGATCGGCAATCCCACGCATTTCCAGATCATCAGTTCCCGAACGCTGATTGATTTCGACGGGTCGGACAGTCTTCGCGGTCAGAATGAGGTCATTCGCCGGAAGATGATCGACCTGCTGACCCAAGCGCAGCGGCAGGGTCAGTTGGCTGCGAACGCGGACTTCGATCATCTGGTTCTTGCCGCGCGTGCCTTTGTCTATGGGTTGGCACGAATGGTGGTTGATGGTCATTTTCCGGAGTGGCACCCGTCCGAGCCGCCATCGCTCGCCGTGCGCAAGGCGCTGCATCTTTTCATCAGCCGAATGACCAACCTCTGAGGCGGGATCTCAGAAACCCTTGCCACCGGGTTCTGGACCGACTGGATAGGAATGGACATTTCACGCGACGCAGGAACCAGTTATTCCGCCGCCTCTTCGATCTTCTCCATATCATCGTCCGACAGCCCGAAATGGTGGCCGATCTCGTGGATCAGCACGTGGGTGACGATGTCACCCAGCGTTTCCTCGTTCTCGGACCAGTAATCGAGGATGGCGCGACGGTAGAGCGTGATGCGGTTCGGGCCCTCGCCGGTCTGCGGATTCCAGCGTTCGGCGATGCCTCGCCCCTCGAACAGGCCGAGCAGGTCGAACGGCGTTTCCAGCGACAGATCGTCCATGATCTCGTCGGTCGGAAATTCGGCGATCTGGATGACGATCTCGCCGGTCAGCTTGCGAAAATCTTCCGGCAGATGGGCGTAGGCCTCCAGCGCCAGGAACTCCATTTCGTCCATCGAGGGCGAGAGTTCGTCGTGCCAGGTGCGGGTCTTGTAGATGCGGGCCATGCTTTGTCCTTTGATCCCGGCATATAGGCTTTCGCACCGGAATCGGCAAACGAACGGGCGGCATGCGCCTCGGACACCTGCGCGACAGGAATAAATTCCCCATGAGTCTGCTTGACTCTTCCGACGGCCTCTGGAATCTATAGGAACATAACAGGAACAATTGTGAGTGGAAGCTGACCGTCATGGCGATGACCGCCGTGGCGCGGGAGACTGTTTTTGCCCTGCGCCGCCAGATCGCGAAAATCGAGGGAACGCTGCCCGAGCGCTTGGCTGCGCCGGCTGCCGCGACCTTCGATGCTGACGTCAACACCGATCTCACAATCGTCAGGCGCGGCATTGCCGCGGCGTTGCCGGATGCGTTCCTGCCCATCGGCGTCGAGCGTCTCGATGCCGCCCTGAGTGGCGGGCTGCCGAAGGCCGCCCTGAGCGAAATCCATGGGCTTGAAACCCGCGATGCCGGGGCCGTCGCCGGCTTCGCTTTGTCGCTCACAAGCCTGATCCTCAAGCAGGCGCCGGGGTTGCCGGTGCTGTGGATCGGCACATCGGAGATCTTTCGCGAGGCAGGCTTTCCCTATGCCAGGGGGCTTCACGCCTCGTTCGGCATCGAGCCGGAGCAATTGCTGTTTTCCGAGGCGCCAAGGCTTGTCGATGCACTGTGGGTCGCCGAGGAGGCGGCCCGGATGACAGCACTTGCCGCCGTCATCCTGGAAATCCGCGGCAATCCGCAGCGGCTGGACCTGACCGCGACACGCCGGCTGCATGCAAGGGCGCAAGCTGCCGGCCGGCCGGTGTTCCTGCTACGGCAGGCGGCCGAGCCCGAGCCGACGGCGGCACCTGTTCGCCTGATTGTCACGTCGGCGCCGGCGGTGCCGCGCAACACCATTGCCGGGTCGCTCGCCGGCTCGATCGGCCGCCCGGCCTTTGCCCTCACCATCGGCAAAAGCCGCACGGCCCTGCCTGGACAATTTACACTGGAGTGGAACCCCGATGAACGCGCATTCGATGAAAGAACAGGCGGGGAAAGAGACCGGGCAAAGAATCCTGTCCCTGTGGTTTCCCTATCTGGCGGTGGAAAGGATCCTACGCCAGCGTCTGGGGCGGTCCTGGCGTTCCCGGCCGTCGGATCACCCATCTCACCCGCCGCTCGTGATCAGCCATCGCGACCGCAACGCACAGCGCATCTCGGCCCTCGACGAGCGGGCTGAGGCGCTGCACCTGAAGCGCGACATGGGCATTGCCGATGCGCGCGCCATGCATCCGTCGATCGACGTCGTCGAGGCCGATCCGGAGGCCGACCGCCGCCTGCTCGAAGGCCTCGCCGACTGGTGCGACCGCTACACACCGCTGGTGGCGCTGGATGGCGCGGATGGCCTGTTTCTCGACGTCACCGGCTGCACCCATCTGTTCGGCGGCGAACGCGCCATGCTGGACGACATCCTGTCGCGCTTCTTCCATCAGGGTTTCGATGTCCGCGCCGGACTTGCCGCGACGCCGGGCGCGGCCTGGGCGGCGGCACGCTTTTGCGGCGACCGCATCGTTGTGTCAGGCGAGGAGGAGGCACTGCTGGCACCCCTGCCGCTGGCCGCGCTGCGCATTGAACCCTCGACCCGCACCAGCCTGGAAAGTGTGGGCCTGCGCACGGCCGGCGCCGTCATGGCGGCACCGCGCGCGCCGCTCGCCCGCCGCTTTGGCGCCTTGCTGCTTTTGCGCCTCGATCAGGCGCTTGGCCGTCTCGACGAGGCTGTCTCACCGCGCCTTCCCGTCGCGCCGCTTTCGGTCGAACGCCATCTCGCCGAACCCGTCACCCTGACCGAGGACATCGAACGGCTGGTGGGCATGCTGGCGGCGACCCTGAAAACCGATCTCGAGCGCCGCGGCGAGGGCGCCAGGACGCTGGCGCTGCTGCTCTTTCGCGTCGACGGCGTCGTCAGCCGCATCGCCATCGGCACCTCGCGGCCGATGCGCGAACCCATGCTGATTCAGAAACTGTTCCATGAAAGACTGGCCGCGCTCGAACAGGATATCGATGCCGGCTATGGTTTCGATCTGGTGCGGCTCTCGGTGTTGGCGGCAGCCACCTTCGACATGCAGCAGGCCGATCTTGCCGGCGAGGTGACCGACGACGGCGCCGATATCGCGCTGTTCGCCGACCGCATCCGCGCCCGGCTCGGCGAGGGCGCGGTTCTCCGGCCGGTCGCGGTCGAAAGCCATCTGCCGGAACGTGCCGTAGCCACCATCCCCTTCACCGACGCGCCGCGCCGGACCACGCCGCCGAAGAAGCCCGGCAGGCTGCAGGCCCCAAAAACCATATTTCCGCCGGAACGGCCGATCCGGCTGTTCCGCTCGCCCGAACCCATCGATGTGCCGGCCACTGAAATGCCGGAAGGACCACCGTTGAATTTCCGCTGGCGCCGCGCGCTCTACCGGGTCACGCGCGCCGAAGGGCCGGAACGCATCGCCGCCGAATGGTGGCGGGAAGCTGTGAGCGATCCGGTTACATCAACCCGCGACTATTTCCGCATCGAGGATGCCGACGGCCGCCGCTACTGGCTCTACCGGCAAGGTCTTTACGGCAACTCGCAGGTGCCGCCACGCTGGTTCATGCATGGTGTTTTTGCATGAACGCGCTGACCGTCATCCCCTATGCCGAGTTCGGCATCCAGTCGAATTTCTCCTTCCTGCGCGGCGCCTCCAAGCCGGAGGAGCTGGTGGTCGCGGCCAAGCTCCTGGGCTTCTCCGCGATCGGGATTGCCGACCGCAACACGGTGGCCGGTGTTGTGCGCGCCTGGCAGCAGGCCAAGGTCGAAAAACTCTCCTATCATCCCGGCTGCCGGCTGGTTTTCGGCGACGGCACGCCGGACATTCTCGCCTATCCCCAGGACCGCAAGGGCTGGGGGTATCTGTGCCGCATGCTCACCCAGGCCAATCTGCGCGACGAAAACGAAAAAGGCGCCACCCTTCTCCAGCGCAGCGACCTCCTCGAATGGGGGGATCTGATGTCGCTGGCGGTCCTGCCCGGTCTGTCGGCGGGCGAGGAAGATAGTCTTCCCCTGCTTCGAGACCTCAAAGGCCGCTTCGGCAGGAACCTGCGGCTTGGCGTTTCGCCCGACTACGCCGGCAATGACCGTTTCCGCATCGAGCAAGCGGCAGCGCTTGCCGAGAGCGCCGGCATCCCGCTGATGGCGACCAACGACGTTCTCTACCACACGGCCGAACGGCGCCCATTGCAGGACGTGCTGACCGCGATCCGCCTCAACACCCCCGTCGCCGAGGTCGGGCTGGAACTCACCGCCAATGCCGAGCGCCATCTGAAGCCGCCAATGGAGATGGCCCGCCTGTTCCGCCGGCATCCGCAGGCGCTGGCCGAGACGCTGCGGTTTGCGGAAGAATTGACCTTCTCGCTTGGCGACCTCCAGTACAACTACCCCGACGAGCCGACGGAATCGGGTCTTGGTCCACAGGCTGAGCTGGCGAGACTGGCTCGGGAGGGGGCGGCGAACCGCTATCCGGCTGGTGTGCCGGATTCGGTGACCAGGCGCATCGAGGAAGAGCTCGCTTTGATCGAACGCCTCAACTATGCCCGCTATTTCCTGACTGTCTACGACATCGTCAAGTTCGCGCGCAGCAAGGATATTCTCTGCCAGGGACGTGGATCGGCCGCCAATTCGGTCGTCTGCTTCTGCATCGGCATCACCGAAGTAGGACCGGAAAAAATCGATTCGCTCTTCGAGCGCTTCATTTCCGAGGAGAGAAACGAGCCGCCGGATATCGACGTCGATTTCGAGCACGAAAAGCGCGAAACCGTAATCCAGTACATCTACGAGAAATACAGCGGCAAGCGCACGGCACTTGCGGCCGCCGTCATCAGCTATCGCGGCCGTTCGGCGCTGCGCGAAGTGTCGAAGGCGATGGGCCTGTCCGAGGATGTCAGGGCATCGCTTTCCGGCTCGATCTGGGGTTGGTCGACATCGGAGCTCGGCGAGAAGGAAGCCCGAGCCGGCGGCCTCGACCGCACCGACCCGGTGTCGAGGCACGTGATGGAGCGTGCCAACGAGATCATGGGCTTCCCCCGCCATTTGTCGCAGCATGTCGGCGGCTTCGTCATCACAAGGGATCGGCTCGATGAGATCGTGCCCATCGTCAAGACGGCGATGGACGAGCGCAAGATGGTCGAATGGGACAAGGACGATCTCGACTCGGTGAAGATCCTCAAGGTCGACATCCTGGCGCTCGGCATGCTGACCTGCCTCCAGCGTGCCTTCACCTTGCTTACTGACCACTATCCGAAGGCACGGGACCCATACGGACAACCCTATGTGTTGGCCACCCTGCCGGCAGAAGACGACCGGGTCTACGACATGATCTGCCGCGCCGATACGCTCGGCGTCTTCCAGATTGAATCACGCGCCCAGATGTCGATGCTGCCACGTCTCAGGCCGCGCGAGTTCTATGACCTCGTCATCGAGGTGGCGATCGTGCGGCCAGGCCCGATCCAGGGCGACATGGTCCACCCCTATCTGCGCCGCCGGCAAGGCAAGGAAGACGCGGAATATCCCAAGCCGGAGTTGAAGGAGATCCTCGGCAAGACGCTAGGTGTTCCCCTGTTCCAGGAGCAGGCCATGAAAATTGCCATCGTTGCTGGTGGCTTCAAACCGGGCAAGGCCGATGAACTGCGCCGTGCCATGGCTACTTTCAAACGCACCGGCACCATCGGCAATTACCGCCAGCAGATGATCGACGGCATGGTCGGCAAGGGTTACGAGAAAGACTTCGCCGAGCGCTGCTTCAAGCAGATCGAAGGCTTTGGCGAATACGGCTTTCCCGAAAGCCATGCCGCTTCCTTCGCCCTGCTCGTCTATGCCTCCTGCTGGTTCAAGACCTTCTATCCCGACGTGTTCTGCGCCGCGATCCTGAATTCGCAGCCGATGGGGTTTTACCAGCCGGCCCAGCTCGTCCGCGACGCAAGCGACCATGGCGTCGACATTCGCGATGTCGACGTCAATTTTTCGGTGTGGGATTGTACGCTGGAGAAAGCGCCTTTCAATCCGGCCCGCATCCTCCCGCGCCACGCCGAGATGCGCGGCGTCATCAAGACGAAGCATGCCGTCCGGCTCGGCTTCCGCCAGATCAAGGGCCTGTCGAAAGAGCGCATGGAGGTTTTCGTCGCGCGGCGCGGCTCAGGCTATGTATCCGTCAGGGATGTCTGGCTGCGCTCCGGCCTCGATGTCGGCGAGATCGAAAAACTGGCGCAGGCCGATGCCTTCCGCTCGCTCGGCCTTGATCGTCGCGAAGCCTTGTGGGCGGTGCGTGCGCTGGACGGCAAGAGCGCCGCCGAAAGGCTGCCGCTGTTCGACCAGCCGGCGCTTCGCCTGCGCGAGCTGGAGCCCGAGACGAAGCTGCCGAAAATGCCGCTCGGCGAGCATGTCATCCACGACTACCGCGCGCTCGGCCTGTCGCTGAAGGCGCATCCGGTCGCCTTCCTGCGCGAGCGGCTCAATCGCGCCGGCGTCATCCCCAATGCGAATCTTCCTTCAGTGCGCGATGGCAGGCGCGTCTCCGTCGCCGGCCTCGTGCTGGTGCGGCAGCGTCCCGGCAAGGGCAATGCGATCTTCCTGACGCTGGAGGACGACAAGGCGGTGGCCAACGTCATCTTCTGGCAAAGAACCTTCGACCGTTACCGGCCGATCGTCATGGGCGCGCGGTTCGTCAAGGTCACCGGAAAATTGCAGTCGGAATCGGGCGTGGTCCACATCGTCGCCGAGAGGATCGAGGATCTGACGCCCTGGCTGACCGTGCTGCTGGAGAAGGTCAGCGAGGCCGCACCAGCGGTTGTCGGTTCTCCGGAGCGTGCTGCCAGGGGTCCGGATCGCTTCAATCGGCCCGCTATAGGGAACGCGCCGATCCGGCAGGACATCGCGACGCTGTCGGAAGAGGCGGAACAGGTCATGCCCAAGGGGCGGAATTTTCAGTAGGCATGGCCCACGTCGCGGAGCCCCGAGAATCTGCGACGCCTCCGCGCCGCAGCGATGCAAACCTTGAGGCTGGCGGGACAGCACCCCCCTCTGCCCTGCCGGGCATCTCCCCCGCAAGGGGGGAGATTACGCGTTCATCGGCTTTCGCCAATCTCCAGCGTCGCAGGAGCTGCCGATCTCCCCACCTGCGGGGGAGATGCCCGGCAGGGCAGAGGGGGGTGCTGTCCCGCCAGCCTCGGCAACTTCTGCGCCCCAGCGGTGCTCGAATTCACGAAGGCCCACCCAAGCGCGGCGGCGGCGGAGCCAGCACATCCTCCACCGAAAGCGTCCGCGCCTCGGAAGGCAGCATGATTGGGATGCCGTCACGCACCGGGTAGGCAATCTTCGCGACCCTGGAAATCAGCTCACCGCGCTCCGGATCCCAGGCCAGCGGCCCCTTGGTCAGTGGGCAGGCCAGCAGCTCCAGCAGCTTGGGGTCGACCTTCCTCTCGTCACGTCCGTCCGCCGCCATAGCAACCTCTCATTGTAGGCTCGAGCCAAAATCCTCATTCTCGCGCGCCAGCGCCATTTCGGTGATGGCGATCAGCGTCTCGGCCCGGGTCTTCAAATCCGCCGCTTCGAGCAGCGCCTGTTTCTCGGCCGGCCCGTAGGGCGCCATCATCGACAGCGCATTGACCAGCATGGCATTTTCGGCCCGGCTGACGCTTTCCCAGTCGGCCTCCAGATCGTTGGCCTGCAGATAGGCGCGAAATGCCTTGAGCAGCGATGGTCGGTCGATCTCGTTGTCCGCCTGGTCCTCATCGAGATCGGCAAGGAAAGGCGCGGGCTTGCACTGGCGAAACGGCGTCTTGACCGTCAATTCGTGGGCGATGCGGAACCGGCACACGCCCTGCAGCGAAATCAGGTAGCGGCCGTCGCCACTCTCGGAAAAAGCGATGATGCGCCCGGCGCAGCCGACATTGCAGAGTTCCGGCTCGCCATCGTCGCGCAAGGCGCCGTCGAGACTGGGCTGGATAACGCCGATGAGCCGCGAGCCGGCGATCGCCTCGTCCACCATCTGCAGATAGCGGGGCTCGAAGATGTTGAGCGGCATGCGGCCTCCCGGCAGCAAAAGCGCGCCCTCGAGCGGAAAGAGCGGGATCGTCGACGGCAAATCCTTGGCGAGCCGGTAATGCGCGTTTCCCGCTTGCACCTCATTCCTCCGATCGCTTCACCAGAAGCGCGTCATCGCAGTTCTAATCTGGCGCAGTCATGGCCGACGCCAAGCCCGTGCGGCAAAACAACCGGCAGCCGGCTCAGGAAAACAGCAGCGCCGACAATTTGCGGCGCGCCGCCAGCGTCGCCTCATCGGTCATGCCCCAGGCCTCGAACAGCTGCAGCAATTGCGTCCTGGCGCCGTCCTCGTTCCAGCTTCGATCGGCCTTGATGATGGCCAGCAGATTGTCTGCGGCCGCGGTGCGGTCGCCGTTGGCGTTCTGGATCATGGCCAGATCGAAACGCGCCTGATGATCTCCAGGATTTTCCGCAAGGCGGCGCTCGAACTCGGCTGGATTGCCGAGAGCCGCCGCCTGCGCCGCAACCGCCATCCTGGCGCGCAGGGCTGCCAGTGGCGGCGCATCCTTCTTGGCCTCCGGGGCCGTTGCCAAAAGCGCCTCGGCGCCTTCCGTGTCGCCGGCGTCGAACAACAGCTCGCCCAGTCCGGCGATCGCCTCGATCGTCTCCGGCGCCTGCGCCAGGATGGCGTCATAAATGTCGGCCGCGGTCTGCATGTCGCCGGCGTCGCGCGCTTCGGTGGCCGCTGCCAAGGCTTCCGCCACCGGCGGCGCGCCATTGCCCTTGCCGCCGACCTTGGTGATGAATTCGTTGATCTGGCTCTCCGGGATGGCGCCCATGAAGCCATCGACCGGCTGGCCGTCCTTGAAGGCGATGACCGCAGGTATAGACTGAATGCCGAGCTGGCCGGCGATCGAGGGATGGTCGTCGATGTTCATCTTGACCAGCTTGACCCTGCCGCCGGCGGCCTTGACCGCCTTTTCCAACTGCGGCGTCAGTTGCTTGCAGGGGCCGCACCAGGGTGCCCAGAAATCGACCAGCACCGGCTGGCGGCGCGATTCCTGGATGACATCGGCGGCAAAGGCAGCCGTCGTCGTATCCTTGATGACGTCGGCAGCCGAGGCGGCGGGCGCATCGCCAAGTGCGACTTTCGCCGGCGCCGGCGCGGTTCCACCATACTGCACCGAGGTGGTGTACTGGCCGCCATTGCCGCCAAAGGGGCCGCCAAACGGTTTGTTGTCGCTCATCTCTTTACCCTTCCGTGGCGCCGCCGGCCGGCAGCCAGGCGCCATATGCTTCAGACCATCTGACTCAAGCCATCCATGTGGCGATCACGCGGAGACTTTCAAGATAGCAGCATCGTGCCCGGTTGCCTCGACGAATTTGATCAGGTCGCGCGCCGCGATCGACGTCGTCGCCTCATTGGTCAGCGGATGCCCATTGATCACTTCATGCTCCATCAGATCCTTGTCGAGCACCAGCTTGACCCTGTTTGCCGTGTCGTTGATGACGCCAAAGACCGTGACGGCGCCCGGCGTGACGCCGAGCAGCTCCATCAGCATCTCCGGTCTGCCGAAAGAAACCCGGCTGGCGGCGCCGATCACCTGGTGGATCTGCTTCAGGTCGACAACCGCGTCCTCGCCGACGGTGACCAGGAAGAAATTGTCCTTCTTGTCCTTCAGGAACAGGTTTTTCGTGTGCCCGCCGGCGATTTCGCCGCGCAGCGCCTGCGAATCCGCGACCGTGTAGAGCGGCGGATGGCGCTTCGTCGAGGCGGCAATCCCGAGTTCGGTGAGAAAGGCCATCAAATCGGCTTCGGTCTTCGGCATCGGTTTCGTCTTCGTCCCGTTTCTCTAGCCAGCCGTTTACGGCCAATAGGGCGGCCGACACAAGACCGTCATGCGACATCACGGCGAGCGGCACCGCCCTTCGCGGTGTCGCCCCGCCGCCCGCCACTCACGCCCGCCGGTGGCTTGCCGGTCCCGCGCGGCGTGTCGCAAAAAGCCTGCGATTTCCCTGTTGCAATCGCCGCGCTCTTCAGCCATATAGGCCCGGCTTGCGGCCAAGACGCCGTGCGAGCGGGTGTAGCTCAGGGGTAGAGCACAACCTTGCCAAGGTTGGGGTCGAGCGTTCGAATCGCTTCACCCGCTCCAGTTTCCTCCAGGGAAATCAAGCATCGAAAAGCCGCGGTCCGCCGCGGCTTTTTCGTTTCTGGGGCTTGCCGGGCTAAGAGCTTTGCCGGCACTCTTTCGTCCATCCCCTTAGGAGTCACATAAAATTACAGCGGGAACGGTTCCCAACCTCGCCTCGTTAGCCCTTGGTCAACGCAACGATGGAGAAAGCCATGCAGGACATTTCCGGCAAGCGCGTCGCTATCCTGGCGACGAACGGGTTCGAGCAATCCGAACTTGAGGTGCCGCTGAAGAAGCTGCGCGAGGCGGGCGCCAAGGTCGATGTCGTATCGCTCGCAAGCGGCAAGATTAAGGGCTGGGACCTCAAGGACTGGGGTCGGGAGGTTCCCGTCGACAAGACCTTGGATGAGGCGCGGGCTGACGACTATGACGCGATCGTCCTGCCCGGCGGGGTCATCAATCCGGATCTGCTGCGTGTCGAGCGAAAGGCCCTGGACTTCATCGAATCGTTCTGGTCGGCCAAGAAAATCGTCGGGGCGATCTGCCATGCGCCCTGGCTTCTCGTCGAGACCGGCATCGTAAGGGGTCGCCGGGTCACATCTTACAAGTCGATCAAGACCGATGTGATCAACGCCGGCGGTCTGTGGGAGGACAGCAAGGTCGTTACCGACCAGGGACTTGTCACCAGCCGCAACCCCGGCGATCTCGAGGCGTTCTGCGACAAGCTCGCCGAGGAGATCAGGGAAGGGCGGCACGACAGAAGGGTTGCTGCTTAGCCGCCTGTTCGTCTGGACGCATCGATTGGGTTACGCCGGGAAAACCGTACCGTTTTCCTCAGCCACTCTTTGCACCATCCGCCTTCCGCAGCGATGCCTGATGCACCAGCGACGTCCAGCTGTTGGTCGAGGCGAGGTGGCAATAGAGCAGGCCGAGCGCGCCTGATTTGCGCAGGTCGAGGAACGCCTCGTCGCTCAATTTGTTGAAGGCCGGCTCGTCGATCACCTGGAAGTCGGTGAGGTTGAGCACCTCGCCGCCTTCCAGCGTCACCTTGCTCTGGCGCGGCGAAAACAGGCCGTGCGCATCGATCTTGTCGACCATCTCGCGGGTGGCTCTGAAGTCGATCTGGAACTGATTGCAGAAGGCGAGCGCCTGTTTGGTCGCTTCGGTCGGCTCGTTGCCGGTGAAAAACGGCAGGATCTTGTCGTCGCGCAACGGCGCCAGCAGCTGGTCGACGACGCGGTCGCTGGTCCGTTCGACGCACAGCGTCAGCCGGCCGGCCGATGTCGGGTCTTCGGCGAGGATGAAGGGATAGCGCCGGACATAGGCGGGGATGTAGTGCGGACCGGTCCATTTGCCGTCGGCATCGACGAACAGGTTCTCGTTCTGGCGCACGCCGGTGATGATCACCGGCGACTTGGCCGGGCCGATGAAGACGATCGGGTAGGAGCGCATCGCCGCCGGCATTTCCGACGCGACCACCGGAATGGCGTGCGCCGAGCGGGCGAAGCCGAAGGCACTGCGTGCGGTCAGGCCAAGCGAGCCGTGCCGCGCCGGATTGAGCGCCTCGGGCCTCGAATAGAACAACGGCAACGCATCGCTCGCCCCATCCGTCTTTGCATCCGCCATCATCCGTCTCCCGCACGCCCATCAGGCTGCCAATGGTCCCGAAGCCGGGATCTATGCTTGTTTGCGCTGATCTTGAGTCGAAAGGAATCCCGCAGGAACAAAGTACTACAGCGTCTCTTGCGTGCATAAAAGGACACCTAGGGGCTCCAAGGGCCTCCGCTATGTCGCTTCGCGGCTGCTCCGCCCTGGATGACGAAGTGAAGAGCGTCTCAACTATCTTCAAGGCATGCGGTGCATCAATACAGCGAGAAACTCGCTTGATTGTCGATGCGCGGAATGCTCCGTTGCCGCTTCAGACAGTGGAGAAACCCATGACAGGCTTTGTCGATCGCAGGCGCGCGGCGCAACTGATGAACCGCGCGGGCATCGCGGCGCTGGTGCTGTGCGCGCCCGAGGCCTTCCACTATGCGACCGGCGCCTCGATCGGCCCGGCGGGACTGTTCCGGCGCGCCGGCGCAGGCTTCGTCGTCATCCCGGCCCGCCAAGGCCTGCCGATCGGCGTGGTGGTGGCGGATTTCAATGCGGGACAGTTGCAACTGGCTCTGCCCGACGCCCTCATCCGCAGCCACCCGATCTGGATCGAATTCGCCACGTTTGACGCCTCGAGGCCAGCGCAAGGGCTGGCGCGGCGCATAGTGGCCGGCTTTGGCTCGTCCGGCTGGACGCCTACCATTACCCGGCCCGCGACATTCGAGCTGGCCAATTCCGTCCATGAGCTGAAGCAGATCCTGACCGGGTTCGGGCTCGAGCGCGCAACGATCGGCGTCGATCTCGATTTTGTTCCCGCCGCTGATTTCTCCGCCATGCAAGCGCTGCTGCCGGGCTGCACGATGGTCGACGGCTCAGCCGTGCTCGACAGGTTGCGGGCCGTCAAGTCGCCGCGCGAAATCGATCTGCTCCAGCAAGGCATCATCCTGTCGGAAGCCGGGCTGGAGCGGCTGCAGGTCGATGCGATGGCCGGCATGCGTCAGGCCGATCTCATTGCCCTTTATCGGGAAGGCGTCGCCACGGCCGCGGCCGGCCTGTCCCATCCGGTCGCCACAGCCGAATATGTGACGCTCGGCGCCCGGCTCAAAAGCACCGATGCGAAAGCCATGCCTGGCGATCCGCTGAAGTGCGACATGGTCTGCACGGTCGGCGGCTACGCCTCCGACATGTCGCGCAACTTCACCTTCGGACCGCCATCCGCCGAGCAGGCCGAACTGCACGCGATCGCCGAGCGGGCATTTGACGACGGGCTGGCGTCCCTTGTTCCGGGAACCACGCTCGCCCACGTGCATCGCGTCGCCACCGACAGCCTGGCGCGGCAAGGGCTGCGCACCTACCACCGCGGCCATTTCGGCCATGGCGTCGGCCAGTCGGTCTTCTCAGAGCAATGGCCGTTCATTGCGGCCGACAGCGATGTCGTCATCGAAGCCGGCATGGTGCTGGCCTTCGAAATCCCGCTCTACATCGACAGCCTCGCCAGCTTCAATCTCGAGGACCAGTTCCTGATCACGCCGGACGGGCCCAAGCCGATGAACAGGCTGCCGAGGCGGCTGGAGAAGATTGGGTAGCCGGCTTTGAGTCTGCACGCTGGAGATTGGCCGAGGCCTCCCCCCGCCTTCGTCATCCACGGGCGAAGCAGGAGCGAAGCTCCGTCGCGGAGACCCGAGGATCCATGCCGTGACCTTGGCCGAGGAATGCAGCAGAGTAGAACTCTTCACCGTAGTGACGCTTTGAAGTAGCGGCATGGATCCTCGGGTCTGCGCTGCGTCGCTACGCTCCTTGCTCCGCCCGTGGATGACGAAGCGATAGGTGGTTAGGCCAATCTCCGGCGATTGCCACTAACGACTGGATCTTCGTGCCGAGCACCTAACCACTCACCGCCGGCCTTCTCCCCTTCCACGGCATCTCCTGTTCGAGCTGCGCCGACGCGGCCAGCACCGTTGCCTCGTCGCCGTAGCGGCCGACGAGCTGCACGCCGATCGGCACGCCGTCTTTCGACCAGCCGAGCGGCAGCGAGATCGCTGGCTGGCCGGAAATGTTGAAGGGGAAGGCAAACACCGAGTCCGCCCATTTGGCGTTGTAGCGGTCGATGTCGGTTTCCGACATATCGTAATAACCGAACGGGCGCGGCAGCTGCGTCAGGGTCGGGGTGATGAAGAGATCGTAGGCGCCGAGGTCGCCGACGATGTCGCGGCCGGTCTGCCGCAATTGCTCGACATCGGAGATGTGCCTGGTGCCGCTGGTCGAACGGCCACGCTCGATGATCGCAAAGGTCACCGCCTCCACGTCGTTTGGCGTCACCGGCCGGCCAATGACCGTTTCAAGATAATCGAAGGTCGCGGCCGTCTGCACGCAGGTCATGTTGGTGTAGGTCGCCCAGACAGCATTGGCGTCGAGCGGCATATCATGCTCCTCGACATGGTGGCCGAGACGCTCGAGTGCGGTGACGGTTGCCAGCACCGCCGCCTTCACCTCCGGATCCATCACCGTGCCGTTGGGCGGCGTGACGGAAAAGCCGATGCGCAGCTTCTTCGGTGCCCGCGCCGACAGGCTGAGCCAGGAACCATCGGGCACCGGCGGCGTATAGGGATCGCCCGGCAGCGCGCCAGCCACCGCATCGAGATAGGCCGCGGTGTCGCGCACAGTGCGTGAGCAACAGAGAAAATAAGCGCCGCCATACCAGTAGTCGCCGAACGGCGCGAGGCTGACGCGGCCACGCGACGGCTTCAGGCCGACGATGCCGCAGCAGGAGGCCGGAATGCGTATCGAGCCGGCGCCATCGCTGGCCTCGGCGATCGGCACCATGCGCGAAGCAATAGCCGCGGCCGCGCCGCCGCTGGAGCCGCCAGGCGTGATGCCTTCCTTCCACGGGTTCTTGGTCACACCATAGAGCTTTGGTTCCGTGGTGATCGACCAGCCATTCTCCGGCGCGTTCGACTTGCCGACCAGCACCAGCCCGGCCGCCTTCATGCGGCGAACGACTTCGGTGTCGAAATCGGCAACGACATCCCTGAGATAGAATGAGGAGTTGGTGTTCGGCGCCCCGGTCCAGGACGAGGCCAGCTCCTTGAGCAGGAATGGCACGCCGGCGAAGGGTGCTGATGTGTCGACCGTCTCGGCCTGCGCCCGCGCCATGTCGTAGAGGCGATGGATGACCGCGTTGAGCGCCGGGTTGAGCCGCTCGACCAGCGTGATCGCCGCTTCCACCAGTTCCGCCGGCGAAACCTGGCCGCTGTGGACCAGCCCGGCCAGGTCGAGCGCGTCGGACTCGGCATAGGTTTTTAGCAGACTGTCGGTGACCATGTCTCTCTCCTTCGGCGGATGGCTTGTGTTGATGCCTGCTCCTGCGGAGAACTGTGTTGGGGCATCGGCCCCCTCACCCAGCCTCCGCTTCGCTCGGCTGACCTCTCCCCAAGGGGAGAGGAGATTGTCGATGCCGGAGCCGACCTCTCCTCCCCAGCGGGGGTCCGAAGGACGGGCGAGGCCCGTGAATCGCCCCGGCAAGGGTGGCCGCGAAGCGGCCGGATGAGGGGGCTGGCGCGACGTCAGGCCAGGTCGATGGTCCGCCCCAGCGCGATGCTCTGCTCGGCGGCCAGCACGATGCGCAGGCTGTTGACCGCCGCATCCATCTGCTCGGTGAGGTCGAGATCCTCGCGGATGGCACGCAGGAAGAAGGTCTGCTCACGATCGCAGAGTTCCTGGTGCCCGGGCTCGTCCTCCATGCTGACGATCTCGTCGGGTTTGGAGAAATTCTTGTCGCCGTCGACAGCGGCATAATGGATCTTCAGCGCATCGGTCTTGGTGTGGCGGTCGATGTCGGCCGAGCTCGAAACTTCTGCAGGTTCGGCAGCACTGCTTGCCTGCTGGCCAGCGACGATCGACACCGCGCCCTTGGGGCCGACGACGTCCTTCACGAAATAAGCTGTCTCGCTCATCATCGGGCCCCAGCCCGCCTCGTACCAGCCGACCGAGCCGTCATCGAAGGTGACGTGCAGGTGGCCGTAATTCTGCTTGTCGGCTTCCGCCCAGAGCTTGGCTCCGATGCCGTGCACGCGCACCGGCTTGGCGCCGGTCAGCTGGCACATGACGTCGACATAGTGGACGCCGCAGTCGACGATCGGGATGAGCGAATCGATCAGGTTCTTGTGCCAGTGCCAGGCGCTGCCGCTGCTCTGCTGGTTGAGGTTGAGCCGCATCACCAGCGGCTTGCCGAGCGTCTTGCCGACCTCGATGAACTTGATCCACGACGGATGCACGCGCAGGATATAGCCGAGCACCAGCTTGCGGTTCTTGGCGCGCGCCGCCGCGACCACCTTTTCGGCGTCCTCATTGTTGGTGGCGAGCGGCTTTTCCATGAACACATGGCAGTTGGCGGCGATTGCCTTCAGCGCATATTCGGCGTGGGTGTTCGGCCAGCTGTTGATCGAGACGGCGTCCGGTTTTGTTTCCTTCAGCGCCTGGTCGAAATCCTCATAGAGTGGGTAGCCGACTAATTCTCCCGGAATCTTCGTGTTGCTCTTGATTGAGCGGCTCATGATGCCGACGATCTCAAAACCCTCGGAGCGGTGATACGCGCTGGCATGCGACGCACCCATATTGCCGAGACCCACCACCAGCACTTTTACCTTGTCGGACACCGATATCTCCCAGTTCTTGGTTGAGTTGTTCGTGGCGACTCGGCGTCGCCTTTCCTCTCCCCCGTCCGATCGGGGGAGAGGTGTCGAGCGAAGCTCGACGGAGTGGGGGTCGACCGTCGCCGCGCGCTGGGGTCTCTTGCTCGTCAGATTGTGCCTGTCTTGCGGCGGCTGTGCGTTTGATGAACGCCTTCCCCCACTCCGTCGCTGCTTCGCAGCGCCACCTCTCCCCCCTCCGGAGGGAGAGGAAAGGAGCCAAGGCAGGCCAATGCGACATGACCCGCTTGCGCCCCTACTTGATCGCCGAATCGAACAGGTGCGTCTTGATCTTCTCGACATCGAGCGCGGCAAAACCTTCCGACAGCTTGACGCCGTCGGCATCGGCCTTGACCTTGGCCTTGTCGAAATCATTGGCCGGGCCGATCAGATCGTTGGTGCAGACATCCTCGGCCTTCACCGGGGCGGTGATCTGGCCGATCTTGTGGATTTCGTCGAAGAAGCCCTGCCAGCTCGCCATGTCGTGCGAGCCCCAGCCGCCGCGCTTGTCCATGTCGCCGCGGAAAACGTTGATCTGCTGCAGGATCGAGGTGGTGCCGAGCTCCGGCC
>NZ_RZQL01000361.1 GCF_003997935.1 Mesorhizobium sp. M7A.F.Ca.US.006.01.1.1
TGATGAAGGAGCCGCGGCTGGGCTCCTCGCGAAGTACGTCCTGCGATGCCATTCGACCGTCCCCTGGAAAGAGAAACCGGGAGGCAGATGATCTGCCTCCCGGATCACATTTCGATCAGCGGATCGGCGGCGCGTATTGCAGGCCGCCCTTGGTCCACAGCGCGTTGATGCCGCGCGCGATCTTCAGTGGGCTGCCCGAGCCGACATTGCGCTCGAACATTTCGCCATAATTGCCGACGGCCTTGACGATGTTGACCACCCAGTCATTGGAGACGCCGAGATCGGTGCCGATCTTGGTATCGGCTTCCTGGCCGAGCACGCGCTTGATCTCGGGGCTGGCCGAGTTCTTCATCTCATCGACATTGGCCTTGGTGATGCCGAGCTCTTCAGCCTGCAGCAGCGCGAAATAGGTCCACTTGACGATGTGGTACCACTGGTCGTCGCCCTGGCGAACGGCCGGTCCGAGCGGCTCCTTGGAGATGATCTCGGGCAGCACGACATGGTCGGCCGGCGCCCCCAACGTCAGGCGGATGCCATAGAGGCCCGACTGATCGGTGGTGTAGACGTCGCAGCGGCCGGCATCATAGGCGGCGTTGACCTCTTCCAGCTTTTCGAAGACGACCGGATTGTACTCCATCTTGTTGGCCTTGAAGTAGTCGGCGAGGTTCAGCTCGGTGGTGGTGCCGCTCTGCACGCAGACGGCGGCGCCCGAAAGCTGCAATGCCGAATTGACGCCCGGCAGCTTCTTGGCGTTGATCATGAAACCCTGGCCGTCATAGTAGGTGACGCCGATGAAATTCAGGCCAAGTGCCGTATCGCGGTTGATGGTCCAGGTGGTGTTGCGCGACAGGATGTCGATCTCGCCCGACTGCAGCGCGGTGAACCGCTCCTTGGCGCTGAGCGGCGTGAACTTGACCTTGGAGCCGTCACCAAAGACGGCGGCCGCGACAGCGCGGCAGAAATCCGCATCGATGCCTTGCCAGTCACCCTTGTCGTCCGGCGCCGAAAAACCGGCCAGGCCGGTGGAGACGCCGCACTGGATGAAGCCTTTTGCCTTGACGGTGTCGAGCGTGGCCGCCGACGCGGCGGACGCCATCAATCCAAGCGTGGCGGCGCCCAGAATGCCGATAGCAATATGTTTCATGACCCACAGACCCTTTTCTCTGTTTTTCAGGAGTAAATCCTGATTTTTTTCTCCCGTGTGAACGCGGCTTCATCCCGGCCCATCCCAAAACCCCGCATCGTAACCGACGCGCCGCCTCCCATTCACAAATGTCATCGAAGGCGATAATTCCCGTGAGGTCAAGGGAAATGACCCAAACCCAAAGAGTTTGAAAACCGATTGCCGTGAATGCCTGATTTACAGACAAACACGCCCGCCAATTGGTCAGCAGGGCCAATAAAGGCGGCAAAGCTCATGCAACGCCAACGCAGTGCCAATACGGGCCGCGACCGCGAAATCCATCCAGGCAATACCTCGTCGTTGTTGACCTCCGCGTGCGACGAACTGCCAGGTTCCACGATTGTCATCTGACAATTTACTGGCCGTTGCATACCAATACAGATCGCAGACGAAGACTGTTCTCAAAAGGCTTGAAAGACGATCCAGGTTCCGATGGCAGCCATCAACGCGCCTGAAACGCGCGGAATCAGCTGCCCGGTTGGCACCGTCTTCTCCAGCAGAACAAGGATGGCGATGCCGGCGATCCACAGCACGTTCATGACACCACCGACGAACAGCAAGGCCATCAGCGCCCAGCAGCACCCTAGACAATAGGCGCCGTGATCGATGCCCAGCCGAAGCGCGCCGAGCGGAGCGGAGCGGAATCCGCCGTGGCCGGCCAGGAACGCGATCGGGGCCTGACATTGGCGCAGGCAGACGCCCTTCATCGGCGTCCATTGGTAGAGACCTGCGGTGATCAGGACGAGGCCGCCGAGGACCGCGCTGCCGGTCGCCATCGAGGGATCGAGCAAGGCAAGACGGGAGAGCAGCCATTGTGCACCGGTCGCCAGGAGGCTGAAGACGACCCAGACGGCGAGGTAGCCGGCAAAAAACCATCCCGTCGAAGCGATGGGCCTGCCATCCGCCCGCGCCTTGCGGCCGACACCGGCATAGAGCAGCAACATCGGCGCGACCGATGGCGTCATCATGCCGACCATCATCACCGCCCACATCGTGAAGGTGAAGGCGAAATCGCCCAATGCCCAGGGCCGGAAGCCGGGCGCCATGGCGGCACCCATATCCATTCCGTCCATGTCGCCGCCTCCGCCGTCCGGCAAAGGGGGGCCGGGCATGACCATGGTGGCGGCGAGCCACAGCACATAGGCCCAGGCGAGCACGGCAATCACGACGAGCGCGGCCATCACGACCGCGCGATCGCGCCGCAGCACCGCCTCGAGGGCCGTGTCGCCCATTGGATCAGGTCAATGCACGATGCCGCTCTGCGTAAGATGCAGATTGGCGAAATGGCTGTGCGTGTCGGCCAGCTCGAACTTGATCGGGCCCGTCGCCTTGGTCCAGCCGCGCCCGACCTCGGCGATCGCGTATTCGAAGCCGTGCGGCAGGTCGATGCGCGCCTGGTGCGCGGCGCCAGTGACCGGATTGCGGATCGGCTCGCCGCGACCGTCGGTTATACCCTCGACATGCAGCTGACCG
This sequence comes from Mesorhizobium sp. M7A.F.Ca.US.006.01.1.1, assembly GCF_003997935.1. Taxonomy (GTDB): domain Bacteria; phylum Pseudomonadota; class Alphaproteobacteria; order Rhizobiales; family Rhizobiaceae; genus Mesorhizobium. Next base: position 2,657 of record NZ_RZQL01000361.1, read on the forward strand.
GTTCGCGCGTCGACGTCGATCTTGAATTCGATCGGCGCAAAGATCGGATCGTGGAATTTCTCCAGCGTGGTCGAGAAGACCTGGAATATCGTTGCACCTGGCTCGGTGTCCAGACCGCCCAATATGCGAAGCAGCGCGCCACGTTGGGCTTCCGTCGCCCTCTCGTCGATAACCACCGCGGCTTCGCCCCTGCCCTGGTGTATGGCGCCGGGCCAGCTGAAAATCCCGACGAACCGCAACCCGTCGAGCTTGGTATCGCCATGATGGCCGCTCTCGATTTCCATGCCGGCGACCGCCTGGCAGAATCCGTATGTCGGCATGGCATTGAACTGGCACGGGCAGCCATATGCGCAATTGCAATTGATGAATTCGCGCGCCTTCATGGCCCATTTGACGTCCGGCATGGCATTCCTCCCTTGCCGCGCTCACGCTTGGTGAGCGCGATCCGGATCGTGGAGGACCAGAAGGTCAAACGGCAGCAACCATCCGGCAGCATCTGATCGAAGCAATCCGGCGATTAATATTAGCCGAGGATCATATACCATTCACAGCCGCCCACAATAGCCCGATCGGCTGGGACAAGGGCTCCTAACTGACGGCAACCAGTTCGGCCGTGTCGGCAGCTTTTGTGCCGGTCACTTTTCATGATAGGAATTTTTTCTTGACACCCTGCCCTCAGCTATGGTACATTTTCATCCATGGTGCTGATTTGCGCCGATGACCCGCCGCACAGGCGGGTTTTTCGTTTGATACCCTGTCCCCGCATCGCTGTTTTTGCCGCGACGAATTGGCATATTCGAAGTCCATCTCCTGGCGGACGGTGGCTGTTGCACGGTCCATGCCGCCGCACTATGGCTAGCGGCTTGTCAAACAAGGCGACGCAGAATGGCGAAAGACGGCGAGCACCCTAGCGGCGGGATGGGCATCAACACGCGGCTTGCCCATTCGGGCAACAATCCGCATGACTATTTCGGCTTCGTCAATCCGCCGGTGGTGCATGCTTCGACCGTGCTTTTTCGCGACGCGGCTTCGATGGCGGCACGCACCCAGAAATACACTTACGGCACGCGCGGCACACCGACGACCGATGCGCTTGCCCATGCCATAGACGCGCTGGAAGGCTCGGCAGGCACGATCGTGGTGCCGTCGGGCCTTGCGGCGGTGACCATACCGCTGCTCGCCTTCGTGTCGGCCGGCGACCATCTGCTGATCGTCGATACCGTCTATCATCCGACCCGCAATTTCGCCGACACGATGCTGAAGCGGCTGGGCGTCGAGGTCGAGTATTACGCCCCCGATGCCGGCGCCGGCATCGCGGCGTTGATCAAGCCCAACACCAAGGTGGTGTTCACAGAATCGCCGGCCTCCAACACTTTCGAGGTGCAGGACATCCCGGCCATTACCAAGGCGGCGCACGCCGCGGGCGCCATCGTCATGATGGACAACACCTGGGCGACGCCACTCTATTTCCGCCCGCTCGACCACGGCGTCGACATCTCGATCCATGCGGCGACCAAATACCCGGCCGGCCATTCCGACGTGCTGCTTGGCACGGTGTCGGCCAATGAGAGCTGCTGGAAACATCTTTACGAGAGCTTCTGCACGCTTGGCTGCTGCGCCGGACCCGACGACGTGTACCAGGTGCTGCGCGGCCTGCGCAGCATGGGCGTACGCCTCGAACACCATCAGCGCAGCACGCTTGCCATCGCCTCCTGGCTCGAGGGCCAGAAGGGCGTGGCGCGCGTGCTGCACCCCGCCCTTCCCAGCCATCCGGATCACGCTCTGTGGAAGCGGGATTTCTCCGGCTCGAGCGGCATCTTTTCCATCGTTCTCGCCGGCGGCGGCCAGAAGCAGCAGCACGCTTTTCTCGACGCGCTGCGGATCTTCGGCCTCGGTTATTCCTGGGGCGGCTATGAGAGCCTTGCCGTGCCGGTCTGGCTTGGCGACCGTGTCGTTGCAAAAGCGCCTTATGAAGGTCCGTTGATCCGCTTGCAGATCGGCCTCGAGGACGTCGACGACCTGAAGGCCGACATCTCGCGCGGCCTGACCGCCGCAGCGGCTGCGTAGCGGAATTCTATTCCCTAAAATCACGGTTTCCCGGATCAGTTTGGCTTTCAAATTCAACGACGCCGCGTCATTGCGGTGCGATCAGCACATTTTCGACTTCCCCTGGAATACCGGCAGAGTTTTCGACCCCATGGCTTTCCGCCTTTTTGTTCCCATTCTCGCCGGCGCGACGCTGCGCGAGCGTCTCGTCGCCTGTATCGGCGCGACGATCGGTATTGCGCTCACCGGCGTGATCGCCAGCCTTGTGCTCGGCAACGGCCCGCACGTGCCGCTGCTGGTGGCGCCGATGGGGGCGTCGGCGGTACTGCTGTTCGCCGTGCCCGCCAGTCCGCTGGCACAGCCATGGTCGATCATCGGCGGGAACACGATATCGGCGCTGGTCGGCGT
>NZ_RZQL01000362.1 GCF_003997935.1 Mesorhizobium sp. M7A.F.Ca.US.006.01.1.1
CATCAGCACTGCCTTGCGGCCGGATTTGACTGCATCGGTCATCGCCTTGGTGACGTCTTCGGTGCCGTTCACTTCGGTCGAATTGACTGACGTGATGACGTCGCCCGGCTGGATGCCGCGATCGGCGGCGTCGCTGTCGGGATCGACATCGGTCACCACCAGTCCCTTGCCGTTTTCGGACTTGGTGACGGTCAGGCCGAGATCGGCCAGCGTGTCTGGCTTTGCCGGAGCGGCGGGCTGCTGCTGGTCGACAGAGGCCTGCTTGTCGCTTGAGGGCAGTTTGCCGAGATCGACCTTGACCGCCTGGCTCTTGCCGTCGCGCCACACGGTGACGTCGACCGACTTGCCAGGCGAGTAGGCGCCGATCAACCGTGCCAGTTCCTTCGGGGAAGCGACATCCTTGCCGTCGACCTGGGTGATCACGTCACCGGCCGTGATGCCGGCCTTCTTGCCGGGACCATCGTCCTGGGCACTGGAAACCAGCGCGCCATTGTTGGACTTCAGACCGAGCGACTCGGCGATGTCGGAAGTAACCGGCTGGATTTCGACACCGAGCCAGCCGCGCTGCACCGAACCGCTCTTCATCAGGTCCTGAACGACCTGCTTGGCGGTCGAAGCGGGAATGTCGAAGGCGATGCCGACGCTGCCGCCGGACGGCGAGAAGATCGCGGTGTTGATGCCGACGACCTGGCCGTTGAGGTTGAAGGTCGGGCCGCCCGAATTGCCGCGGTTGACCGATGCGTCGATCTGGATGAAGTCGTCATAAGGGCCGGCGCCGATGTCGCGGCCGCGGGCGGAGACGATGCCGGCGGTGACGGTGCCACCAAGGCCGAACGGATTGCCGACGGCCACCACCCAGTCGCCGACGCGAACCTTGGAGTCGTCGGCAAAGTCGACATAGGTAAACTTGCCGACGCCGTCGACCTTGCGCACGGCGAGATCGGTGCGCGGGTCAGTGCCGATCAGCTTGGCGTCGAGTTCCTTGCCGTCATTCATCACCACGGTGAAGGCCGAGCCTTCCGAAACGACGTGGTTGTTGGTGACGAGGTAGCCGTCATCCGAGATGAAGAAGCCGGACCCTTGAGCAACCGGCCGCGGCTGGTCGTTGTTGCGGTCGCGGTGGCTGAAGCGCCTGTTGCCGCCACCCTGGCCGTCCTGGTCACCAAAGCCACGGAATTCCTTGAAAAAGCGGCGCAGCTGCGGATTGTTGGGCAGGTTGTTCATGCCATCCTGGTCGTCGGACGGATCAGAGCCGTCATCGGCGGCCGGGCTGATCTTGGCCTTGACTTTGACGCTGACAACAGCGGGAGAAACGCGCTCGACGACATCGGCGAAGCCCGGCACCTGCGGCGCCTCGACACGCACGGCATCGGCGAGAACAGGGCTGGTTCCGCTGGTCAGCGCACCGACGCCGATCGCACCGGCCACGGCGACAGATGCGACGGCAGCCATGAGACGCTTGCGGGTGACGGAATATGAATTGGGGGCAATATTCATGGATTTCTTATCCTCTTTCAAACGGACGCTGCTTGATCGGCATCCTCAGGAAAAGAGAATTAGAGCGGCACACATTACAGCGCCATTTCCGACACATGAAACTTTGGTAATGTTTGGGGTCAGGGGACGTACCCCCCTTGGCTGCGACGTCCGATGTGCTATCTTGTACACAACTCAGCACAAGGCTTTCATAAATGACGGCAAGCACCACCATGACCATCCGGGTCTCTTCCGAAACCAAGCTGAAGCTGGAGCGGATCGCCACCGACACCCGGCGTAGCAAATCGTTCCTCGCCGCCGAGGCGGTCTCCGCCTACGTTGATCGCGAACTCGATATCATTGAAGGCATCAAACGCGGCATGGAAGATGCGGCGGCTGGCCGTGTCGTGCCTCACGACGATGCCATGGCGGAAATCGACGCGGTCATCGAATCGGCGGAAGCCAAGCGCTTGGGCAAGGCGTGAAGCGGTTCGTCGCCTGGTCGCGAGAAGCGCTGGACGATCTTAAGCAGCAAGTTGCCTTTATCGCTCAGGACAATCCTGCAGCCGCCCGACGCCTGGCGGATCGTATTCGTGAAATGGGCCGGGGCCTTGGTGATATGGCGACGGGCCGGCCAGGCCGGGTAACAGGCACATATGAGAAGCCCATCGGCCGCCTGCCCTACATCATTGCCTATGATTTGCGCCCGATCGCTGGCCGTCAGAGCGTCATTATCTTGCGCGTCATTCACACGTCGCGGGACTGGCCCTCGGAGGAATGGCCGAGCTAATTGCCTAGTATCTTGTCCAACGATGCCTGCTCTTCGGGCGACAGGGATTTTGTCGCCAGCGTGCGGCGCGACCGCGCGGTAAACACGATGAAAATGCCGCCCACCAGCAACAGCAGGACAGGCGTGCCCCACAGCAACGCATTGCGCAGGTCGAAACGCGGCTTCAGCAGCACGAACTCGCCGTAACGCGACACCACGTAATCCATCACCTGCTGGTCGGTGTCGCCGGCAACGAGGCGCTGACGCACGAGGACGCGCAGGTCGCGGGCAAGGTCGGCATCGGATTCGTCGATCGACTGATTCTGGCAGACCATGCAGCGCAAGCCTTCCGACAGCGCCCGCGCCCGCGCCTCAAGCGCGGGATCAGCCAGCATCTCGTCAGGCTTCACCGCCAAGGCCGTGCCGGCAAAAAACAGCGCCAGCAGCAGGACAATGGAGGTCAGCGAAAGCCGTGCGCTCATGGCAGGGTCGCGGATGGCACCGCGCTCGCCTGCTTGCGCCGTCGCGACGGCGCGCCGACGCGCAGGCGCCGGTCCATCAGCGACATCGCCGCGCCCGCCATCATCATCAGGCCACCGCCCCAGATCAACGTCACCAGCGGCTTCCACCACAGACGCACGACGACGGAACCGTCTTTGCCCTCGTCGCCGAGCGAGATGTAGAGCTGCGAGAAACCTATCGTCCTGATGCCGGATTCCGTCGTCGTCATCTGCCGCACCGGATAGAACCGCTTGGCGGAGCTGATCTCGCCGACTGGACTGCCGCTGACGCCGATCAGTTCGAAGCGGCCGCGATCCTCGCTGTAATTCGGTCCCTGGGCCGGATAAAGCCCGACGAAACGCAGCGTATGGCCGGACAGTTCGACGGTCTCGCCGGCATGCATCGACAGGATCTTCTCTGTGCCGAAGCAAAGTGTGCCGACGATGCCGAGCGTGGTCAGACCGAGGCCGAGGTGAGCGAAAGCGGTGCCGAAAACCGAGCGCGGCAAGCCGAGCAAGCGCCTGACCATGATCCCGGCGGCGACATTGCCGACCCCCGATTTGACGGCGAGATCGGTGAGCGCGCCAAGGATCAGCCAGACGGCAAGGCCGACGCCCAGGGCTGCGAACACCGACGCGCCGTCGATGAACAGAGCGGTGACCAGCGTCGCCAGGAGGGCTGCGGCGAACGCCACCATAAGGCGCTGCGCGACGGCGAAGACATCGCCGCGCTTCCAGGCCAGCAGCGGCCCGAATGGGACCACCAGCAACAGCGGCACCATCAGCGGTCCGAAGGTCAGGTTGAAGAACGGCGCGCCGACCGAGATCTTGTCGGCTGAAAAAGCTTCGACGGCGAGCGGATAGAGTGTGCCGACGAGGACGGTCGCCGTCGCCGTCGTCAGGAACAGATTGTTGAGGACGAGCGCCCCTTCTCGGGAAATCGGGTGGAACAGGCCGCCGGTCGTCAGCCGGGAAGCGCGCAGCGCAAACAGCGCCAGCGAGCCGCCGATAAACAGCGTCAGTATGCACAGGATAAACACGCCGCGCGTCGGATCGGTGGCAAAGGCGTGCACCGAGGTCAGCACGCCTGAACGCACGAGGAAGGTGCCGAGCAGCGACAGCGAAAAGGTCAGGATGGCGAGCAGCAGCGTCCAGATCTTCAGCGCCGAGCGCTTTTCCATGACGATGGCCGAATGGAGCAGCGCGGTCCCCGCCAGCCACGGCATGAAGGAGGCGTTCTCGACCGGATCCCAGAACCAGAAACCGCCCCAGCCAAGTTCATAGTAGGCCCAGTACGATCCCATGGCGATGCCGCCGGTCAGGAACATCCAGGCAACCAGCGTCCACGGCCGCACCCAGCGCGCCCAGGACGCGTCGATGCGGCCTTCGATGAGGGCAGCGACCGAGAAGGAAAAACAGATCGAGAAGCCGACATAGCCGAGATAGAGAAACGGCGGGTGGATGGCGAGGCCGAGATCCTGCAGGATCGGGTTGAGATCGCGGCCTTCGATCGGCGCCGGGTTGAGCCGGATGAACGGATTGGACGTCGCCAGGATGAACAGGAAGAAGGCGGCGCCGATGGCGCCTTGCACCGCAAGCACATTGGCGCGCAGCGTCGCCGGCAGGTTGGAGCCGAAAGCGGCGACGAGTGCGCCGAAGAAGGTCAGGATCAACACCCAAAGCAGCATCGAGCCTTCATGATTGCCCCAGGTTCCGGTGATCTTGTAGATCAACGGCTGCAAGGAATGCGAGTTCTCCCACACACTCGCCACCGAGAAATCGGAACTTGCATAGGCACTCGCCAGTGCGGCGAAAGACAGTGCCGTCAAGGCAAAGCCGGTCACCGCGACCGGACCGCCGACGGCCATGAGGCGCTGGTTGTTCAGGCGCGCGCCAAACAGCGGCACGACCGTCTGCACCAGCGAAAGCGCAAACGCCAGGACGAGGGCGAAATGTCCGGTTTCAACCATGCCCGTGATCCACTGTCGCTCTCCTGCCGGAGCTATTCACTCTTGCTCTCCTGCCAGACGCCCTTGGCCTTGAGGCCGTCCGCAACCTCCTTGGGCATGTAGCGCTCATCATGCTTGGCCAGCACGCTATCGGCAACAAAAACCCCGTCCGGGCCGAAAGTACCCTCGGTGATGACGCCCTGCTCTTCGCGGAAAAGGTCGGGCAGGATGCCGGTGTAGGTGACCTTGACCGATTTGTGCGTGTCAGTGACCGAAAAGCCGACCGTCGCCCCCTGCCCGCGCTGGATCGTGCCTTTTTCGACCAATCCACCCAACCGGATGCGCTGGCCAGGCTGGACACTGGCGGTGGGGAGATCGGCCGGCATGGAGAAATAGGAGGCCCTCTTGCCAAG
>NZ_RZQL01000363.1 GCF_003997935.1 Mesorhizobium sp. M7A.F.Ca.US.006.01.1.1
CAGATATAGCGTCCAGCGCCTCATGCCAAGTGTCCGACAGCGTTTTGGCTCGCGCGAGATCGCCAGCCAGTGCTGCCTGGCTTGCCGCGTCCGACAACAGGTCCAGCGCCCGGCGGTTGAAGATATCGAACTGGATCGCCTGATCGCGGCCGGCCACGGCTTCGGCGAGGCGGAACGCGCCGCCGACATCACTCTTTCTTCCGGTGACCAGAGCGTCGAGCGTGGAGGCGATCTCCAGCCCGCCATACTGCGTCAGCAGGATGGCGTTGCGGGCGCTGCCCCCTGCCCGCTCGACCAGTGCCGCGCGCGCCGCCGGATCGTCAGGCGGCGCCGGCTCGGTCGTTTCCAGCACCGTCATCAGGTCGTCGGCGTCGAGCGGGTTCAACCGCACCACCTGACAGCGCGACCGGATCGTCGGCAGCAGACTGCCCGGTGCATGGACGATCAGGATGAACAGCGTTCGTGCCGGCGGTTCTTCAAGGTTCTTCAGCAAGGCATTGGCGGCATTGGCGTTCATGTCATCGGCTGGGTCGACGATGACGACCCGGTAGCTGCCGTCATGCGAGGTCAGCGACAGGAAGCGGCTGACCTTGCGGATCTCATCGACGGTGACAACCGTCTTGAAACTCTTGGTCTTGTCATTCAGCGGCCGGGTCAGATGCAGCACGGAAGGATGCGCCCCGGTGGCGATCTGGCGAAACAGCGACGACGCCGGATCGGGAGCGGCAAGGCTTTCCGGCGCCTGCGAGAAATCCGGGTGCTTCAACAGATGATGCGCAAGGTGGAAGGCCAGCGTCGCCTTGCCGATGCCGACTGGCCCGGAAAAGATCAGCGCATGCGGCAGCTTGCCCGCACGATAGGCGGCGGTGAGCACGCCTGCAGCCTGGCTATGCCCGACCAGAAGGGGCGTTTCGGAGGGCTCCGGCACGCCGTCGAGCGTGTCGTGCTGCTCGGGTGCGATGCGCTCAAAAATCATGCCGGTGTCGCCTGCCTGTCGCGTGCCGGCGTTCTCGCTTCCAGCGACGCGAAGACGGCGGCGGTGACGACATTTTCGACCACGTCGGGATCGGCGGCCGCATCAACCACGATGCAGCGCTCCGGCTCGGCCTTGGCGATCGCCAGAAACGCCTCGCGGCGGGCCTGGTGGATCGCCAGCGTCTCCTTTTCGAAACGGTCGGCGACTGCCTCGGTGCCGCGGCGCAGCGTTGCGCGCCTCAAGCCTTCCGCCGGGTCGATGTCGAAGATCAGCGTCATGTCCGGCATCATGCCGTTGATGGCGACCTGCTCCAGCGCATCCATGAACGCTGGATCGATGCCGCCGGTGACGCCCTGATAGACGCGTGAGGAATCGAGGAAGCGGTCGCAAAGCACGATGGAGCCACGCTCGACCGCCGGCCGGATCACCTGCTCGACATGATCGGACCGCGCGGCGGCGAAAAGCAGCGCTTCCATCTTCGGTCCGAACGGTTCGGCTGCGCCCGAAAGCAGCACATGCCTGACCGCTTCGGCGCCCGGCGAGCCGCCGGGTTCGCGGGTAAGCAGCACATCGTATTTCTTGGCGCGCATCTTCCTGGCCAGCCGCTCGATCTGCGTCGACTTGCCTGCTCCCTCGCCGCCTTCGAAGGTGATGAAAAAACCGCGTGCCAACCGAGAGGCCTTCTTGTCCATGGCTGAATGGGATTGTAGCGCTCTAGATAGTCCGCGTTCGGCCAAACGTCCATGCCGTCAATTTTTTGCCCTTGTGCAGTCGCCCCCAAAACCATGGCTGGTTTGAGTGATATGCGTTATCGCAGCCAGCCGACCGCCAGTTCCTTGACGGCATCGAGCGCGCGCTGCGGCAGCGTGCCGACGCCGATCGATTCGGCGGCGAAAAGCGGCGTCTCCTGGCTGAGCGTATCGCCGATCCAGACGCGCAGCGCGCCCACCGGCTGCCCCTCCTCCACCGGTGCTGCAACCGGGCCGTCATAGACGATCCTGGCCGTCAGCTTGTCGCGGTTGGTGATCGGCAGGAAGATGTCAATAGGACCCTTGGCCTTCAGCGTCACCCCGGATTTGGCTCCGCCGAAAACCTGGGCTTCTCCAACCACCTCGTCCTTGGCGAAAATTTCGGTCTTCTCGAAGGAGCGGATACCCCAGTCGAGCAGCTTTCGCGCTTCCTCGGCGCGCTCCTTGTCCGAGGCCAGCCCGCTCATCGCCGCGATCACGCGGGTACCATTGTGGCTGAGCGAACCGACGATGCCGAAACCGGCCGCCTCGCTCGCACCGACCGCCAGGCCGTCGGCGCCGATGTCCATCGCCAGCAGCGGATTGCGGTTCCTCTGCGAGATCTTGTTCCAGGTGAAATCCTTCTGGCTGTAATAGCGATAGAAATCCGGATAATCGCGCCACAGGTGCAGGGCGAGCTGCGCCAGTTCGCGCACGGTCGTCTGCTGGCCATCCGCCGGCAGGCCGGTTGAATTGACGAAAGTCGACGTCTTGAGGCCGATCTGGCGGGCACGTTCGGTCATCTGCGCGGCAAAATTATCCTCGGATCCCGACATGCCTTCGGCGATGACGATGCAGCCGTCATTGGCCGCCTGCACGGTCACGCCCTGTATCAGGTCCTCGAGCCGGATCGATGACTTGAGCTTGGCGAACATCGTCGATGTTCCCGAAGGCGCGCCACCCCTGCGCCAGGCATTTTCGCTGACCACGAACGTATCGTCGAGCTTCAGGCGGCCTGATTTGATGGCGTTGAAAACCACTTCCATGGTCATCAGTTTGGCCATCGAGGCCGGCGGTATCGGCTTGTCGGCATCCTTTGAAAACAGCACCGTCCCGGTCTCGGCGTCGATCATGAATGCCTGGGCGGCCTTCGTCTCGAATAGCTGCGCACCGGCCGGAGCTTGGAAAAACAGCAGCAAGCCAAAAACCAGAAGCCCGGCGAGAGGCGGAAGCAAGCGAAATTGCATCATGTTCGACCCATTGGCCGGCACCGCCGGCAAGCCCGCGAAAAGTATCAGGCTTTTTGCGTGGCGGATCAACCGCGCAGCGGAAATCCGACCAGGCTTGCGCTCAGTTGCGCACAGCCAGGGCATCGGGCGCGCCATGCGACCATGCTGCTTGCAGCAAATCATCCAGATTGCGGTGGCCATCGGGATAGAGATTGACCGAATACCAATCCTCGCCATCGAGTTCCGAGCGCTGGATCTCGATCTTGCCGTATGCGGCAAGCTGAGCGGCAATACGCTTGGCCTCCGCTGCATCCTCGAACGAACCAGCCGCGACATAATCGGTGGACGGACCGGCCGGTGGCGGCTGCCGCTTCCACGATTGAAGCACGTCGGCCGGCGACATCCCGTCGCCACCCATCGCGGCGAAGGCATTTGAGGCGCGTTCGACCCGCTCGTCGGCATAGGACAGCGAGGCCACGGCAAACGGCGATTGCGGCGGCAGATTGATCTGCGGACGCTCCGGCACGATCGGGCCGAAATCCGGAAGCGCCAGAGTCGACATGACCGGCTGGACAGAGCCGGAATCGGTCAACTGGCCCGGAAACGGCACGGCAGCAGTGCCCGCAGGCAGGCTTGGCGATGGCCCGTTCATGGCGACCATGACGCCTGTCGGCAGCCCATCCGACGGGTCCGGCGCCCTGTTGCCGGGATGGTAGGAAGCCATCAGGTACTGGTCGTCATCGCCGTCGAGCGGCGCGCGGCCGACATATTCGACCTTCACCTGAGCGGTGCCGGTGTTGGCATAGTCAAGCATCTGGGCAGCGCGCTCCGATACATCGATGATGCGGCCCTCGTGATATGGGCCGCGATCGTTGACGCGAACGATGACCGAACTGCCGGTCTTGAGATTGGTGACGCGGGCATAGCTTGGCAGCGGCATGGTCGGGTGCGCCGCGGTCAGATGGGTCATGTCGTAGACTTCGCCATTGGCGGTAAGCCGACCATGGAAGGCATCGCCATACCAGGAGGCCAGGCCGACCTTGGCGTAGCGCTTGTCTTCCTTCGGGTAATACCACTTGCCGCGGACCTGATAGGGTTTGCCAAGCTGATCCCTGCCGCCGCCACGTTGGATGCGCCCATTCTGGGAGATCACACGTGGGCTTGCCTTCACGCCATATTCGGATTCGGCGAAATATTCCTTGGAGCGGGTCTTCTTGTGGACCATCGCTTTCGGCTCAGGCTGCGACGCGCAGGCCGCCAGCAAGGCGGCCGACATGGCAAACAACGCAACTGTAGCAGCGCGACGAAGACGCGGTTGCGTCACAGCCTGCATTTTCCTGATGTCCCCTTCAGTCTCGACCTGAGACGCCGTATCCAACTGTCGGAGAAGCCGAAACCGACAAATACCAACGACGCCCTTGAACCCCGATCCTTTGTGCGCAGGAATTGCTTATCACGGTATTAACCGATTGTGGCCGCAACCGGGCAGGATTGTGGCATCTCCACCGTGAAAGCCCTCTGAAAAGTAACGGTTTTCGTGCTTCCGTGCGAGAAATGCGAAGCCCTCTGCACGCATCGCCCGGCTTCGCTCCCGCTAGCCCGTGCCTGACCGGTTAACTGGGTTTTGCCGGGCGGTGGACCGGCCGTTCGGAACAAAGAAATGCGCCGCCAGTTTCATCCGCAGGGCACTCAAACAGAAGGATGAGCATGATGAGAATGGCTTCATCGATAATCGCGATCGCAATGTCACTTGCTGCCGGGTCTGCGATCGCCGCATGCCCGGACAAGTCGGCTTCCAACGCAGGGACGGATGCCGAGCAGACCGCCGGTATTTCGAAAGATGGAACTCACGCGCCTTTAGAGACCCCGAAAGCATCGGACAGCGCGGGCAAGCCAGCCGCCAAGGATGGCGCCACAATGCCATTGGCGGGAGCTGAAGGCGGCGGCGACAAAAATCTTGCAACCTCGCAGCAAGACATTGAGGCGCAGCAGCATGGTGATAAGGCCGCGGCGGCAAAGGCGGACGAAAGCTGCAAAGACTGAGGACGTGCAGGCCGGAGCCGATTTGCAGCTTCGGCCTTCCTCATGAGCAGCTGTTCCCTTGGCGAAACTAAATTTTGGGGGGAAATGCCGTAGCTCTCCCAAGAGGCGGCCTGTGGGGATTACCCCGCCC
>NZ_RZQL01000364.1 GCF_003997935.1 Mesorhizobium sp. M7A.F.Ca.US.006.01.1.1
TCTCCAACGCGATGAAGGACCTGGCCAGCCGGGCGCGCAGCCGCAAGCTGAAGCCGGAAGAGTACCAGGGCGGCACCACGGCGGTGTCCAACCTCGGCATGTTCGGCATCAAGGATTTTGCCGCGGTCATCAACCCGCCGCATGCGACCATCCTGGCGGTTGGCGCCGGCGAGGAGCGGGCGGTGGTCAAGAATGGCGAGATCAAGATCGCCACCGTGATGTCGGTGACGCTGTCGACCGACCATCGCGCCGTCGACGGTGCGCTGGGTGCCGAACTGTTGGTCGCCTTCAAGAACCTCCTTGAAAATCCGATGGGCCTGCTGGTCTGATCCACCAAGCAGAAGCCGGCGCCGAATGATGCGCCGGCTTACGGCAGAAACGACTTGTCAGGCGCCGACCCTTGACCCATGTTCTATCTGGATTGCGATCCAGGGAGGCCAAATATGCCTGCATTCGACCCATCTGACGTCAAAACCCTGTTCGGCAAGGTCATGGGTGCGTCGCCATCCGACATCAAGCTGGTGGCGCAGCGCCTGCACGACCACGCCTTCGAGCCTCGCATGTCGGCGGAGGAGACTAGGCAGCTCGTCGCCAGCCTCGGCTATGACAGTCTGGACGCGTTCTGCGCCGACATCGGTCTGCCCACGCATATCGCCGAGCGGTGGAGCCGTTTTGGTGTTTCCGGCGAGATGAAGCAGGTGTTCACACTGTTGGCGGCGCAGCGCAAGCGGGTGGCCGAGGCGATCGCCGAATTCGAATCCATGACCCATGTCGGCGTTGAGGATTTTTTGCGCGAGCGCGGGCTGATCTAACCGCCCTTGGCAAGCAGCGCCGTGGCGGTATCGCTGTCGGTGATCAGCACATTGGTGTCGACGGCTTTCAGCGCGGCGAGGATCGCCGCGACCTTGCGCTTGCCGCCGGCGGCGAGGACCACATTCGGCACATTGCTGACCACATCGAGATCGATGGCCATGACGCGGCTGTTGACCTCGTGGTCGACCAGCCCGCCGGCGGCATCGACGAAATAGCACAGCATGTTGGCGACCGCGCCCTTCGCTTTCAGCGGAGCGATCAGCGATGACGGCACGATGCCATGCCGGAAGATGGTGGCGTCCGGCGACATGTCGCCGACGGTGAGCAGCGCGATGTCGGCGGCGGCCGCGCGTTGGCGCACATCCTGCAGGGTCGGCTGTGCCCAGAGGAGATCGCGCAGCGAGGGATTGTCGACCATCACCGGCGCGGTGATCTGATAGCTGTCGACCTCGAAGACATCGGCGACCTTGGCTGCAACGATCGATGGATTGATCCATTGCGAATGCGGCAGGCTGCCGACGAGCGCCACCACGCAGGCACGCTTCAACTGCCGGCGGGCAAGGAAGCCGAGGCTGGCATGCAGGGTCGCGCCGCCACCGATCGCCAGCGTCATGCCGTCCTGCATCTGCTCGCCGAGATAGGCCGCGACGGCGTGGCCGATGGCCTTCTCCAGATGGTCATGCGCCGAAGGCGTCGGAATGACGACGGCGGCATTCAGACCCCAGCGCTTTTCCAGTTCCCGCTCGAGCGCCACCTGCCCGGCTGTCGGCGCGTTGATCATGGTGACGACAATGCCCTCGGCGGTGCAGGAGGCCAGCGTACGCATGACCTTCACCCTGGAGACATCGAGCTTTTCGGCGATCTGTTCCTGGGTGAAACCTTCGACATAGTAGAGCCATGCCGTCTTGACGGTAAGGTCCGACGAGACCATCGGCAGGCGAGCCTGTCTGGGTTTTTCTGTGGTCATCGGTTCCTGTCCCTCATGAGCCGTGGCCTGACCGGTGCTCATCAGGGAAACACCGGCCGGATGTCAATCGATGCCGGCTCTCCGGCATGTCGATTGTCGCACATTTCTGTTCATTTGTAATTGACATCGTACATATGAACATATTTTGTGGGTTTCACGCGCTGTGTCATCCACCAGTCATATGCGCCGTGCAGGGAGGAAGAGACGGGGAGCCGGCCAGAGCCGGACCGGTCATGCACAGAAAGACAGGAGGTCTCATTGAAGACGCACTTCATCAAGCTGCTGGCCAGCCAGCTGGCGCTCGCGGCAACTTTGTTTGCCGGCGTGGCAAACGCCGAAACACTGACGCTCTACACGTCCCAACCGGAAGCCGACGCGGCCAAGACCGTGGATGCCTTCAAGAAGGCGCAGCCGGGTATCGACGTGACCATCTATCGCTCCGGAACGAGCGACATCCTGACCAAGATGGCGGCCGAGTTTGCCGCCGGCAGCCCGCAGCCCGATGTGCTTCTGATCGCCGATGCGGTGTCGATGGAGCTGTTGAAGAAGGATGACCGGCTGCTGCCCTATCCCGAGGCAAAGCTCGACGGCATCGAGGCGGATGCCTATGATGCCGACAAGACCTATTTCGGCAGCAAGCTGATCACCACCGGCATCGTCTACAACACCGCTGCGGCCGAGAAGCCGCAGCATTGGGCCGATCTTGCCAAGCCCGCCTATGCAGATGGCCTGGTCATGCCGAGCCCGCTCTATTCGGGTGCCGCCGCCTACCTGCTTTCAGGCTTCGTCGGTGATACCAATTATGGTTGGGATTTCTTCCAGAAGCTGAAGACCAACAACACCGTCAGCGTGCGCGGCAATGGTGCGGTGCTGAAGTCGGTGGCATCAGGCGAAAAGCCTTATGGTATCCTCGTCGACTTCATGGCGATGAACGCCAGGAAGAAGGGTTCCCCGGTCGAGTTCGTATTCCCCTCGGAAGGTGTGCCGGCAGTGACCGAACCGGTCGCCATCATGAAGACCGCCAGGAATGTCGATGGCGCCAAGAAGTTCGTCGACTTCATTCTTTCCGATGACGGCCAGAAGCTTGCGCTTTCGATGGGCTATCTGCCGGCGCGCGCCTCGGTCGGCCGCCCCGAATGGCTGCCGGAAGGCGTCAAGGTCAAGGTGATGTCGTTCGACACCAAGGCAATCGTCGCCAAAACCGACGCCGACAAGGCGAAGTTCTCGGAACTGTTCGGCGGCTGAGCCGGCAATTCAGTCGGCATGTCCCCTAGCGGCATGCCGACTGCGAAACCCGATCGCATCGGCTGATCGACCCCAGGAAACGCAATCATGTCCACACGGATCAGGGAAAGCCGGGGCCAGGAAATGGTCCTGACGGCGGCGGTAGCCATCGTCATCGTCCTGCTTTCGCTGCTGCCGATGCTGCGCCTGATCAAGGAGATCGTGGCACCCGGTGGCACGCTGTCGACCGTCGCGATAAAGGCGGGGCTCGCCAGTCCGGCGACCTGGATCGCCACCTGGCACACACTGGTCGTCGGTATCGGCGGCACCCTGCTTGCGGTGCTGTCGGGAACGCTGGTGGCCGTCCTCGTCACTCTGACCGATATCCGCGCCCGCAGCGCCATGGTGCTCTGTTACGTCATGCCCTTGATGATCGCGCCGCAGGTAACAGCGCTGGCCTGGCTGCAACTGTTCGGCCCGGCAAGCCCGTTCCTCAAGCTGTTCGGGGCGGCACCGCCGCTCGGTACCAGGAACCCGCTCTATTCCACCTCGGGCATCATCCTGCTGCTCGGCGTGCAGTATGGCCCGCTGGTCTTCCTGCTGGTGCGCGCCGGCCTGCGCAAGCTGCCGCGCGAGCTGGTCGAAGCGGCGCGGGCGGGCGGTGCCGGCTGGTTCACCGTGCTGGTCACCATCGTGCTGCCCTTGATGACGCCGTCGATCATGGCGGCCGCCGCACTCGCCTTCGTCTCCTGCGTCGGCAATTTCGGCATTCCGGCCTTTCTCGGCATTCCCGCCAACTATCTCCTGCTGCCGACGCTGATCTATCAGAAGCTGGCCGGCGGCGGCCCTGCCGTGCTCGGCGAAACCGCGTTCCTGTCGGTGCTGATCGGCATCATCGCCATGGCGGGCATCCTTGCCCAGGAGATCATGAGCCGTCGCCGCGACTATCGCATCAGCTCCACGTCGCTTTCGGCTGAGCCCTATGAGCTCGGCCGCTGGCGGCCCGCCGTGCAGGCCGGCATGTGGCTGCTGATCATCGTGGTGCTGTTCCTGCCGCTGTTCGGGCTGGTTCTGACATCGCTGGTGCCGGGCTACGGCATCGCGCTCACCGCCAAGACGGCGACGCTCGATAATTATCGCTTCGTGCTGTTCGAGCATGACGCGGCCAGCCGCGCCTTCTTCAACAGCTTCTGGCTGTCGATCGCGGCGGCCTTCTTCGCGGTCCTGGTCGCAGTGCCGATCGGCTATCTGATTGCGTGGGGCAAGCAGCGCTGGGTGCGGCTGCTCAATCTGTCGGTCGAACTGCCCTATGCCTTGCCCGGCGTGGTGCTGGCGATCGCCTCGCTGCTCATGTTCCTGCGGCCGATCCCGCTGACCGGCATCCAGCTCTACAACACCGTCTGGATCATCCTCTACGCCTATCTTGCCCGTTTCCTGGTGCTGGCATTGCGGCCAACCATCAGCGGCTATCACCAGATCGACCGGGCGCTGGAGGAAGCTGCCCAGGTGGCCGGCGCGGGGTTGTTCACGCGCATGCGCACGATCATCTTTCCCCTGGTGGCACCGGCGGCGATCGCCGGCGGCCTGCTGATCTTCATGACGGCGTTGAGCGAACTTACCGTTTCGGCGCTGCTGTGGTCATCGGGCTCGGAAACGATCGGCGTGGTGATGTTCTCCTTCGAGCAGGGCGGCGATTCCAACTACGCGGCGGCGATGTCCGTCATCACCGTGGCGGTCACTTTCGTGCTGATGCTGGTGACCAATCTGCTTGCCCCCTACCTTCCGACCGGAGTGCTGCCATGGCGCGATTGAGCTTGGACAATGTGACCAAGAGCTTCGCCAATTTCGATGCCGTCAAGGACGTGTCGATCGATGTCGCCGACGGCGAGTTCCTGGCAGTGCTCGGTCCTTCCGGCTGCGGCAAGACGACGTTGCTGAGGCTGGTGGCCGGATTCGAGAAAGTGACGTCAGGCGAAATCCGCATCGGCAGCGAGGTCGTGTCGGGCAAGGGCGGCAGCGTCGCGCCGGAAAAGCGGCGCGTCGGCATCGTCTTCCAGAACTATGC
>NZ_RZQL01000365.1 GCF_003997935.1 Mesorhizobium sp. M7A.F.Ca.US.006.01.1.1
GCTTGGCATCCGCGTAGTCGCTGCTCCCCTCATTCCCATCGGACGCATTCATCGCCATATCGCGCGGGTCCAGATAGCCTTCGAATGCGGATTCTGCAAAAGGACCTGCCAGACACGCAACTATCTCTTGGATCGCTTCATCGCGTTGGAAATGTCGATCCATATCGTTCTCGAAAATCGGCTTTAGCTCCGAGGTGAATCCTTGCGCTGAATAGAAAACCGTGCCTTCGACAAAACCACCGCACTCTCCGTCACCGGCGTCGGGGTAAATACTAACACTTGAGAAAGCAGGGAGTTCACGGTCGTCGTCGAACATCTGACGGTGCAAAACGATGGCGGCCACCGCGTGCCCGGCTTCGTGATGCGCCACAGACGGGAGAAGATATTGGGAGGCTACATTCATGCGGTGCGGCTCTCAGATCTAGTTTCCATCCAAGCCCTGATATCGGATTCAAGCCATGCGACTCGGCCGGGGGAGATGCGACGCCGCTTAGGGAACAGGCCTGCCTTCAGAGTCGCGCGGTCGCGCTCGAACTGCGTTCCACTGAAGTGCTTCAGGGTCTTTGCCGACTGGCCGGCGGCCCAGGCAAGTGCCCGCTCGCCTTCCACATCTTCAAGCCAAAGATAGAGATCGTCGTCGGGAGCATCCAGCGTTGGACGGACATCAAATGCGTTCATGTCCGGACAGCCTTCAGAAAGAAGGGATAGAGGCTTCCGTTTGATCGGGAACGCTTAGTGTTGGTAGCGGCGCCCACATGTTCGAAAAGCGTGATCATTGATGAGTTCTTCCAGTCGGTGCGGCATCGCAGTGCTTTTGCGCATAGGACCGCAATTGTCGTGCCAACTGGGAAAATCGTTTCGGAACAACGTGATCGCTCTGGCAGCGTTGTGTCAGATGTCCGACATCGTCGAGAATCCGACAACGAGTGCTCCTCCTAATCACCGGATCAACCTCCGGCGCCAGTCGGTGACACCGCATTCCTCTGTCTTTCCAGGAGACGGCGTGGACATCAATGCCGTTCCTCACCGAACCCGCCTCCTAGCCCTTCGCCCATACGTCACGGCCGCCCCCCGGTTTGGCTTCAACCTGAAGGATTACGGCGTCCTCTTCGCAGAGAAGATCGGGTTGTTCGTGGCGCGCGCAGCGGAGCCCAAGGAGCTTTTCTGGGTTGCGGATACTGGCATGTCGATATTACGACCGTGTGTCCTTCGACAAGCTTGGTGGCTTCTTCAACCAGAATCTCGCCGCGGAGATCGAATCGTTATCTGCGCCGCAAAGTGCGGCCGGTGAGCGGCGTGGCCCTGCGTTCCAGTTGGCCACGGTCCTCGCTGGGACGAGCAAGTAAATGGCTTGCGCAGCAACGGTGCGATCACACCTGGAGCACGGCGTCATCAGGAAAGCGCCATCCTTGTGCGCCCACGACACCCTGGTCGCCATCGGCCGCATCGCGGGGGGGCACTGTGGGCGATAACCATTCATTGATCTGGGCGATTGAGGGTTCTGCCGGGGCGCTATTGCTGCTCGGTAGGGCTGCGGGCTGGCGAGTCTACCAAGGCGAGCAACGACAGGCGAGACGGCAGACATTACGTGACGGAACTTGATATTGCAGTGCAGCAAGCGTAGAGCACCGCGCGCTTATCGGAGTGTCGTCCATGGCCCTTACCAATGCTGGTAACGAGGCAGAACCTGTCGAACAATCGAGCCATTCTGAGGTCGAGCAGCACAGCACCAAGGCGCTGATGTTGGGCGCACTAGGTGTCGTTTATGGCGATATAGGCACCAGCCCGATCTATGCATTTCGCGAGGCGTTGCATGCATCAGCGGGTGGCAACGTCGCCAGCCGTGGCGACATCCTCGGCGTACTCTCGCTGATCATCTGGTCCCTGACGATCACCGTGACGATCAAATACATCATGTTCGTGCTCCGCGCCGACAATCGAGGCGAGGGCGGAGTGCTGTCGCTTATGGCGCTGGCGCGCAACAGTTTCCCGACCTGCTCTGCGGTGATCCTCGGCATCGGCATCGGCATCGGCATCGTCGGCGCGGCGCTTTTTTTTGGCGACGCCGTCATTACGCCGGCAATCTCGGTACTGTCGGCGGTCGAAGGTATGAATGTCGTCACGCCGACGTTCCAGCCCTATGTGGTGCCGCTGACACTGGCCATCCTGGCGATCGTGTTTGCGGTACAGCGGTTTGGCACCGGCGGCGTAGGATTGGTGTTCGGACCCGTTACCGCGCTGTGGTTCCTGGCCATCGGCCTTTCCGGGCTCAACCACATCATGGACGACCCGGAAATCCTGCTGGCAATCAGCCCGCATTACATCGTGTCGTTCCTGGTCAACTCGCCTGACGTCGCCTTCGTTACGGTTGGTGCAGTCTTCCTCGCCGTCACCGGAGCCGAGGCGCTCTACGCCGACCTCGGCCATTTCGGCCGCAAGCCGATCGTGCTCGCCTGGCTGGCGATCGTGTTCCCTTGTCTGTTGCTCAATTATGTCGGGCAAGGCGCCTTCGTGCTGGCAAATGGCGGCGTTGTCGGTCATCCGTTCTTCGAGATGAACCAGGGCTGGACGCTTATTCCGATGGTCGTGCTTGCCACGGCGGCGACCGTGATCGCCTGCCAGGCGGTGATCTCCGGCGCCTTTTCGCTGACCAGGCAAGCGGTACAGCTCAACATGCTGCCGCGTTTCGTCATCCAGCACACGTCGGAAAAACAGTCGGGCCAGATCTATCTGCCGCGCATCAACCTGATGCTGGCGCTGGTGGTGATGCTGCTGGTGGTCGGCTTCGGCGAATCCAGCCGGCTGGCCTCGGCCTACGGTATTTCGGTGACCGGCAATATGCTGGTGACGAACATACTGCTTTTTGTTGTGATGACGCGCATCTGGAAATGGCCGCTCGGCGTCGCGATAGCCTTAATGGCGGTGTTCGTCTTCATCGATACCGGCTTCTTTGCAGCTAACATCGTCAAGGTATTCGAAGGCGGCTGGGCCTCGCTTGCCATTGCCGCAGTGATCGTGATGACCATGTGGACTTGGATAAGAGGCAGCAGGTATCTATTTGACAAGACGCGCAGGAACCAGATTCCGCTCGATTTCCTTGCGGGCAATCTGTTGAAGAAGAAACCGCAGCTGGTGTCCGGTACGGCCGTGTTCCTGACCAGCGATCCCGCCAGTGCGCCGACCGCGTTGATGCACAGCCTGAAGCACTACAAGGCGCTGCACGAACAGAACGTCATCCTCTCTGTGGTGACGGCGCAGCAGCCCGTGGTGCCCGACAGCGAGCGGATCAAGATGGAAACGATCAATGAGCTGTTCATGCGGGTGACACTGACCTTCGGCTACATGGAACAGCCTAACATCCCGCGTGCGCTGGCGATCTGCCGCAAGCAGGGTTGGAAGTTCGACATCATGACGACGTCCTTCTTCCTGTCGCGTCGCTCGCTCAAGGCGTCACCCAACTCCGGCATGCCGGTGTGGCAGGACAAGCTGTTCATCGGCTTGGCGCGCACGGCCGCCGACGCGACGGAGTATTTCCAGATCCCGACCGGACGTGTGGTCGAGATCGGAACGCAAGTGGCCGTTTAGGTATGCCCGGTTAAGCAGAATCAATTGGCATTTCGCGAGCCGGTGAATGCCTGACCGGGCGGAGGCCACGATGCTTGCGCCAAACTGGGGTCCGGTTCCAGGCCTGAAGCTTCCGGCCCCGAAAGCCGTCCTTTACGCCTGCGATCATTTCCGTTCCGCATTGTCTTGCCGACCCACCAGTCGAGATGCGCTGAAACGACCTCGCCGGGCAGCAACTTATCATTTGAACCTAATCGATGTGCCGCAAGTCCGACCTTCATTCTTCAGTTCACAGGCTAGCGTTGCCAAAATCGGCGTGCCGCCTAACCGGCGCCGCACCGTGACCTGTCAGGATGCTATGCAGGCGCGAGGCAGAAGCTGGCTCGAGGCCGCCGGCCTGGTGCTGGTCCGGCAGCGGCCGGGCTCGGCCAAAGGCTTCATGTTCCTCTGGAGGATGAGACGGGTGCGGCAAACGTCGTCGTCTGGGTCAAGATCTCTCGAGAAATTCCGGCGCGTGCTTCTTGCTTCGGCCATGCTCGGCGTCCGCGGACGCATCCGACGGAAGAGGAGGTGGTGCACCTCGTCGCCCACGAGCTGACCGATCTGTCGGCCGGGCTGGCCAGCGTGGGAAACCGCAAGACGCCGTTTCCGTTGCCGCACGGCCGAGGGACGAGGCTCATCACGGCGGATCGGGCATCGATCCGCGCGGCATGCCGAAGGGGCGCGACATCGTCGATGCAGTATGACCATATCGACCCTATCAAGTTCAAGACGCGTAACTTCCGGTAGCGCTTCCGGAGGCCACTTCAGCAGCATGTTGTGCACACTTTTGTCGGACCCTGTTAACTGCCGATTGGCAGCAGGTCACCCCGTGCCGGATCCCAAATGTCGTCGCTCTCAAGCGCAACGACTGCCCGCACCCTTTTTAAGTCAGCGAGCACCTCCACCGCCGGACGCCGCCCCGTTTCCTGAGCCGCGGCGTAACGGGTGTATTTGTGACTGTCCGGCTCAAACCACTTCAACGATTCCAAAGTAGCCATGGCATCGCCCTTGCGGCTGCGCGTGATGCGAATGATCGTGATCCCATCCTAAGCGCTCGCGTCGAATGGAGACACGCTGCCAACGCTTCATCTGCTCTACCCCATCTTTGTTCCAAGGCGGTCGGATCATCTCAATGAGCCCTGCCTCGGGGTGGCCAAAGCATGCATATTTATCGTTCGGCCCCGCATCGAATTATCATCTGCGATGTGGGACTCGATCTTGGGTTGGCGACGGCTTCGCTCCGGGAGTAGACGTCGGACCACTGATAAGTGCCGGACCTTCTCCACAATTTCTCGGCGGACTCATCGTGAACGCTCGATTGGACGTAAATGCGGTTCGCGGAAACGCAGGTCTGGCCGGCATTGCGGAACTTCGCCTGGACCGCACCGTCAACAGCACCGTCAATGTCGGCATCATCGAAGATGAT
>NZ_RZQL01000366.1 GCF_003997935.1 Mesorhizobium sp. M7A.F.Ca.US.006.01.1.1
CCGCCCCGCCACCCAGCAGGCTGCCGAGGATCGCCGCACCGCCGACGCCGCCAATGGCTCCGCCCAGGATTTTGGGAAGCTGACCCATCGCCGCCGTCTTGAGCGCCGCACCGACCGCCTGACCACCGATGACGCCAGTAATCACCTGTATGATGATCGGAAGAAGCGTGTTCATGTCCATATGATTAGTCCCTCCATAGCTGTCAGCCTCCCGGGCCGACACCATCATGAGACGCCGAATTGGACGAAAGTCAAATGCAGAAACGCTGAAATAAAAGGGGCGGCCCGAAAACCGCCCCTACTTCCTAAAAAAGCTGTGACTTTCGTTATTCTGCGGCGATCGCGTGCTTGGGCTGAACGGCCGCAGAATAGTCATTCATAAGATTCTTGGCTATTTCGCCGACCTCGAATCGGTAAGGTCCGATCTCCGAAACCGGCGTCACTTCCGCTGCCGTCCCGGTCAGGAAGCACTGCTCGAAGCTTTCCAGCTCTTCAGGCAGGATGGCGCGTTCGATCACCTCCAGGCCGCGATCCTTGGCCAGCCCAATGACCGTGCGGCGGGTGATGCCGTCAAGGAAACAGTCGGGCTTGGGCGTGTGGATCTTGCCGTCCTTGACGAAGAAGATGTTGGCGCCGGTCGCTTCCGCGACCTGGCCACGCCAGTCGAGCATCATGGCGTCGGCATAGCCCTTGGCCTCGGCGGCGTGCTTGGACATGGTGCAGATCATGTAGAGACCGGCGGCCTTCGACTTGGAAGGCGCGGTGCGCGGGTCGGGCCGGCGCCATTCCGCCACGTCGAGACGGATGCCTTTCAGCTTCTGCGCAGGATCGAAATAGCTCGGCCATTGCCAGATGGCGATGGCGCAGTTGATGCGGTTGTTCTGCGCCGAGACGCCCATCTGCTCACTGCCGCGCCAGGCGATCGGTCGGACATAGGCGTCCTGGAAACCCTGCTTCTTGAGAAGCGTGGAAGAGGCGTCGTTGAGTTCGGCCACCGAATAGGGGATCTTGAAACCGAGCAGGCGTGCCGATTCATGCAGGCGCTCGGTGTGTTCGTTGAGCTTGAATATCTCGCCGCCATAGGCGCGCTCTCCCTCGAAAACAGCGCTGGCGTAATGCAGCCCGTGCGTCAGCACATGGATTTTGGCGTCACCCCATTGGACGAATTCGCCGTTCATCCAGATGAAGCCATCGAGTTGATCGAAGGGAACGGATGCCATGTTAACCTCCCGCGGGCGGCAGCCCGGATAGTTTTGTCGTTGTGTGTTTCGTGTCGGCCGCCCAAAGCGGCTTTTGTGGTGGAGCGTAGGCGGATAATTGCGCTCTGGCAAACTCAGGAAGTTCCGGAAAAACCGGCTTCCCTTGCCTTTTCGTTCGCAATCCGCCCAAAAGCTTGTCAAAAATTACCATTGCAGGGAAATTACGTCAATAGTACTGACATAATCTCTCTTTCCCACGGAGAAATAATGACGGATCGAAGCCCAGCCGCCGGAAAACCGATCAGGACCGCGATGTCGGTCGAGGACGGCATCGACTTCGCCATCATCGAATTGCTCTTCTTTGCCTATCGCGACTTCACCTCCGATCCGGACCAGATCCTGGCCGATTACGGCTTCGGCCGAGCCCACCACCGGGTGCTGCATTTCGTCAACCGCAGGCCGGGCCTGACGGTCGCCGAACTGCTCGACGTGCTGAAGATCACCAAGCAAAGCCTGGCCCGCGTGCTCAAGCAACTGATCGACACCGACCATGTCGTGCAGTTGCAAGGTCCGCGCGACCGCCGCCAGCGCGAACTTTATCCGACAGCCAAAGGCCGTGCGCTGGCGCTGGCGCTGGCGCGGCCACAGTCGCGCCGCATCCATGCTGCATTGGGGGATTCCGGAGTAACCGAACGGACCTTGGTGGAACGGTTCCTCGAAGCGATGGTCAATCCGGAACTGAGGGCGCAGATCGACGTTGGGTCCGCAAAAATGTCAGGGAAAAGCCATGGAGAGCACTGAACGGGTCGATCACGCGGCCGCACCGGACGACGACGCGCCGCATCTGCTTGTCGTCGACGACGACACCCGCATCCGCAATCTTCTTAAGCAGTACCTGACCGAAAATGGCTTTCGCGTCACCGTCGCAGGCAATGCTGGCGAAGCCAGGCGCAAGCTAGCCGGCCTCGACTTCGATCTTCTGGTGCTGGACGTCATGATGCCCGGCGAGACGGGCGTCGACCTGACCAAGTCACTACGGGCCGAAAAGAACGTACCGATCCTGATGCTGACGGCGCTGTCGGAGACCGACAGCCGCATCTCAGGGCTGGAGGCTGGCGCCGACGACTATCTGCCAAAGCCGTTCGATCCGCGAGAGCTGATCCTGCGCATCAACAACATCCTGCGCCGCGGAGGCCCGGCGACCACGCCCAAGGTCGAGCAGCTGGTCTTCGGCCCCTACACCTTCCAGATCGCCCGGCGCGAATTGAAGCGCGGCGGCGAGGCGTTGAAACTGACCGACCGCGAGCAGGAGATCCTGGCGATCTTCGCCGCGCGGGCGGGCGAGACGATACCCCGCCACGAGCTTGTCGGCGACGATTCGGAAGTCGGCGAGCGCACCATCGACGTCCAGATCAACCGGCTCCGCCGCAAGATCGAGCGCGATCCGTCCAATCCGGTCTGGCTGCAGACCGTACGCGGTATTGGGTATCGGCTCAGCGTGGAATAGAATGCCGCCTGCGGCCGGCTGAACGGCTGCGGGCAAGCGAAAAGAGCGAATGGCAACCACGGAACTGGAACAGCCGGGCAATGGCGGCTTGAGCGCACGCGCCGCGCGGACGCTGAAGGCGGTGCCGCGCGCCTGGAACCGCTTCTGGCGCCTCGTCTCGCTCTATATGCCCAAGCGGCTCTATGCTCGCTCGCTGATCATCGTCATCGCGCCGATGATCCTGCTGCAATCAGTCGTCGCCTTCGTCTTCATGGAACGTCATTGGGCAACCGTGACGCAGCGCCTGTCGCAGGCCACCGTACGCGACATCGCCGCCATCATCGACCTGATCGAGACCTATCCGCGCGATGCCGACTACACCAACATCATCCGCATCGCCCAGGACCGCATGCAGCTGAAGGTCGACCTCTTGCCGCCCGACCCACTGCCCGCGCCCGGTCCAAAACCGTTTTTCTCGATTTTGGATGATGTTCTCTCGTCCGAGATCACCCGCCAGATCAACCGCCCGTTCTGGATCGACACGGTCGGCAACTCCAACATCGTCGAGGTGCGCGTGCAGCTCGAGGGCAAGGTGCTGCGCGTCTTCGTGCGCCGCAGCCAAGCCTATGCCTCCAACACCCACATCTTCCTGATCTGGATGGTCGGCACCTCGCTGGTGCTCCTGATGATCGCCATTCCCTTCCTGCGCAACCAGATCCGGCCGATCCTGATGCTCGCCGAAGCCGCCGAAAGTTTCGGCAAGGGCCGGCCGATGCCGCGCGACTTCCGGCCGCGCGGCGCCGAAGAGGTTCGCCGCGCCGGCTTTGCCTTCATGCAGATGCGCGAGCGCATCGAGCGCCAGATTGAACAACGCACCGCCATGCTGACCGGCGTCAGCCATGATTTGCGAACCATCCTCACCCGCTTCAAGCTGCAGTTGGCGCTTTCCGGCGGCAAGGCCGAGACCAAGGCCGCGCTCGACCAGGACATCGACGATATGCAGTCGATGCTCGAAGGCTATCTCGCCTTTGCCCGTGGCGAGGCTTCGGAAGACGCCGGACGGTTCGATCTCGAGGCCTATTTCGAGAAGCTCGACGAGGAGGCCAGGCTGCGCAAGCGCAAGCTGTCGACGACGCTCGCCGGAGACCCCGATGTGCATGTGCGGCCGAACGCCTTTGCCCGGCTGATGTCCAATGTCATCGGCAACGCCTTCCGCTATGCCAAGACGGTTGAGGTCAACGCCACCCATGGCCGCGGCTCGCTGCTGGTCACCATCGACGACGACGGTCCGGGCATTCCCGCCGACCGACGAGAAGACGTGTTCAAGCCTTTCGTGCGGCTCGACGAGGCCCGCAACCTCGATGCCAGCGGCACCGGGCTCGGCCTGTCGATCGCCCGCGACATCGCCCGCTCGCATGGCGGCGATATCACTCTTGAAGACAGCCCGCTCGGCGGACTGCGCGCCATCATAAAGGTTCCCGCATAACCGGGCACGATTCCGAAAAGTGGAAACCGGCTTCATCCGCCCGTCATGAAACCATGATCAAGAGCGCGCATGAAGCGCGCGACCTCAATTGATTCGGCCTTGCCGCCTCACTTCGACCCCGTGCCCGTCCGGGTGCGCTGGAGCGAAGCGAGAGCAGCAGGCTGGTCGCCGTTCCGGCATCGTCTCAAGGCAACCGTCGACCTTTCAAGCAAAGGGCCGCCATGCGCATATTGATGGTCACCGACGCCTGGCGCCCGCAGGTCAACGGCGTTGTCCACACGCTGGAGCGGCTCACCGAGACGCTGAAATCCTTCGATGTCGCGGTGGATTTCCTGACGCCCAACATCTTTCGCACCCTGCCCTTGCCGACCTACCCCGACATCAGGCTGGCGCTGACCACGCCCGGCCATGTCGCGCGCCTGATCGACGCCGGCAAGGCCGACCACATCCACATCGTCACCGAAGGACCGCTCGGCATCATGGCGCGGCGCTATTGCCGCAATGCCGGCCGTCCGTTCACCACCAGCTATCACACGCGCTTTCCCGAATATCTCAGCGCCCGCCTGCCGGTGCCGGAAAGCTGGGCCTATCGCTGGCTGCGCGATTTCCACAATTCCGGCCAGGGCACGCTGGTCGCCACCCAGTCGCTCGCCGACGACCTCTCGGCGCGCGGCTTCACCAAGCTGCGGCCGTGGACGCGCGGCGTCGATACCGATCATTTCCGGCCCGACAAGAAGAAGGAC
>NZ_RZQL01000367.1 GCF_003997935.1 Mesorhizobium sp. M7A.F.Ca.US.006.01.1.1
TCGGCGCCCGACAGCGTGAATTCGTCGGTGTGGCAGATGCCTGTCGCCTTGATCTCGACCAGCACCTCGCCCTCACGCGGCCCGTCGAGGTCGACCTCCATGATCTCCAGCGGCTTTCCGGCGGCGACTGCGACAGCGGCGCGGGTTTTCATCAGGCGTCCTCCAATGCGAATTTTTTTCCAAGGTTTCAGGTTTTGCCGACACGATCAACTGGCAGCTGGCTGCCCGACTGGGCCACAGCGAGGAATTGGAATCGCAAGTCGATTGAAAGGCAGTGAATTGCATGGTCGGCTTGACCCTGCAAGCACAGGCCATAAAAGGAACGGCCGACCCGAGGGATGACATTTCGCATGTTCACCAAGATCCTGATCGCCAATCGCGGCGAAATTGCCTGCCGCGTAATCAAGACGGCGCGCAAGATGGGCATCGCCACGGTTGCCGTCTATTCCGATGCCGATCGCGATGCCGTGCATGTCGAGATGGCCGACGAGGCGGTGCATATTGGGCCTTCGCCAGCCGCGCTGAGCTATCTCGTCCCGGAAAAGATCATCGCCGCCTGCAAGGAAACGGGGGCTCAGGCCGTGCATCCCGGCTACGGATTCCTGTCCGAGCGGGCGGCCTTCTGCGAAGCGCTGGAAGCGGAAGGCATCATTTTCATCGGCCCGAAGCCCAAGGCCATAAAGGCGATGGGCGACAAGATCGAATCGAAGAAGTTCGCCAACGCCGCCAAGGTTTCCACCGTGCCCGGCTGGCTCGGCGTCATCGAGAATGCCGACCATGCCGAAAAGATCGCCGGCGAAATCGGCTATCCCGTGATGATCAAGGCTTCGGCTGGCGGCGGCGGCAAGGGCATGCGCATCGCCTGGAGCGAGGCCGAAGTGCGCGACGGCTTCGACCGCGCGCGCTCGGAAGCCAAGAGTTCGTTCGGCGACGATCGTCTCTTCATCGAGAAATTCGTCGTCGATCCGCGCCACATCGAAATCCAGGTGCTGGCCGACGCGCATGGCAACGCGCTCTATCTCGGCGAGCGCGAATGCTCGATCCAGCGACGCAACCAGAAGGTCGCCGAAGAGGCGCCATCGCCATTCCTGGACGCCGCGACACGCAAGGCCATGGGCGAGCAGTCGGTGGCGCTGGCCAGGGCCGTCGATTATCAAAGCGCCGGCACCGTGGAATTCATCGTCGACAGCGAGAAAAACTTCTATTTCCTTGAAATGAATACACGATTGCAGGTCGAACATCCGGTGACGGAGCTCGTCACCGGCATCGATCTGGTCGAGCAGATGATCCGCATCGCCGCCGGCGAAAAGCTTGCCATCCAGCAAAGCGACGTCAAGCTGAACGGCTGGGCGGTGGAAAGCCGGCTCTACGCCGAAGACCCTTACCGCAATTTCCTGCCTTCGATCGGCCGGCTGACGCGCTACCGGCCGCCTGAGGAAGGACAATTCGGCGATGTGATCATCCGCAACGACACCGGCGTCACCGAAGGCTCCGAAATCTCGATGTTCTACGATCCGATGATCGCCAAGCTGTGCACCTGGGCGCCGACGCGTCTGGAAGCCATCGATGCCATGTCGGAAGCGCTCGACAGCTTCGTCGTCGACGGTATCGAGCACAACATTCCGTTCCTGGCTGCCTTGATGCAGCATCCGCGTTGGCGGGAAGGGCGGATATCGACCGCTTTCATATCGGAGGAATATCCCGACGGCTTCGCGCCGGTCGTACCGAACGACGATGAGAAAGCGGTGTTGGCGTCGATCGCGACCGCGGTGGAACTGCTGCGCCGCGACCGGCTCGACCGGCTGGGCGGGCGGCTGGCGCCGCATTCGGGAGCTCTGAAGCGCGACTGGGTGGTAAAGATCGGCGATGACTATCTGTCGGCGTCGATTATCGAGGGCATGATTTCCATTCCGATGGAAGTCGATCTGTCGATCGAGGGCGGCAGGGCGTTGACCGTTGCATCCGACTGGCGGCCGGGCGACCTGGTCTGGCGCGGCACTGTCGGCAAGCGCAAGGTTACGGCTCAGGTCAGGCCGGTTGCCAACGGCTTTCGCATTGCCTGGAAAGGCATGTCGGTGACCGTGCGCGCCATGCTGCCGCGCACTGCCGAGCTGGAAAGGCTGATGCCCGAAAAGGTGGCGCCGGACACGTCGAACCTGCTGCTTTGCCCGATGCCTGGCCTTGTCGTGTCGATTGCCGTTGCCGAAGGCCAGGAGGTCAAGGCCGGCGAGACCTTGGCGGTGGTCGAAGCGATGAAGATGGAAAACGTGCTGCGTGCTGAACGCGACCTTGTCGTCTCCAAGCTCAATGCCAAACCGGGCGACAGCCTGGCCGTCGACGCCGTGATCATGGAGTTTGCGTAGGGCGAGCCGGGCAGGCAGCCTGTGATCAGCAGTGGTTTGTGCTGGACTGGCATCGCGCGGTCCCGGACAATACATCTCCATCGACTCAAGGACCTTCACGCAACACCATGGCCGACGAAAAACTTCCCCGCGATCCCCTGAAGCGCGAAGCTGCGATTGCTGCGGCGCGGCCGGAGGCCCCGGCGCGGCCCTTCGTCCATTTGCGCGTGCATTCGGCCTATTCGCTGCTGGAAGGCGCCTTGCAGATCGGCAAGGTGGTGGCTCACGCGGTCAAGGACGAAGCCCCGGCCATCGCCGTCACCGACACCAACAATCTGTTCGGCGCCCTCGAATTCGCGCAGAAGGCGGTGAAGGACGGCATCCAGCCGATTATCGGCTGTCAGACCGCGCTCGCCTTTTCCGGCGAAAACAGCGATGGCCAGCGCGACCGCAGGCGGCAGGGCCCCGATATGCGGCCGGTCGTCCTGCTTGCCGCGACCGAGGTCGGCTATTCCAACCTGGTCAGGCTGGTCAGCCGCGTCTACCTCGAAACGCCGCCAGGTGAAGCCGTGCACCTGACCACCGAAATGATGGAAGGCTTTTGTGACGGATTGATCTGCCTCAGCGGCGGGCCGCGCGGACCCATCGGCATCGCCCTCAAGGAAGATCGCCGCGATCTGGCCGAGGCACGGCTTTTGACCCTCAAGGCGATGTTCGGCGACCGGCTTTATGTCGAACTGGACCGGGTTTCCGGCTATGATCGCGTGATCGAGAAATCCTCGATTGATCTGGCTTATGCCCATGAACTGCCGCTGGTCGCTACCAACGAGGCGTTCTTCTCGGCTCGCGACGATTATGACGCGCATGACGCGCTGATCGCCATTGCCGAGGGATCGGTTGTTGCCGCCGACAATCGTCGCCGGCTGTCGCCGGACAATTTCCTGCGCAGCCAGGCCGATATGGCCAGGCTGTTCGCCGACCTGCCGGAGGCGATCGACAACACCGTCGAGATCGCGCTGCGCTGCTCCTACTACCCGAAGAACCGCAACCCGATCCTGCCGCGCTTCACCGGGGGCGATGTCGCCGATAATGACGCGGCCGTGCAGGCGGAAGCCGACGAACTGGCCCGCCAGGCGCATGAGGGGCTCGACGCGCGGCTGGCCATGCATGGCCCGACCGCGGGCTACACGGTCGAGCAATACCGCGAGCGGTTGAATTTCGAGCTCGGCATCATCACCAAGATGAAGTTTCCCGGCTACTTCCTGATCGTTGCCGACTTCATCAAATGGGCCAAGGCACAGGGCATTCCGGTCGGGCCGGGACGCGGTTCGGGCGCAGGCTCGCTGGTTGCCTATTCGACCACCATCACCGACATTGATCCGCTGCGCTTCTCGCTGCTGTTCGAGCGCTTCCTCAATCCCGACCGCGTGTCGATGCCCGACTTCGACATCGACTTCTGCCAGGATAGGCGCGAGGAGGTCATCCGCTACGTCCAGCAGAAATACGGCCGCGACCAGGTCGGCCAGATCATCACCTTTGGTACGCTGCAGGCGCGCGCCGTGCTGCGCGACGTCGGCCGCGTGCTGCAGATGCCCTATGGCCAGGTCGACAAGTTGTCCAAGATGGTGCCGCAGAACCCGGCCAATCCGGTCAAGCTCGCCGACGCCATCGCCAACGAGCCGCGCTTTGCCGAAGAGGCCGAGAGGGAGCCGATCGTCCAGACGCTGCTCGACATGGCGCAGAAGCTGGAAGGCCTCTACCGCCATGCCTCGACGCACGCCGCCGGCATCGTCATCGGCGACCGGCCGCTGTCGGAACTGGTGCCGATGTACCGCGATCCGCGCTCGGACATGCCCGTCACCCAGTTCAACATGAAATATGTCGAGCAGGCCGGTCTGGTGAAGTTCGATTTCCTCGGCCTGAAAACGCTGACCGTGCTGGAGACGGCGGTGAAGCTGATCCGCCGGCGCGGCATTGAGATCGACCTGGCGACGATCCCGCTGGACGATCCCGAGACCTACGCCATGCTGTCGCGCGGCGAAGTGGTCGGCGTGTTCCAGGTGGAAAGTGCCGGCATGCGCAAGGCGCTGATCGGCATGCGGCCCGACTGCATCGAGGACATCATCGCGCTGGTCGCACTGTATCGACCCGGCCCGATGGAGAACATCCCGACCTACAACGCCCGAAAGCATGGCGAGGAGGAGATGGCGTCGATCCATCCCAAGATCGACCATCTGGTGAAGGAGACGCAAGGCGTCATCGTCTACCAGGAGCAGGTGATGCAGATCGCGCAGGAGCTGTCCGGCTACTCGCTCGGCGAAGCCGATCTGCTGCGCCGTGCCATGGGCAAGAAGATCCGCGCCGAGATGGACAAGCAGCGCGAGCGCTTCGTCTCCGGCGCGGTCGAGCGTGGCGTCGGCAAGCCGCAAGCCGACTTCATTTTCGACCTGCTGGCCAAGTTCGCCGACTATGGTTTCAACAAGTCGCACGCCGCCGCCTACGCGGTCGTCTCGTACCAGACCGCCTATCTCAAGGCACATTATCCGGTCGAGTTCCTGGCGGCA